>CAYYRN010000017.1:0-34820 GCA_964474295.1 uncultured Eubacteriales bacterium
CTGTGATGTGTGCCTTAGTTGTATGAACAAAACGCATCGCATCACCTATCACAGCATAGCAACATCACTTATCGCTTAAAAAGGAGCTGTAAAAACTTGCGTTTTTACAGCTCCTTTTTTATACCGTCCGCACTTTCGCAGACATTTTTTCGTCAGTTATTTTCAAGCTGATACATAGTGAGGTTTGTGCTTTTTCTGCGTTCGCCTCTGTCAAGGACGCAGAAAACAGGCTTGCCGTTTTCATCGGGATAAATTGTCATATCCTCAGCTTCAAAGCCCGCACCGATATTTCTTGTGAAAGCAACGTCCACCGTACCGTCTTCAACATCAACGCTGAAAATACGTTTCATATCGTTTTCTTCATCGCAAGACATATAAAGCTTTCCGTCAAACATTTCCGCACCTTGAATTCTGTCAACGGTTTTTGTAAGTTCAATTGTTTTTACAAAAGATAAATCGTCAAGCTTGTAAACGTTGAGGACTGTCGCATTCGACCATTCTGCGGTATAGAGATAACCTTTTTCAACGTCAACCGCACACCACGGAACACCCTCCTTGTGCAATTCGGGGTCAAGCTTATAATAAGTTCCGGTAAACTCAAGGGTTTCGGCATCATAAAGAGCAATGTACGGATTTTTATAATCGGGGCCGTCTTCAACAGCCGCATAAATCATACCGTTGTAATAAGTTATTCCGCCGATATGGTTACAGCCAAATTCCGCAAGAACATCGGGAATGGAATTTGTCATAATAAGGAAAATTTTACCGTCTTCGATTTTAGCTTTGCCGAGATTTTTCTTGCCGCTGAAATAGAAGTATTCCCCGTCGTTTGTAACGCCCTGCGAACTCATATGACGGTCATACAAGACATATGTGTTCTTGTCAATTACAACCGCTCCGTCGGGATCGGGCAAATCCTTTTCATCAAAGCCGACAATCAAAAGCATAATTGCCGAAATGCAACATATTATTTTTTTAAAAATAACATAAAGTGTACCGAATGATTGCATAAAAACATCTCCAATTCTATTTTATGAGTGTATTATAAAACAAAAAAATGATTATGTCAAACCTTAATATGTGTGTTCGCATATTTCATTTATTTTTTCACGCAGAGCTATAAAATCATCAAATGCCGCCGGCTTATTGTTCGGATTTCTGAGCAGTGCCGCAGGGTGAAATGTCCCCATAAACAGCGTTCCTTTTTTTTCAATGAACTGTCCGTGCTGCTGTGTAACCTTAAAATCGGGAGAAATAAGTCTTTGGGCGGAAATTCTGCCCAGACAAACTATAATTTTCGGACGCATTAACCTGACCTGTTCACGAAGCCAGCCAATGCAAATATCCTGTTCCTGAGGCAACGGGTCACGGTTTTTGGGAGGTCTGCATTTTACCATATTTGCAATGTATATGTTTTTGTTTCTGTCCAAATCAATGCACGCAAGCATAGAATCAAGCAGCTTTCCGCTTCTTCCGACAAACGGTTCACCCTGCAAATCTTCATTTTCACCGGGCCCCTCGCCTACAAACATAACCTCGGCTTTTTCGTTGCCCTTGCCGAAAACAAGGTTTGTTCGTGTTTTTCCAAGCTCGCATTTATCACAATTCATACAATCGCTTTTTAATTCTTCCCAATTATTATACATAGTTTTATAATCCTTTCGGTGTTTCGTTCTTTGATTATACCATAAAATATGACAAATTTCATCAATATTATTGAAAAAATCTTCAAAAGGTAGTAAAATGTTTAGGTAGACGATACAATCAGGCTACAATGATTCCGAAAGCGAATCGAAATAACTTTTTGTATCGAAACATATTGGAATTGGCGATATATCAAGCCTCATAAATACATTTATCTTCGCTTTCGGTCGAAGATTTTAGGGAGAATTGGCGTTCTTCAGTGGCAAGGCGTCCGACTGAGTAATACTGCCGTATTGCGAACGGAGGACAACGAAGCCAATGAGGACGACAATCTCACTAAAAAATTATTGTAGGTTGATTGTATCGTCTAATAATTTTTGGAGGATATACATATGAAAAAGACAGTTTTGGTTGAAACATCCGCACGTCACGTTCACGTCAGCGAAAAAGACCTTGCCACACTTTTCGGTGAGGGTTACGAACTTACAAAGAAAAAAGACCTTTCACAGCCCGGTCAGTTTGCCTGTGAGGAAAGAGTTCAGGTTATCGGCCCCAAGGGTTCATTCCCCGCTGTTTCCATTCTCGGCCCCACACGTCCCGCAACTCAGGTTGAGCTTTCGGCTTCCGACGCACGTTCAATCGGCGTTGCCGCACCCTGCCGTGAATCCGGCGACACAGCTTCTTCCGGTGCTTGCAAGCTTGTAGGCCCCAAAGGTGAGGTTGAACTCACAGAAGGCGTTATCGTTGCAAAACGTCACGTTCACTGCACTCCCGAAGATGCCGAAAAATACGGTCTTACCGACAAACAGATAATTTCGGTTAAAATCGAATCTGACGGCAGAGCCCTTACTTTCGGTGATGTTGTTTGCAGAGTAAGCCCCTCTTATGCACTTGCAATGCACATTGACACAGACGAATCAAATGCGGCATTTGCAACACCCGGTCTTCTCGGTGAAATTATAGCCGACTGATTTATAAAAATTAAATTTTAAAAAATCCCGATACCGTTCAAAAAAGAGCGATATCGGGATTTTACTTTTTTACCTCATCAAAACGAGCTGTGCAATTGCAAAATAAATCGAGAGCGTTGAAATGTCAACAATTGTCGAGAGCATAGGGCCTGCCATAAGCGCCGGGTCAAGATGAACGAGCCTTGCAAGTATCGGCAAAGAGCCGCCGATGATATTTGCAATTACAACGGTTGCGAACATTGCGGCGGACACCACAAAATACTGCGGTATATCGCCCTGACCTATAATCATCATTCTGATAAAATTCAAAACGGCAAGCACACTTGCACAGCAAAGTGCCACACGAAGTTCTTTGAAAACAACCTTTAAATAATCACGGATTCTGATTTCACCGAGTGCAAGACCTCTGATTATAAGCGTTGAGGACTGGCTTCCCGCATTTCCGCCGGTACCCATGAGCATCGGAATGGAAGAAATAAGAAAAGCGTAATCGGCAAGCAAGGCTTCTTTTTTTGTGATTATCTGACTTGTAAAGGTTGCGGAAATCATCAGCACCACAAGCCAAACTATTCTGTTTTTTGAAAGCTTGAAAACACCCGTTTTCAGGTAAGTGTCATCCGACGGATTAAGAAGCGCCATCTTTTCAAAGTCTTCGGTGTTTTCATCTTCGATGATATCTACGATATCGTCAATTGTGATTATGCCCACAAGACGGTTTTCCGCATCGGTAACAGGCACGCTCAAGAGGTCATACTTTCTTGCAAGGTCGGCAACTGCCTCCTGGTCTTCAGATGTGGTAACGGAAATAATCTGTTTTTCATCATCCATTATTTCCGTAAGTCGTGTGTCAGGCTCGCACAACAGCAAATCTTTCAAATCGAGAATACCTACAAGATGACGTTCGCTGTCAATACAATAACAGGTGTAGATAGTTTCTTTATCTATGCCTGTTTTTCTTATCTGCTCAATCGCCTGACCTGCATTAAGACGAGTGTGAAGCTGAACCATCTCCGTTGTCATTATGCTGCCGGCAGTATCTTCGGCATAATTTAAAAACCTGTTTATGGTTTCCCTTGTTTCGGCATCCGTTGCACTTAAAACTCTTGTTACAACATTTGCCGGCACATCCTCAAGAAAATCCACAGTGTCATCAATAAACATATCGTCAACAAGACGGTACAACTCACTGTCCGTTATTGAATGTACTATATTTTCCTGTGAATCGGAATCCATATAAGAAAAAACATCCGCCGACATATCCTTTGGCAACATTCTGAACGCTACGACAAGAAATTTTTCGTCAACTTCATTGAGAAACTCCGCTACATCGACCGCATTCATTTCTTTAAGTATGCCATGCACCGCCGTAAACTTGTTTTCTTCAAGAAGTTCCTGCAATTCCAAAAAATCATTTTCTTTCATAAAAAAACTCCTCTCTTGCACGCAGGAGGAGCCAATTATACCCATTATTAAACACCGAAAACGGCACTTAATAATAAGTACAATTAAATTCCTCCGACGTCGATTTTTTTATACTTCGCCCGTTACCGTCAGGTTCCATTTTTATTACCTCCCAATATTTCTTTATTTAATATTTTACGCCTTATTTATCCGATATTTGTGAATAATTTGTGAACATTTCCTTTTTTAAAATTTTTTGCACCTCAATCGGTAGAAAAAAGCAATTGTCCGCACTACCGGTGAGAGAACAAAAAATTCAATCAAAATTTCAAGAAAGGACTGCAAAATGAAAACAAAAAAACTTACAAAAAAAGAAAAGCTTTTCTGCCACTGCTTTGCGATGTGTGCAAATCCCCGTGAAGCCGCATCACGAAGCGGCTACGCAAACCCCGAAAAAGCAGGTATCAAGCTTTTGTCTCGCAAAGAAATCAGCGATGAAATTTCACGAATCAATTTGCAAAAGACAGAAAAAAGCGAAATAATTTGCGGCTTGAAAAGGCTTGCTTTCGGTTCGGTGGCGGACGCTTTGAAATTAATTCTTTCGGACGGCAGCGAAAATTTCGACATTGAAAGAATGGATTTTTTCAACATTGCCGAAATTAAGAAGCCTAAAGGCGGCGGAATAGAAATTAAATTTTTTGACCGTTTTAAGGCGATGGAAAAGCTTTCCGGCATTTGCGAAAACGATGATGACGATTCCTCAATGCCTTTTTACGAAGCGATAAAAAAATCCGCAAAAGCACTGGAAGGAAAGAAAAATGAGTAAGCTTAAATTTTCTCCTTTCTCAAAAAAACAGCTTACGGTTCTTTCCTGGTGGCATCCCGAATCCTCTTACAGCACATATGACGCTATCATCTGCGACGGTGCCGTAAGAAGCGGAAAAACGCTTTGTATGTCAATATCCTTTACGGCTTGGTCATTTTTTGCGTTTAATGAAACAAGCTTTGCCATTTGCGGAAAAACGGTTGCTTCCGTAAGACGAAACATTGTAACGCCGATAATCCCCCTTTTGCGTCAGCTCGGTTTTACCTGCGAAGAAAAGCTGTCACGAAACGAAATTACCGTAACCTACGGCAAAAGGACAAACAGATTTTTTCTTTTCGGAGGTAAAGATGAGGCCTCGGCTTCGCTGATTCAGGGAATGACCTTGGGCGGCGTTCTTTTTGATGAGGTTGCACTTATGCCTCGTTCTTTTGTCGAACAGGCACTTGCCCGCTGCTCGCTTGAGGGTGCAAAATTCTGGTTCAACTGTAATCCCGAAAATCCGCAGCATTGGTTTAAAAAAGAGTGGATTGAAAAGGCGGAATCCAAAAACTGTCTTCACCTTCACTTTCTTATGCAGGACAATCCTTCGTTATCGAAAAAAATAATCGACAGGTACAAAAATCTGTATTCGGGAGCCTTTTACGAAAGATTTGTCGAGGGCAAATGGGTTGCCGCAGAAGGCACGGTTTATCCTCAATTCAGCGAAAAAATCCACGTTTGCGTCCCGCCTGCGGAGCCTTTTGAAAAGTATTACATTTCCTGTGACTACGGCACGGTAAACCCCGCATCGTTCGGTCTTTGGGGTAAAAAGGACGATATTTGGTACAGAATAAACGAATATTATCACGATTCCCGAAGCGAAGGACTTCAAAAAACAGACGAGGAACACTACTTATCTCTTGAACAACTTGCCTCAGACAGAGATATTGAAAGTGTAATCGTTGACCCGTCGGCAGCAAGCTTTATACAATGTATTCGCCGTCACGGAAAATTCCGTGTCGTTCCCGCAAAAAATCAGGTTATTGACGGAATCAGACTCGTATCCGACTGCTTACAGCAGAAAAAAATAATGTTTTCTCCTGTATGTAAAGATGCGATAAGAGAATTTTCGCTTTACAGATGGGATTCAGGCAGTGCAAGGGATTCCGTAAGAAAGGAAAACGACCACGCAATGGATGACATACGTTATTTTGTTTCCACAGTTCTGAACAACAACGAAAATGATTTTTTTGTTCTCTCAAGTGAAAGATAAAGGAGGAAAACTTTGGGCATTAAAGATTTTTTTGCAAAAAAAATGTCTCAATCACCCGTTGCGGCTGTACAGACATCTTCAAGCAGGGATTTTTTAACACACTTTGAAAGCTTTTCACCGATATCGTCATCTCAAATAAGGCTTTACAGAGAATTGAGAAATTCCGTACCGATAATCGATGCGGCAATCGACAAGCTTGTTCGTCTTGTGTGTGCTTTCCGTCTTACCTGTGATGATAAAAATGCCGAAAAAGAAATGCAGGACTTTTTCGGCAGTGTGGCGGTCGGCGGCAACACAAGAGGAATTGAAGCCTTCATTTCCGTTTACCTTGATGAATTGCTGACCTGCGGCACCGCTATCGGAGAGATAATCCCCACTGTATCGGGCGGTTTCGGCGCACTTTATAACACAAATCTCGATAACGTTGAGCTTTCGAGAAACAAAAACGGATTTGATGTTGACATATTCCTTGCCGGTGCGGAAAGAACAAAACCTCCCCGCCCCGATTTGCTGATGATGTCGGTTCTTAACCCTACGCCGGGACACATTGAAGGAAATTCCCTTTTAAAAGGTCTTCCCTTTGTAAGCTCCGTACTGATTAAAATTTACAATTCAATCGGAAATAATTTTGACCGTGCGGGCAACGTCAGATACGCCGTAACATACAAGCCGCAAAACGATGCGCTCGACAAAGCTTATGCGAAGGACAGGGCTATGCAAATTGCTTCTGAATGGAGCAAGGCTATGAATTCTTCCGGCTCGGTACACGATTTTATTGCGGTAGGCGATGTTCAAATCAAAGCAATCGGTGCAGACAATCAAATTTTGGAGAGTGAAGTTCCCGTTCGGCAAATGCTTGAACAGATTGTCGCAAAAACCGGTCTGCCTCCGTTTATGCTGGGGCTGAGCTGGTCTTCGACAGAAAGAATGTCCGCTCAACAGGCTGACATTTTGACGAGCGAGCTTGAGCATTACAGAAAAATACTTGAGCCTGTCATTTTAAAAATCGGCAACACTTTTTTAAGAATGAACGGCTTTGCCGCAACGGCACAGGTTGAATGGGAAGACATATGCTTGCAGGATGCCGTTGAAGAATCCAAGGCAAGGCTTTACAATGCACAGGCAAAAAAAATTGAGATGGAGATTAACAGAGAATGAAGAAAAACTTCGACAACGCAATTTCACTTTTTGAAATTTCAGAGGAAGAGCTTAACAAAATCAACAGCTATTCACTCACAAAGCTTCAGGCAAAGGATATTTTCGCTTTCGGAATAGTTCTTTGCGACAACGAAATCGACCGTGATTTTGAACGCTTCGATTTATCCTCACTCAAAACTCTTTCAGAGCTTTTTTTGGGTAAAACAGGTATTCTGAACCACGAAATGAAAGCGGAAAACCAAATAGCGAGAATTTACTCGACAAAAGTTGAGGTAACGGAAGAAAAAACCTCTTACGGCGAAAACTATGCCAGACTTAAAGCTTATGCTTATATGCTCAGAAACGAAAAAAATTCTCCGCTTATTGATGAAATATGTGCGGGAATAAAAAAAGAAGTAAGCATTAACTGTGCTGTAAGCGACGCCGTTTGCAGTGTATGCGGCAAGAGTGTAAAGAAATCCGGCTGCGAGCATACAAAAGGCAAAAACTGTTGCCACATTCTTAAAAATCCGACAGATGCTTACGAATGGTCTTTTGTGGCTGTTCCGGCACAAAGAAAAGCCGGTACGGTAAAAAGTTTTGATAATAATGAAAACTTAGAGGAAATCGCTGAAAAATACAAATCGTTTTTAAAGAAAGAAATAATCCGACTTTCTTCTGCGGTCACACCCGAAATCAGCGTAAAAAGCATTGACAACATCTGTTCGGCTTTAAACATTAACGGTCTTGAAACGCTCAGAAACGATTTCATAAAATCAGAAAAATCATCTTTGAAACCGCAGCTTGCAACACAAAGCAAGGCGTTCAACGAAAGCTTTAAAATTTAAAACGGAAGGAAAATAATTATGACAGTATCATTTAACGGCTTTAACGATAAAGCTCTCACTTTTGCTGCAAAAAGCAGCATTAACCGCAATTATCCCGTAAAAATTTCGGAAAACGGTACGGTATCACAATGCTCGGACGGGGAAAACTTTGTGGGCATTTGCGTTGACTGTGACGGTGAAAGTGCCGTTGTGCAGATGTCGGGATATATAAAAGCCCCCTACACCGGCACAAAGCCGTCTCTCGGAAAAGCAACGCTCACATCATCTGCCGACGGTGCGGTAAAAACAGGTTCAAGCGGTATATCCTGTACCGTACTTGCAGTTAACACTTCGGAAAGTACCGTAGAATTTTTGTTTTAAAAGGAGGACATTAAAATATGGCAGCTTATGACACTTTGAAACTTGAAAAAGGACTTTACAACACATCATCATCTTTTTCGGCGGAACTCGAAAAGCTCGACCCCTCCGAAAATTACAGAGGCACAAGCCTTGAAGGTCTTGACGCATTCCAGCGTCAGCTTAAAAGATTTAACATTAAAGTCAGCGGAGCCGACAGCGACACCATCGAAAAATTTTTCATCACATCGGATTCATCCGCACTCTTTCCCGAATACGTTTCCCGTGCGGTAAGGCAGGGAATACAGGAAGCAGACGTTCTTCCGAGAATTGTCGCGGCAACAACAAACATCAATTCGCTTGATTACCGTGCCATTTCTTCTTCGCTTTCGGATGATGACAAGGAGCTTGTCCGTGTAGGCGAGGGTGCACACATTCCCGAAACGGCAATCAAAACTCAAAACAACCTCGTAACCTTGAAAAAAAGAGGCAGAATGCTCGTTGCTTCATATGAAGCAATACGTTTCCAGCATCTTGATGTTTTCACGGTAACGCTCAAGCAAATCGGCGCTTACATCGCACGAACACAGCTTAAAGACGCAATAGAGGTTCTCATCGGCGGTGACGGCAACTCAAATGCGGCAGAAGTTATTTCACCCGAAAATTCCGGTGTGGTTACATATTCCGACCTTGTTGATTTTTGGAACAAGTTTTCTCCTTATGAGCTTAACACGATAATCGCAAGTGCAGACGTAACAGCACAGCTTCTTAAACTGCCGGAATTCAGGGATTCGACAGCTTCTCTCGATTTCCACGCAACGGGAAGAATGATTACCCCTGTCGGTGCCGACCTCATAAAATCAAATGCCGTAAATTCGGGCGTGCTTATCGGTCTTGACAAAAATTGTGCCCTCGAAATGGTAAAAGCAGGCGAAGTTATGACGGAATACGACAAGCTCATCGACAGACAGCTTGAGCGTGCGGCGATAACTTCAATTGCGGGATTTTCCAAAATATTTACCGATGCTTCCAAGGTGCTTGAGGTCTGAAAATGACAAGTCAATGGAATGTTCTTGCAAGATTTAGACAGCTTATAGACATAGATGACAGCGAAGCGGAAGATATTTTGCCGTTGTGTGTGGTAAATTTAAAAAGGATTCTCGTTCAACTCAATGAAAACGCGGATAAAGACGATATCAGAATAACCGAAGCCGCAGCGGCACTGACATACTATGACTATGCCGTAAAGCTTAATTCCCAAACAGACGAAGTAACAAGCTTTAAAGCAGGCGATGTGACCGTAAGCAAGACAGTTTCGACACTTACGGAGGCTGCCGAAAAAATGAAATCAGCGGCACTCATTGAGCTTGTTCCGCTGATGAAAGACACAAATTTTATTTTTATGAACATATAGGAGGAAAGTATGACACTCGATAAACTTTTTTCCTCTTACGGCAGAGAAGCTCAGCTTCACAACGAAAGCGGCTGGGAAAGTGAGATATATCACTGCTTTATCCAGCCGTTGAGGTATAAGAACAAAATGTATCTTGACGGTGTAAACACGCCGATAGGCTACAACAGTCAGGGACATTATTTGTACATAGGCCCGGCAAATCACGACTTATCGGGGATTACGGATTCCAGCACTTGGATTTCCTCGGACGGTGTAAAATACAAGGTTGACAGAAGCGAAAAAGTTTATTTCGGCAACAGTGTACTTTACATTTGGGCAATAATCAAAACTATTGTGGAAGTTTAAAGGAGGATAAAATTTGAGCAGTACAATAAGCGGTATGCCGCAGTCGATAGTCAAGTGGCTCAGCAAAATTTCCGACCTGAAATCAATAACCTTTATGACCGAATACCCTCCGCAGGCAAAAGCCGTTCCGCTTAAAAACTCCATCGTTTCCGTGGGACTTGCGGAGGTGAAAATCACCGACCTTTTCCGTGAAAACAGCGAAGGTGAGCTTGTGCGTGACGAATACTGCCGCCAGGCGGAAATACACATCGTACTCGGCATACACGTTCCCGATTCTTTGGGCGGCAGCACTTGTCATGAGGTTTTTTCAAAGGTTGTGGATTATCTCACCTTTTCCTCCGACTTGGACATTGTTTCTTCTGCCTGCGGTCACGTCACTTCGGACAGAAACACGGAAAGCCTTGTTATGGATGCCGACATACATATCGCCGCCGAGTTTTGTCCCGCAGACGAAACGGGGTTGAATTTTTCGTCTTTTTCAAGCAAAACCTTTTTCTGCAAAAGTCATATGGAGGACTCTTCACTTCATATAACCGAAAGCGAACGTGAAAAATGGAGTACGCCGTTTGTTACCGGCTCTTATGTCGGCAGCGGCTCATCCTCACGAACGCTCAGCTTAGGCTTTGAGCCTTCGTTTGTTTTTGTTTTCGCCACAGGTTATTCCCCTTTCGGAATTGACTTTGAAAATACTGTCGGAAAGCTCTATTTCGGCTATTCCGTAGACAATTCCCACGGTTCAAACGGTGTTTCGTGTACATCAAGAGGTTTTCAGGTGCATAACGGAACGTCCTACAAGACAAGTAACGTTTATCCGCTTTTAAACGAAACGGGATATACTTACTTTTACTATGCCGTCAAATAAAGCATATAAAAATGGAGCTGTAAAAAAACACAAGTTTTTTTACAGCTCGTTTTAGTTACCTTTTTACAATTAGGCCTGCTCAGGAGCACCTACGGGACAAGCGTCTGCGCAACTGCCGCAATCGATGCAAACATCTGCGTCGATAACATACTTATCTGCGCCTTCGGAGATAGCCTCAACAGGACATTCACCTGCACAAGCACCGCAAGAAATACATTCATCATTGATGGTATAAGCCATTGTTCGTAACCTCCCTTTTCATTTATGAATCTATTCTATCACATATTTTATAAAAATCAAGTCTTTTTATAAAGTTTATTTTCACTTGGTAAAATATACTTACGATTCAATATCCTTGAGCGCCTCAAGCTCGGATTTTTCTATTTTCATATGTCCGTCCTTAATCACCTTAACCTCACGTCTGCCGAAGCTTTGAGGTGCGGCACCGGGACGTTTGTCAAGGTTTACTTTCACCGTTCCTTTGAGAAGATTTACCTCCGTTACGGTTCCTCTGCCCTCGTTTGTTTCGACAATCGCACCGACCTTAGGCGTTACTTTAAGCAGATGCTCATACGAATCCTGCTCATATTTCAAACAGCACATAAGTCTGCCGCAGGTTCCGCTGATTTTTGTAGGATTAAGCGACAAGCCCTGCTCTTTTGCCATTTTAATCGAAACAGGCTGAAAATCACCGAGGAAGCTTGAACAGCAAAGAGGTCTGCCGCACATACCCAAGCCGCCTATCATTTTAGATTCGTCTCTGACACCTATTTGGCGAAGCTCAATCCTCGTTCTGAAAACGGAAGCCAAATCCTTAACAAGCTCTCTGAAATCGACTCTGCCGTCTGATGTGAAATAGAAAAGAACCTTGCTGTTATCAAACGTATATTCAACGTCTACAAGCTTCATATCAAGCCCGTGCTTTGCTATTTTTTCAAGACAAATATCAAAGGCTTTCTTCTCTTTTTCTTTGTTTTCCGCAACAGTTTTCAAATCCTCATCCGTTGCGATTCTTATAAGTTTTTTTAAAGGGTGAACGATTTTTTCATCCTCAACCTCATGATTCGCCGCAGCGACTTCTCCACATTCAACTCCGCGTGCCGTTTCGACAATAACTTTATCGAATTTTTTAAGCTGTTTTCCGTCAGGGTCGAAAAAGTAAACCTTTCCCACATCCTTAAATCTGACGCCGATTACTTCAGCCATATACTTTCCTCACTTTCGTTTGTAAAACAAATAACTATTTTAAACGGCTTGAAAGCCGTGCCAAAAGCAAATTATGATTTGCGTAATATTGCATACTTTGCAATGAATCATCAACAACGCTCATTGCAAGCAAAATTTTTTCCGTTGTCATATTTGCGGCAATTTCAGCCGCCGTCGTTGTGTCTTGAGAAAGACTTTTTTGAACCCCGTTTTTTAAGGCTATGCTGTCCCTCAAAATCAGTATAACTTCTTCGAGTGCCAATTTCAAGGCATCTTTGTCTTTTTCAAAAATTCCCAGCGTTTTCATCATCTCTATTTCGCTGTTTGAAGCGATTGCCTTTGCGATGAGGGTGGCATTTTCAAAAGATTTTTCAAGTTTTCTTTTAGTCAAGCCGTCATCGCTCAATTCACCCAGTCTAAATGACACACAGCGTGATTTCACCGTTTGAAGAAGCATCGCCTTATCTTCACACTCAAGGATAAAATTAACGTAAGCCGGCGGTTCTTCGAGAATTTTCAAGAAAGCGTTCATTGCGGTTTCGTTCATCTTATGCGCCGACGTTATAATATAAACCTTACGCTGTGCCTCGTTCGGGACAACGTAAGCATCACTTCTTACATTCCTTATGTCTTCGACAGACACCGTTTTTGACTTGTTAGAACCGACAACCGTTTTTACATCAACGTGCGAATTTGAAGAAACCTTCAAACAGTTGGCACACTTTCCGCAAGGCTTCAGCGAATTTTCGCTTTCGGAACACACAAGTGCTTTTGAAAGAGTTTTCGCAAATTCAAGACGTGAAGAAGCGTCCGCACCCTCAAGAATCACGGCGTGCGGCAGCCTTCCGCTGTCAAAAGCGGATGATATCAGTTCTTTAAATTTTGCATCATATTCTCTGTTTTCAAAATTCATCTTCTTGCGTTACCTTTAAATTTCTGTCTATTACTTTTTTCCCACGCCACGCAAATGCTCTGCCCTCAAGCGGAGTTTCCTCCGTTATGTTCACAACAGCATCACGGACAAATTCCTCGATTGAAGTTGTTTGAGCGTTTTTATTGTACGGACAAGCCTTTTGGCACTCGTCGCAACCCCAAACGCAGTTGTTTTTTTTCATTAAATCTATATATTTTTGCGGGATTTCGCCTTTCTTTTGAGTTATGTGTGAAAGACATCTTTCGGGGTCAAATTTTTCTTCTTTAAGAACTCCCGTCGGACAGGCATCTGCACATTTGCCGCAATCGGGACAATTTTTGATTTCAATTTCCTCGCAAGGAATTTCCAAATCGGTCACGATTTCTCCTATAAAAACCCACGAACCGTATTTTTCGTTTATTAAAAGTCCGTTTTTTCCTTTCATACCGAGACCGGATTTTAAGGCGGCGTACACTTCGGGTATCGGGGAATTATCCTGAAAATTTACAAAGGTATTATCGGGATAACATTTTTTCAGTTCCTCCGTTACCTGCTTAAAATACTTTTCCGCAACTGTGTGGTAATCGCTGACTGCCGCATAGCGTGAAACATTTGCGTTTTTATACGCTTCTTCTCCGAGATAATAAGGAAACAAAACGGTTATAACGGTTTTTGCGTTTTCGGGAATACGCTGTTTTGCCCTGCACTCAATGAGCTTATCTCTCAAAATTTCAAAACGGCAAAACCCGAAAACATCAAAATATTTTTTTAAAACATCTTCTACCATATTTTAAAAGAACTGCTGTCCGAGAGCAATCATAACCGGCATTGTCAAAATGCTCATAAAGCTCACAACCGCAACGGTTTTAGATGCCGCAGCAACCTCCTTGCCGTATTTCGCCGCAAACATAACCGTGTTGTTGGCACACGGTGCGGAGCTTGAAATAAGAAGGGAACTTACCAAAACTCCCGTTATTCCGCAAAGCTTGAAAACACCCATCATACAAAGAGGAAGAGCAACAAGCTTCAGCAATGCCACAAGGTAAATTCGCTTATCCGAAAACATAGTTTTCAAATCGGTGTTTGCAAGATATGTGCCGAAGAAAATCATAGCAAGCGGAGTGTTGAGCGTTGCCAAATAATCAACCGGCGCTTCGACAATTTCGGGAAGCTTCACACCGAAAAGAAACAGCGGCAATCCGATTAAAACAGCAATTGTTCCCGGATTTACAATCAGCTTTTTCCATTCAAACCCGGCACTGCCTGTCATAACCTTTATTCCGTGCGTAAAACAAAAAACATTGAAAACCACAACCACAACCGAGCAGTAAAACACACCTTCATCGCCCAGAACCGCACTTGCAAGCGGCAAAGCCATATAACCGACATTTCCATATGTTGAGGCGAATTTGTAAATACAGTTATCTTCCTTTTCCTTATTTCTGAAAAAAGGCAGTGCGATCACAGCCGCAATTATCTGAAGAACAACGGCAAAAACAAGTGCCGTGAGTAATTTTTTTAAATTTTCCTGCGTATTATCCATCGACAAAAACGAATTGATAATAACCGCAGGTGTGACAATATAAAACAAAAGATCGTTTGACAAGCGTGCCGCTTTTTCTTTAAAAAGACCTGTCTTATCGCAAACAAAACCCACCGCTACCAAAATGTAAAGAATCAACACCTGCTTGGCGGCTATGATAAGATTTTCCGCAAACACACTTTATTCCTCCGATTTTTCTTCTATAAGCTTTTCCGTTTCCTTTAACGAAAGGTTTTTGATTCTCGGAACCGTAAGGCAGAGAATAAGAAAAGCTACCGTAAACGCACAAAACGCAATATCCGTTATTTCAAGCGGACACGCAAGACTTTCGGCTTTCATAAGCTCCCTGTACGAAGAATCGAAAATCAAAAGTAAAATTTTCGGCACGCTTACCACTGCCGCAAACATACTTCCTATAAGTCCGTATGAAAAAATTTTAAACGAAATCGCAAGTGCGTTGACGTTTGATGACATCTGTGCCATATACATAAAAAACATCATCATAAACGCTATCATAAAAAGCTCAAGCAGAAGAGACGAAACGTTCATAAAGCTGATGGTTCTTGTAAAACGCTGTATCATTCTGAACGTTGCCCAAAACAACGGGCAAAGCGACAAAAACTTGAATTTCGTCAAATCTACCTCTTTGATATCGGAATAATAAAACAGCAATATCAAAAAATACACAACGGAAAGTGCCGCAAAAACAGACTGTCCCAAAACGGCAAAAGCACCCGATTTCATAAGATACGCACCCAAGCCCTGTTCAATACAAATGGGGTCTGAAACGGATTTTGACAAAAGATCGTTAAAATCCGCAAATTTTGTCACTGCACCGTAGGAAAGAGCTATTGCGAAAAGTCCCGAAAACAAAGTCATTGAGGGACTTTTTTTCAAAGGCATTTTTTCCTGCGGTATTTCCCCTGCCAAAAAAGCAACGGCAAAAACAGCCACGGCGGTTATTGCCAAAACAGCATACAAAATGGTGGTTGTTATGTGCTGAGTGTTGAAAAATCCCGTTTCAAAATCGATAATTCCGCTGAAAGCCTGATAAATTCTAAGTCCCAGTGCAACGGCGGTGCCTACGGCGAAAACGACAAAAGCCGTATTTATTTTTAAATTTTTAATGCTGCCCTTAATCTTCATAATGCTTATTCCTCTCTTTTCGGGAATTAAAAACTTTTATCTTTGCTCTCTCGGAACATATATTCCCTGAACCTCAGGTTCCGTTCTTTCCGAAATCGGAATATAATCTCTCGAAAGTGCGACGCTCTTGTAAGCGGGGCGTATAATTCTTCCCGCCGTGGTCATCTCCTCAATTCTGTGTGCCGACCAGCCGGCAACTCTCGCAACGGCAAACATCGGAGTGAACAAATCCACGGGTATATGGAGCATATCGTAAATTAAGCCCGAATACATATCCACGTTTGCGCAAAGCGGTTTTTTAACGCCCTTCACCGAAGCGAAAACCTGCGGTGAAAGTTTTTCGATACGGGAAATCAAGTCAAATCTTTCTTCATACTCCGTGCCTTTGGCGAATTTTTCGGCTTTTTCTTTAAGAAGCTTTGCTCTTGGGTCGGAAAGAGTGTATATGGCATGACCCATACCGTAAATAAGGCCCGAACCGTCACCTGCCTGCTTGTTGATAATTTTTGTCAGATAATCGGCTATTTCACCGTCGGAATTATGATTTTTAACATTATCGTAAATTTCGCTTATCATAGCGTGTGCCTTTATGTTTGCACCGCCGTGACGAGGTCCTTTGAGGGAACCGATTGCCGCACCTATTGCCGAATATGTATCCGTTCCCGAAGAAGAAAGAACCCTTGTTGTAAATGTGGAGTTGTTACCTCCGCCGTGTTCGGCATGGATGCACAGACAAAGGTCGAGAAGCTTTGCTTCTTCATCCGTAAAGTGCCTGTCGGCTCTTGTGAAACGGAGAATGGTTTCAGCCGTTGAATGTTCGGGCTTTGCCTGATGAATATACATACTTTTTTTATAGTAAGTTCTTCTTTTTACCTGATAAGCATAAGACATAATACACGGAAGCTGTGCCACAAGATGAATACACTGTCTGAGCATATTGCTGACGCTTGTTTCATCGGGGTTTGAATCGTAAGAATAAAGTGCAAGAACACTTCTTGCCATTTTGTTCATAATATCGGGCGAGGGAGCTTTCATTATCATATCCTCGATGAAATCATCGGGAAGCTCGCGGCACATCGACAAGGTTGCTTTGAACATTTCAAGCTGCTGCGATGTCGGAAGCGAGCCGAAAATCAAAAGCCAGACAATTTCCTCAAAACCGAAACGGTTTTCTTTTTGGCAATTTTTCACCAAATCGACCATATCGTATCCACGGTAAGTAAGTCTGCCCTCTTTCGGTATTCTTTCGCCGTCATTGATATAATATCCTTCCACGCTGCAAATTCTCGTAAGACCTGCCATAACACCCGTTCCGTCGGAATTTCGCAAGCCTCTTTTTACGTTGTATCTGTTAAAATCATCCGTGTTTATGCGGTTATTTTTATCAAGCTCTCTGCATAAACTTTCCATAGAACTGTCATCGATATATTTTATATAAGTTGACATTCTTCTGCCCCCTATCATACTTATCAAATATTTACTCTATATTGTACAATATTAATGCACTAAAAGTCAAGAAAAAAGGATGGTTGATTTATATGAGATTTACGGTATTTTTGTGCATTTGCTTGGCACTTTCAATGATTTTCACACCGATAATCAAACCCGTAACCGAAAAAGAAACACGCAATGTCCAAAAAGCGTCTGCACAAATAAAAGAAGACAGCGAAGACACGGTAACGCTGATAAGAAGCGAAAGCGGCAAAAAAATCACGCTTTCGATGAGCGATTACATAATCGGCGTTGTCAGTGCGGAAATTTCTCCGCTTTATTCGGAGGAAGCAATCAAAGCACAGGCCGTTGCTTCTCACACATACGCACTTTACCAGCAAAGAAACAATGTCACGCTGACAGATGATTACAAAAAACATCAGGCATACATTTCACCTGAGGAAGCAAAAGAAAAATGGGGTGAAAAATATGAAATATATTCAAAAAAAATCACTTCTGCCGTAAGCGAAGTGAAAGATAAAATTATAACATATGATTCTGAAATAATACTGCCCGCTTTTTTTGCCCTATGCTCCGGTAAAACGGAAAACTGCGAAGATATTTGGGGCGGCAAAGTGCCGTACCTTGTTAGTGTTACAAGCACGGGAGACACCCTTTCTTCCGACCTGACAAGCGAAGCGAAATTTACGGAAGAAGAATTTAAGTCAAAAATCGAAGCTTCCGGCAATATTACGCTCAACGGCAAAGCCGAAAATTGGGTAACATCGCTTGAAAGCACACAGGCAGGTGCGGTAAAAAAAATCACTGTCTGTGAAAAAGACTTCACGGGCAGCGAAATTCAAAGTATGTTTGCTTTAAAATCAAATAATTTTACGGTAAAATATGCCGATAATTGCTTCGTGTTCACCGTCACAGGCAACGGACACGGTGTTGGTATGAGCCAATACGGTGCCGATTTTATGGCACGTCAGGGCAGTAATTACGAAGAAATACTCAAGCACTACTACACGGGGGTTGAAATAGAATCGCTTTAAATTTCCGCATTTACGCACATAACACCTTTATCCGTTATGTCGATAAACCCGTAGTTCCCGTCCCTGATACTGCCGGGATTAAAAACATATACACCGTCAACATATTTATTCACGGGGACGTGCGTATGACCATATAATATAATGTCGGCACCAAGTGACTGCCCCTTGTAAATGAGCTTGTCATCTCCGAATTTTACGTTTTCAAGATAACCGTGTGTTATAAAAAACTTTTTACCCGAAATTGTCTGCGTTACATTTTCAGGCAAAATCGAAGCAAAATCACAGTTACCCTTTACGGCTATGACGTGCTTGCTTTCGGTTTCGGCAGACACAAATTCCATATCTCTTTCTCCGTCACCGAGAAAAACAACAACCTCTGCATTCGGCTGGCTTCTGACAGCTTTTCTTAAAGAAAAAACATCACTGTGCGAATCGGACACAACAAGTATTCTCATAAAATCAACCTTTCATTTTTTAGGGAGTGATTGCAATGAACAAAAATTTTGACGAACTTTTAAACGGCGGTGACGTCAACACCTTTGTGAAAAACAATTTGTCAAAGGAACAGACAGAACGTCTTGAAAATATACTTAACGACAAAAACAAAATCAACGAGCTTTTGTCAAGTCCCAAAGCACAGGAGTTAATTAAAAAGCTCGGTCATAAGTGATGGATATGGATAACATAGGCGAAATAATCGCCTCATTAAGCGATAAAGACATAGAATCGCTCAAGCAAACGGCACAATCGATTTTCGGAGAAACCGACAAAAAAGAAGAAGCCGAAAAGACCGCCGATTTTTCACCGCCCGACCCCGAAATGACGGCAAAAATAATGCGGATTATGGGGGCGTTAAATTCCTCACGAACAAACCCGAGATGTGAATTGATAAAAGCATTGAAGCCCTTGCTTAAAAGCGATAAACAGCAAAAAGCGGAGCAAGCGTTACAGATTATGAAGCTTCTTGAAATTTTGCCTTTAATTCAAGAAATGAAATAATATTCCCCTCGAAAAGCGGTGTTGAAATGAAAGACTATTCATACAATGACATTCAAAAAGCATCAGACGAGGTTTTCAAGATGCAAAACAGTTCAAAATTCCGTGAGGAAGACTTTGACAAATACAAGTGCGACTGCCGTTTTGAAAAATGCCCGATTTATCAAAACGGCGGCAATTGTACAAATCCTCCGAATGCTTCACGTTCTTCCGTTTTTGATGACGATAAGCTGCTTGTTTTGGTACTTATTTTGATTTTATCCAAAAACAGCGGTGACAAACTGCTCATTGCGGCTTTGCTTTACATCATAATGTGAAGCTTTATCAAAGAACCCGAAAATGCCGCCGCTGCGGTCAAGGTGCCTGCAAAAAGCTGTTTCAGAGTGTGTCTGCCCGATTTTACGGATGCCCAAAAACTGATTATACCAAGTGCCAAACACGGAAAAGCGGAAACCCAACCCATAAAATGCACACTTAAAAGCAGAGGCCCCGATATTCCGCACGCATGACCGCTTGCCTTTATTTTAAAAACAAAATTTATAATGCTCAACAGCAAAACAGAAAAGAAATAAGTATCGCAAATAAGCGACATTTCCCTGTTTACTTTTGCAATACGGGAATACACCCACAGAGCAATGTATCCCACAAGGGAAAACACAAACGCAAGACGTCTTTGAGTGTTTCTGCCGCCGTTTTTAAGTTTAGGCACTATTGCCCACACACCGTATGCCAAAAGGGGAAAAGCTCCCAAAAATACGATACTCATAATGAAATCCAACGGTTTTGCAAAAACCGAAGCGGATGTGCATTTTACAATAACGAGAAATACCGACGCCAACAGCGGAGGCACCGTTAAAACCCTTATTGCTTTTACGATTTTTTCCTTTATTGCGTTCTGCATACAAATCACCACTATAATTTTTGATGCAAAAAGTATAGTAACGATTTTTGAACAATATTACGTTATTTTAAGTCATTTTTGTAAACTTACCACATCGAAAAATTTGCCGTTTGCAATTTCACACAAATCTTTTGGGCTAATTTCCATTTGAAAGCCGATTTTTCCAGCACTTACATATATTTTTTCAAAGGCTTCCGCCGACGAATCAAACACGGTAACATAGCTTTTTTTCATACCAATCGGACTGCACCCTCCTCGGATGTAGCCCGTTATTTTATTAATGTCTTTGACGTGAATCATAGAAACGGATTTTTCACCGACAGCGTTTGCCGCTTTTTTCAGGTCAAGCTCTTTACTGCCCGGCACAACAAAAACATAATATTCTCCGCTTTTGCCCTGCGTAACAAGAGTTTTGTAAACCTTTTGCACATCAACGCCGATTTTTTCTGCCACACTCACAGCATCCGAAAAATCTTTGCAATCGTACGATGTCAGCGTATACTCCTTGCCTGCGGCTTCGACTATTCTCACCGCATTTGTTTTAACACTCAAATTTATGCACCCCTGAACCTAAAGCGTAAGCTTCACCGCCGATATATGCCGTTGCACAAGAGCCTTTCGGCACAGTGAACGTGTAAACGGTTTTGCCCTGAAGCCTTTTCCAAGCGGATTTCAGTTCGCCGCAAGGTGTTTCTATTAAAGCTTCGACAAAATCGATTCTGTCATCTGTCTGCGGCTTGAAAACAATATGCTTAAATCCGGGAGCTTTTTCGTCCGTGTTGATGCCTGCCATAACGCCGTACATCCAATCGCCTACCGCACCGTAAGCGTAATGGTTAAAGGAATTCATATTTGCCGACCACATTGTGCCGTCGGGTTTAATTCCGTCCCAATGCTCCCAAATTGTTGTTGCACCCTTTGTTACAGGGTAGAGCCATGACGGGTATTCTTCCCTAAGGAGCAAATCGTAAGCGGTTTTTGTCTGTCCGTTATCGCTCAAAGCGTGCAGAAGATACGGTGTTCCGACAAATCCCGTTGTCATATGTCCGAAATCGTTAATAATTTCCGTAAGCTGTGACACAACCGTTTCCTTATCCTCGCAGAGTCCGAAGAAAAGTGTAAGCACACAGGCTGTTTGCGTTGCACAAATGACTTTTCCGTCCGAGATATATTCCGAAATGTACGCAGATTTTATTCTTTCGAGATTTTCTTCGTATTTTTCAACATCCCTACCGATTACCTTTCCCGCTTTTACAAGCAGTGACGTTGAATAATAGTAGTAAGCGCTTGCTATAAGATTTTGGTCGGTTGAGCCTTTATAGCTTCCGTCCTCCGCATCAAGTCCCAGCCAATCACCGAAATGGTCTTTCTGAATCCAAAGGTGATTTGTCGAAACGGAATCGAGATAATCCACCCATTTTTTCATAGAAGCAAACTGATTTTCGAGAATTTCTTTTTTGCCGTAGGTCAAATAAAGCTGCCACGGGCAAATTGTTGCGGCATCAGCCCAAGCGGCACTGGAGCGATGCTCGTCATTTTCTTCAAAGCCATTGATTTTCGGAATAACGTGCGGCACTCTGCCATCCTTACACTGGTCGAATGACAAATCCTTGAGCCACTTTGAAAAGAATTTGTATACGTCAAAATTGTAGCTTGCGGTTTTGACAAAAACTTCGGCATCACCTGTCCAGCCGAGACGCTCATCCCTCTGCGGGCAATCGGTGGGAACATCGAGAAAATTGCCTATCTGACCCCAAATTATGTTGTGATAAAGCTTGTTGAGCATTTCGTTTGAGCAGGAAAAATGCCCCGTTCTTTTCATATCGGAATAAACCGCAACGGCGGTAAAGTTTTCAAGCTTAATCTCATCACTGAAGCCTTCAAGCTTGATAAATCTGAAGCCTTGAAAAGTATAGCTCGGTTTAAAGGTATGCTCGTTTCCGTCACAAATGAAGCGGATTTCGTTTTTCGCACTACGCATATTTTCCACATAAAATTCCCCGTCACGGTCAAGAACCTCTGCGTGTGTAATTACCGCCTGCTCGCCTTTGTTTCCCTTTATTTTAAACTCAACATATCCCGTTAAATTCTGACCGAAATCAATCACCGTATCCCCCGAAGGAGTTGTGATAAATTCCTTTGCGGGCAGACGCTTTTGTTCAAGGATTTTCTCGCCCTCCTGCGGTATCAAAAGCTCCTTTGATGTATCCGCAATTACAGCCTTACCGATAATTTCCGTCACTTTGCACGCATCAAACGTTTCGCCGTTGTACATATTTGAATAAAGCGTTTGAGAGGAAGCACAGTCCCACGTTTCGTCCGTGTAAACAACAGTCTTTTCGCCGTTTTCAAACGTAATTTCAACCGCTGCGACAGCTTCCGTTTCTTCGTTGTGATGGTAATGCATCATCCAGCCTTCACCGACGCCGATTTCTATTTTGTTTTCTCCCTCCTTGAGCATTGAGGTGATATCGTATGTCTGACACTGTATTCTGTTTTTGTAAGACGTCCAACCGGGAGCAAGAACATAATCCCCAACTCTTTTTCCGTTTACATAAAGGCAGTACACACCCCTTGCACTTACGCTGATTTCGGCACTTGCAACATCTTCGGTTTCGATTATCTTTGAAAACACAGGCACAATGCCGTTCATTTTTTGAGGCGATTTAATCCAATTTGCATTTAAAATTTCGCTCATACTTTTTACTCCTCGATTCTGACCTTGAAAACAAGCTTTGTAACCTCTGTGCCGTCCTCGACTTTAAGGCAGGGCATATGAGCATCCTGCGGATAAAGGACAAGGAAATAACCCTCCTCCAAAAGGCAAAGACTTCCCTTTTCGCTTGTGTAAAAAGCGATATCTCCGCCATCTTCAAAAGGCTTTGTTACCTTGCAATCTTCAAGCGGTGCAACACCGATATATTCTTTTCCCTTTATCATAACCTGCACATCGGCATATTTAATATGCGATTCATATTCCGCACCCTCATGCTCTTTGGGCATATACACAGACGGCGAAACAAAAAGCTTATCCCCGTCCAAATCATAACGTCTGTTTTCCTTTTTTCCTGCCGCAAAATCCAGCACAAACTTTTGAATTGTTTCCAATTCCGGCATCATTTTTGAATAAAATTTCATATTTTTTACGGTATCGAATATCATAAAAGCACCTCCGAGTTTATTTGTCTTAACTATAACATAAATGAGCAAAAAGTCAAGTAAAAAAGGAGCTGTAAAACGCAAATTTTACAGCTCCGTAAATAAAACTAATTAATTTGAATTTTCCTCTTACTTTGCAACGGGAACATTAATTTCCAAATCTGTAAGCGGGAAAGAACAGCAAGGATGAATACAGCCGAACTTGTAGTCAGCCAAACGGCGGTATTCAAGGTGCTTCGGCACATAAACCTTACCCGAAAGCAAATGTGAATGGCAGAATCCGCATTCACCGCTTCTGCAACGTGCGGGAACGGAAATTCCGTTCTTTTCGAGTGTTTGCATAACGGAATCGGAAGAAAGGCCCTCAACCGTGCGTGTCATATCCTGAATTGTAACGGTGATTTTAACCTTTTCGGGAACATCCGAGGGATAATCCTCCTGTGTTGCGGGGTTGTGGAACTCACCGAACATTTCGTGACGAACATATTTTCTCGGCAAACCGATTTTTTCAAGCTCTTTATCGACAAACTTATACATCTGGGGCGGGCCGCAAAGGAATACGGAATATGCCGCATCTTCGGGAGCGTATTTCTTTATAAGGTCTGCCGTAATGAAGCCTTTTTCCGTTCCTTCGACTTCTTTTTCTTCGTCGCTCAAAACGTGAACTACCTTGATTTTGTCGCAATTCTTTTCAAGCTGTGCAAGCTCTTCACGGAAAAGGATATTGTCATAATCACGGCTGCCGTAAAGAAGAACCATATTGAAATCTTCATCGCCGTCATTAATTGCATTTGCCATTGAAACGAAAGGAGTAATACCGCTGCCGCCTGCAACGCAAACCACGGTTTCGGCATCTCTCAAAGGCTGATATTCAAAGTTACCCGACGGTGCGGAAACCTCAACCTCTGTTCCGACAGTCCAGTTATCGAGAATATATCTCGACATCAATCCGCCGTCAACGAGCTTGATTGTAAGTGTATATTTTCCCTCAAGAGAATCTTTGGGAGAGGATGAAATGGAATATGCTCTTGTAACGGGCATTCCCTCAATCGTTTCAAAAACCGTAAGATACTTACCGGCTCCGAAATAAGCAAGAGCCTTTGTTCCTCTTTTTTCATCGGGAACAAGAGTAAATGTTTTGCAATCGGCAGACATTTCCCTGACGTTTTCAACCTTCAAATATTGGCGTTTCGGATGAAGAGCCTTTGCAAGCTCTGTTGCCGTGTCGCTCACTTTCGGAAGAACTGCGGGAGCGTTTTTGATTCTTTTTTCTCTTTCGGGGATTGCAGATATAAATTTTGTCGCTTTAAGCGGTTTAAGAATTCCCATTATTTTTTACCTCCCTTTTTGAGTGCCTTTATGGTGAGATTTGCGGCATTTTCGCCTGAATAATAAGCTGAATAATAACCGTCACCACGCTGCTGTGTAGCACCGCAGAAAATGAAGTTATCAAACGGCTGGTCGGCTGCGGACTGAATTGTACGCGGAAGCATACCGTCCCATTTTTCAAGCCAATAGCCGTAAGGAGTACCCTGAGGTGCGTTCAAATATCTTGCAAAAGTAGGCGGCAAACCGATTTCGATTTCTTCGATGTACGGTGTAATCGAAATACCGAGAGCCTTTTCACAGGTTTCAATCATATCTTTTGCAACCTTGGTCTTGAACTTCTTATAATCCTTAGGCTCAATACCTTTCATAACGTCACCGATTGTCATACCCGTAAGGAATAACTGACAGGTGCCTTCGGGAGTACAGTCGGGGATAATTTCGTTAAGGCAGTTGATAATACAGTATCCGCTGAAATAATCCTTAACAAGAGCAAACTGCTCATCAGAATCCGATGTCGGAGCGATAAATGTTGAATAGTCTTTAATTCCGAGTTGCTCTTTTGTAACGTTCATACCGAGGTAAACGGTTGTAAGCGTTGTGGAAATCGTTCTTGCGTTTGCAAGCTTGAGCTGTCTTTCGGGAATATCCTTAACATCATCAAACAAATCGTTCCAAACCTTGTTGGGGAAGGAGTTGCAGATAAAGCGTTTTGCGTAAACCTCTTTTTCACCGTTGATAACAACGCCTGCGGGTTTACCGTCTTTCATAATAATTTTTGTAACTTCCGAATTGTACCAGATTTCGCCGCCGTTATCACGAATAACCTTATCAAGAGCAAGGCTCATTTCGTGGCTGCGAAGATGAGGAATCGATGTACCTGTTTTTACATAGCTGTAAAGCATTGCCATATAGAAAAGGAAATCAAGCTTGTCACCGGGAACACCGAGATAGCACCAATATGTATTGAAAATATCCTGAGCCTTTTTGGGCATACCGAGGGCATCGAGAACATCATTCATATTGTAAGCACCCATACGAAGAACGTCGGGGAAGTGCTTCAAAAGGGGCGGAAGCTTTGACGGATTTTCGAGGTTATTCAAAATTTCAAACATTCTGCAAGACAAATCGAATGCTTTCTTACTGCTTTCGTAAGAGCCGGGAACAAGTTCATCAAGCTTTCTTGAGAAAGCCTCAAAGCCGATGGGCATACGGGCATCAACACTTACTTCAACACCGTCTTCGTTTACGAAAGTATCCTTATCCCCCTCTTTTGCGGGAACAACAAGACGGAAAGTTGACTCATGATTTAAGAAATCACAGTCTGCGTTAAATCTTTTGAACATACCGGGAGCACAGTCATCGGCATCGGGTTTACTGGGGCCCGCAAGCTCATGAAGTGACGGTTCAAACTCAAATCTGCCTCTTACAAATGAAGTAGCGGAACCGCCGGGAATGTTGTGTCTTTCAAGCAACAGCGTTGAAAGACCTTCTTTGGCGCAGGCTGTAGCTGCCGCAAGGCCGCCGTTACCGGCACCGATTACAATTACGTCATAGGTTTTCATTCTTTATCCTCCGTTTCATAAAATACCGGGACATTAAAGTACATTTTATTATAGCTTTTTTATCCTACAAAGTCAACAAAAACGGCAAATAAAAGAAAATTTTGTTAATATCCGCAAAGAACGTGCTTCAAAATCCGATTTCAATATTATATTGTGAATAATATTGCCGCACCGAAAAATTTTATCGGATTTTTTTGAATTTTTCTCTTGACTTTTAATTATAATTGTGTTAAAATAAGCGAAAATTCATATTCAAATGCGTTGAAGATATTAAGCACTTTACCGTGTCTTTCAGAGAGTCGGCGGTCGCTGTGAGCCGATAGATTAAGTCTTGTGCAGTCTCGTATCAGAGCAGAACTCCCCAACCGTTTTTCAACTGTATAAGGAGTTACGGAAGCCCCGTTATCATGGCTATGGACTTTATGACGAGTCCGATGAGTGGCTGAATTTTTTCGGCAATCCGGGTGGTACCGCGATAAGTTTATTATCGTCCCTGAAGCTTTTGAAAGCTTCGGGGATTTATTTTTTTGAAGGAGATGCTAAAATATGAAAACCGTAAAAATTTCCGACATCACGTTAAGGCAGATTATGTCAGACAAAAAATCGACTATCAGCTTTAAAAACAAAATAGAATTGGCAAAGCTACTTGATAAACTCAAAATCGACACCGTTGAAACAGGTATGGTTGACGGCGGAAAGACAGACGAGCTTTTGGTAAGAACAATTGCTCTTACCGTAAAAAGCTGCACACTTTCCTGTCCGACAGGCTTAACGGAAAGCGAAGTTGAAAAAGCTTACGAATGTATTAAAGACGCAAAGAAGTCAAGGCTCAACGTCAGGATTCCCGTTTCTCCCGTTCAGATGGAATATTTGTGTCACAAAAAGCCCGCTGCCATAATCGAGCTTATCGGCACGCTTGTCAAAAAAGCAAAATCCCTTTGCAATGATGTTGAATTTACCGCAGTTGATGCGACAAGATGCGAAAAAGAGTTTCTTTTCAAATCCATCGAAACCGCAATCGAGGCAGGTGCAAACATCGTAACCGTGTGTGACACTGCGGGAAGTATGTTCCCCGACGAATTCGGCGGCTTTATTTCCGAAATCTTCGATGCAGTTCCCGCACTTAAAAACGTTGAGCTTTCAATTGAAGCCAACAACTCAATTTCGATGGCAAGTGCCTGTGCTTTTGCGGGAGTAAAGGCAGGTGCCGCAGGCATCAAAACAACGGTAAGCGGAAATGAGTTTCCCTCAATCGAAAGCATTGTAAACATTCTCAAGGCACGCGGTGATTCGTGTGAACTTTGCACTAATGTAAAAACAACGGAATTTAAGCGTGTGCTTTCCTTGGCTGAAAGTGCAATAATCGATTCGGGAACACATTCTTCACTCTTTGACACGGTAGGAAATGACGAGCATAACGGAATTTCGTTAAGCGAGGGCGATGACATTTCCACCGTTTCCAAAGCGGTAAGGGAGCTTGGTTACGATTTGAGCGAAAACGATAACGCAAGCGTTTTTGAAGCGTTCGGCAGAGTTGCCAAAAAGAAAAAAACCGTTACCGCAAAAGAGCTTGACGCAATTGTAGCAAGCGTTGCCTTGCAGGTTCCGTCAACATATAAGCTTGACAGCTACGTTATCAACAGCGGCAACATTATAACCGCCACAGCCAACGTTAAGTTAAAAAAAGAAGGCAGCGATTTAAGCGGCGTAAGCACCGGTGACGGCCCGATTGATGCGGCTTTTATGGCAATTGAGCATATTGTCGGCTGTCACTACGAGCTTGACGATTTTCAAATTCAATCCGTTACCGAAGGAAAAGAGGCAATGGGTTCGGCTCTTGTCAAGCTCCGTTCCAACGGTAAGGTTTATGCGGGCAAGGGCATTTCGACTGATATTATAAGTGCCTCTATCCGTGCATATGTAAGCGCACTTAACAAGATAGTTTACGAGGAGGGCTAAAAAATGAAATTTGCTTTTTCTACAAAAAATTGGAAAGGCTATTCCTGGAGTGATTTTTGCTGTGCGGCACAGGATATAGGCTTTAAAGGGATAGAAATTCATAATATCGAGGATGAAATTTTCACTGCAAGCAACGGGCCTCTCCATCCCGACAATCTGCCGTCGGTACGTCGTAAGCTTAAAAATATGGGACTTACGGTTTCCGCTGTTGATTACTGCGGAAAATTAAGCGATATCGAAAAAATTTCAGCTTGCATTTCGGCTGCGAAATCCCTCAACTCCGACTATGTTAAAATCACTTATACGGAAAATGCGGACAACGAAACCGTAATTTCACTTTTGAAGCCTGCCGTTGAGCTTGCCGAAAAAGAGGGCATAATTCTTTTGCTGGAAACCACGGGTATTTTTGCAAACACATCAAGGCTTTGCGAGGTTCTCAACAGCTTTGCCTGTGACAATCTCTGCGTTGATTGGAACATCCACGATACGTTTTTTGTCGGAAACGAGGATGCCGAAACCACAATCAAAAACCTCGGAGATTATGTAAAACTCGCACACGTTGCGGATGCCGTAAAAGACGGCGACAAAACGGTATATACTCTCATCGGTGACGGTGAGCTTCCCTTTGAAGAAATGATGAACGCACTTCGTTCCATAAATTATGTCGGATTCATTTCAATTGAATGGGCACCGGACAGAATTGAAGAAATCAGCGACCTTGAGGTGATTTTCCCACACTTCATCAACTTTATGCGCCGTTTCAGAACAAAGAACAACAAAAAAAGTGCACTTTACCACAATGCGGAAGGTACAGGCAAATTCATATGGCCGAAAGAAGCACTTATCGAATACACTTTTTCCGAAATGCTCGACAGAGTTGTCGAAGAATTTCCCGACCAATACGCTTTCAAGTACACTACCCTCGATTACACCAGAACATATTCGGAATTTCGTGAGGATGTCGATACTTTCGCACGTTCGCTTATCGCACTCGGTGTAAAACCCGGCGACAAGGTTGCTATTTGGGCAACAAACATTCCGCAGTGGTTCATAACATTTTGGGCTACGACAAAAATCGGCGCGGTTCTTGTAACTGTAAACACCGCTTACAAAATCCACGAAATCGAGTATCTTCTCAAGCAATCGGATACTCACACGCTCGTCACAATAGAATCCTGCCTCGATTCAAACTACGCACAGTCCATAGCAGAGCTTTGTCCCGAACTTGAAAACGCCGTACCCGGAAAACCGCTGCATTGCAAACGTCTTCCGTTCCTGCGTAACGTTATTACTGTCGGCTACCGTCAAAAAGGCTGTCTTACTTGGGATGAGGCATTGAATTTTGCTTCAAACGTCCCCGTTGAAGAAGTTTACAGAAGAGCCGCAAACGTAAATTGCCACGATGTTGCGAATATGCAATACACCTCCGGCACAACAGGCTTCCCGAAAGGTGTTATGCTCACGCATTACAACATTGTAAACAACGGTAAATGTATCGGTGACAGAATGGACCTTTCAACAGCCGACAGAATGATGATTCAGGTGCCGATGTTCCACTGCTTCGGAATGGTGCTTTCGATGACTTCGATGATGACGCACGGCGGCACACTTTGTCCTTTGCCGTATTTCTCCGCAAAATCGTCCTTGGCGTGCATTAATCTTGAAAGAATCACCTGCTTTAACGGTGTTCCGACAATGTTTATTGCAATGTTCCAGCACGAAGATTTTGCAAAAACGGATTTCTCATATATGAGAATAGGCATTATGGCAGGTGCAAACTGTCCGCCCGATTTGATGAAAAAAGCTGCCGCAGAAATGAATATGAAACAAATTCTCAGCGTTTACGGTCAGACGGAAGCCTCACCCGGCTGCACAATGGGACATTTCCTTGAATCGCTTGAGGACAGAACGGAAACTGTAGGCAGTGCATTCCCCAACGTTGAGTGCAAAATAATTGACCCCGAAACGGGTGAAGACCTGCCCGACGGCGAAAACGGTGAGTTTGTTGCCCGTGGCTACAACATTATGAAAGGCTACTACAAAATGCCGAAAGCCACGGCAGCGGCAATCGATGCCGACGGTTGGCTTCATTCGGGCGACATTGCCTGCCGCCGTCCCGACGGATATTACCTCATAACGGGACGTCTTAAAGATATGATTATCCGAGGCGGTGAAAACATTTATCCGAGAGAAATCGAAGAATTTATTTTCACGCACGAAGCCGTTGAGGACGTTCAGGTTATCGGCGTTCCCGACAAACGTTACGGTGAAGAAATTATGGCTTGCATCATACTCAAGGAAGGCTGTGAGATGACCGTTGAGGAAATGAAGGAATATATCCTTTCGCATATGGCAAGGCACAAGGTTCCGAGGTATATCGAATTTGTAAAATCTTTCCCGAAAAACGCAGCGGGCAAAATTTTAAAATATAAAATGCGTGAAGAAGCCGTTGAAAAGCTCGGTCTTCAAAATGTCGGCAAATAACATTTAGCTTAAAATTTATCGGCAGGAAACATAAACAATGCTTTTCCTGCCGCTTAATTTTTATACATTATTCTGCTTGACTTAAAAAATACATAGATGTATAATTTTACTATATTAAATTAAAGGGATGATTAAAATGGTAGATATCAAAATTGAAAAAGCTGCTGTTCTTAAAGAAAAACCCGACCCGAACACACTCGGTTTCGGTGAAATTTTTACAGACCATATGTTTGTAATGGATTACAGCAGAAAAGAAGGCTGGCACGATGCAAAAATCGTCCCCTACGGTGAGCTTTCACTCAGCCCCGCCGCTTGTGTTTTCCACTACGGTGCCGAAATTTTCGAGGGTATGAAAGCATACAGAACACCCGACGGTGACGTTCAGCTTTTCAGACCGATGGAAAACATCAAAAGAATGAACAACTCGGCAGACAGACTTTGCCTCCCCAAACTTGATGAGGATATGGCTCTTGAAATTCTCACAAAGTTTGTTGAGCTTGAGCAGGATTGGGTTCCCTCAAAAAAAGGTACTTCACTTTATTTAAGACCTTTTATGATTGCAACGGACGCAAAGCTCGGTCTTCATACAATTGATGAAGCAAAGTACATAATTATCGCTTCACCTGTCGGCAGTTACTACAAAGAGGGCATCAACCCCGTTAAAATTATGATTGAAACAGAAGACGTTCGTGCCGTAAGAGGCGGTACGGGATACGCAAAATGCGGCGGTAACTATGCCGCAAGTAACAGAGCTGCCGCAAAAGCAGAAGAAAAAGGTTTTTCACAGGTTCTTTGGCTTGACGGTGTTGAAAGAAAATACGTTGAAGAAGTCGGTGCTATGAACGTTATGTTCAAAATTGACGGAACAATCGTTACACCTAAGCTTATCGGTTCGGTTCTTCCCGGCATCACAAGAAAGTCATGTATAGAATTGATGAAATCCGAAGGATACAATGTTGAAGAAAGATTCCTCGCAGTTGACGAAATTATCGACGCTCTTAAATCCGGCAAGCTTGAAGAAGCTTGGGGCTGCGGCACTGCGGCTGTTGTTTCCCCGATTGGCTTGCTTTCATATCAGGGAACGGATTATGTAATCAACAACGGCGAAATCGGCACTCTCACACAGCACCTTTATGACGAACTCACAGGCATACAGTGGGGCGAAAAAGAAGACAAGTTCAACTGGACACTTAAAGTTTAATTTTGTAGTGTTTTTAAGAGCTGTAAAGAAACGCAAGTTTTTTTACAGCTCTTTTTTAGGCTAAAAAAAGTGCCGGAGGAACTTTCCGGCACTCTACCACTGCTTTGGCAGTTACTCATTTAACTGTATTTCGGACTCACCTATTTCAAAAAGTTTTGTAGTGAAACATTTTCAAATAAATCCTGATCCGTACTTAAATTAGAATTTTGGACTCACCTTTTTCTTAAAAATTTTTTCAGTGAATTTATCTTGAACCTTTCGGTTCTTTGTTAACTGTTCTTGGGACTCACCCATTTCTTTAAGATTTAGTTTTCTGTGTACGTTACCTGTACATCGGAACCACCTTTTTCTTAAACTATTTTACCGTATAGAACCTATTAACAGATTGTTGGACTCACCTTTTTCTTAAAATTTTTCAGTGAATTTATCTTGAACCTTTCGGCTCTTTGTTAACTGTTCTTGGGACTCACCCATTTCTTTAAGATTTTAGTTTTCGCTGCACATTATTTGTACATCGGAACCACCTTTTTCTTAAATCATTCTACCGTATAGAACTTATTAACAGATTTTCGGACTCACCTTTTTCTTAAAATTTTTCAGTGAATTTATCTTGAACCTTTCGGCTCTTTGTTAACTGTTCTTGGGACTCACCCATTTCTTTAAGATTTTGTTTTCGGTGTACGTTACTTGTACATCGGAACCACCTTTTTCTTTATTGAGACATAATTAAATTTAATTTTAATTTTTCTTTTGCGGCGTTCCGCAAAATCACATTTTTCTTCGCACTTTAATATTTGCGACAGGATTCTATCTCATTGGACCCACCTATTTCATTTTTACTTGCAAACTAACTTTGCATCTGATTCCTTTTTTCTCTTCCGCCTTTTACTCTTTCTGATTATCAGACCGGGCGTTCGTCATTTTTCAGTTAATGTCGTTTACCGCTTCCGGAAATTCTTCGGACTTACAAAATCGGAATCTTTATTTTATTCTTGTTTAAAATCTTAATTAAGTTTTTCGGCTGCCTTTTCTTTTTTATCGGCAAACGTCTTTGCAGGCGTTTGCCTTATTTGATTGCGGTTCTGAACTGTTCATCGGAAACGCCTCCTTTACTGCATTTTAGTATGTAAAACAACTTTGAACCTTTGGGTTCGTTTGTTCGTTGTCTTATCTTCAACTATATTATAGCAACGGTTTTGTGACTTGTCAATAGTTTTTTTAAAAAAAGTTGAAAACTTTTATAAAAAATATCACATTGCACAAAAACAGACATTTTTCACGTTTATAACACGATTTTCTTGCGAATATTTTCCGAAATCGCAAGGCGAAGTACCGATTATATTATTTAGATGATATTTCTATTGACTATTTTGTGATTTAGATGTAAAATATATTCGGAGATAATAAGGATAGTTTATGTGAGGTAGCAATTTATGGATAACAATTTGGAAGAAAAAGATTTATCGATGCCGGATGTTGTAAGTGTAATTGACGAAGACGGAAACGAGCATTTTTTCGATGAACTTGACAGAATAGAAACCGACGACGGCAAGTTCGTTGCGCTTATTCCCATTTACGAAGATGCGCAGGATGTCATTGATGATGACGGCGAGCTTATAATTCTTCAGGTTCGGGAAGAAAAAAACGATACCTATCTTTGCCCCATCGAAGATGAAAATCTTTTTAACGAAATTGGTAAAATTTTTGAAGAACGTCTTTCCGAATTTTATAATTTTGAAGACTAATAATAACTAATGTTTCAAGTTATATTCTCCCTGCCTTGTGCGATAATCTCGGCACATATTAACCCAACACGTTTTAAACGGGAACTTATCTCCGCTGTATGGGAAAGCAGACCTCCTGTCTAATTGACAGACGTTGGGAGCTCAAAATCAGCGGGCGGTGCCCACCTGCAGAAGAGCAGGTTACTATCTGCCGTTTCCGGCTTGGCGGGGAGTGCAAACATAAAGGTGATTTGTTTTGAAAAAAATAGTTGATGACAGCATAATCGATATTGTTCCGTTCACCTATGGTTTTGTATATGCAAAAAAAGAGACAGACGAAGGCGGCAGTACAAGAGCCGCTTTTTATTGTTATAATGCTCAAACACGCAAGGTTGAAGCTGTAAGGCGAACAGGATATCTTCATACAAAATTCGGTGAAAATTTTGAAAAAATCGCAAAGAAAATCGGCAACTTTATCTTTTGCGATTCCGTCACACTGCCCGTGGGCGGTGAAACTGTTGTACTTACCCCTCAATCCAAAATGTTCGTTTTTGACAAGGACGGCAATACGCAGTGCGAGGAAAACCTCTGCTACCGTGATTCGCCGGTAAAAGGCTTAACTGCGGATGACGACTGTGTGTGGTTTGTTGTTCCCGAAAAAAAGTCCATTGTTCGTTTTTCACCGACCGCAATAAAAGTTTATACAAGAATCGGCGGCAACGAAACCTCTACCTTTGAAGACCCTGTCGGTGTATCTAAGGTCGGAAATTTTCTGTTTATAAGCTGTGCCGAATCAAAAAAAATCAGAAAAATCGATTTGCAAACATATTCGATAAAGGATTACAGAATTTTCGACGAACCCGTTTACAAATATTTCAGAATTCTCGGCAAAGAATATGTTCTGCTGAAATCAGGCTTTTATATGCTTTGAAAAAGTTTTAAAACACAAGTTTTTCTGCGGCATTTATCAAAAATTTTATAGACGATACAATCAGACTACAGTGATTCCGAAAGTGAATTGAAATAACTTTTTTGTATCGAAAGATATTGAAATCAGCGGTACATCAAGCCATATAAATATGTTTATCTTCGCTTTCGGTCGAAGATTTTAGGGAGAATTGGCGTTCTTCAGTGGTGGAGCGTTACAGTTGCATCCAAATCCGATTCGTTCCGGA
>CAYYRN010000018.1:0-8999 GCA_964474295.1 uncultured Eubacteriales bacterium
GTTGACCCGTTTGACGCACTCAGTCAGCACGGCGCAGATGCAATACGTTGGTATTTTTACACAAACTCCGCTCCGTGGCTTCCCAACCGTTTCCACGCAAAGGCTGTAACCGAGGGTCAGAGAAAGTTTATGGGTACACTTTGGAACACATATGCTTTTTATGTTCTTTATGCCGATATTGACAGCTTTGACCCGACAAAGCATAAGCTTGACAGACAATCGCTTACGGTAATGGATAAGTGGCTCTTGTCACGTCTTAACAGTATGGTAAAAGAGGTTGACAGTTGCCTTGCAAATTACAAAATTCCCGAAGCCGCAAAGGCTTTGCAGAGCTTTGTTGACGAAATGAGCAATTGGTATGTCCGCCGCGGACGTGAACGTTATTGGGTTCAGGGTATGACGCAGGATAAAATAAACGCTTATATGACGCTGTATACGGCACTTGTGACTACCGCAAAAACCGCAGCACCTATGGTTCCGTTTATTTCCGAAGAAATTTATCAGAACCTTGTTCGTTCCGTTGATGCGGATGCGGAGGAAAGCATACACCTTTGCTCGTTCCCGGAGGTTGACGAAACACTTATAGACAAAGACCTTGAAGAAAATATGGATGAGGTTCTTTCAATCGTTACTTTGGGAAGAGCCGCAAGAAACGGTTCTAACATCAAAAACCGTCAGCCTCTTGCCGCAATGTATGTTAAGGGCGAAAGAGAGCTTAATGAGTTTTACAAAAAGATTATCGAAGATGAGCTTAACATAAAGGCTGTTAATTTCATTGAGGATGTTGACAGTATGCTTTCTTATAACTTCAAGCCTCAGATGAAAACTCTCGGTCCCAAGTACGGAAAGCGACTTAACGATATCAGAACAAAATTGAGCGAAATCGACGGCAGTGCCGCTAAGAAAGAGCTTGACACGACAGGCAGCGTAAAGCTTGATTTGGGCGATATGGAAATTCAACTCGGTGCGGAGGATTTGCTTATTGAAGCAACGCAAAAAACAGGATTTTTCTCTCTTGCCGATAACGGAGTTACAGTTGCGATTGATACGGCTTTGACAGACGAGCTTATCGAAGAAGGCTTTGTGCGTGAAATGGTTTCAAAAATCCAGACAATGCGTAAGGATGCGAATTTTGATGTTCCCGACCACATCACGGTTTATGTTAACGGCAACTCAAAGCTCGAAGAAATTTTCGCAAAAAACAAGGCTGAAATTATGAATGACGTTCTTGCGGACGAATATGTAACGGGTTCGCTTGACGGATACACCGCAGAATGGGATATCAACGGCGAAAAGGTATCCTTCGGTGTTAAAAAAATCTGAAAATTTTAAAAATAAAAATCCGAGATTACTCATTTTTTGAGTGTCTCGGATTTTTTTGCATAATTTACAAGACTTTTCACAAAATAATTCTAAAGTGTTAGTTTTGTTCATCAAGCGTGAGTGAAAAGCTGTCAATGAAGGTATCAAGGAAAAAATCAACTTCTTCCATATTCATTTCTCTTATTGATTTTTCCGTTGATTTCAAGGCACTGTCAAATTCACGGTTGCCTGCTTTCTTTTCTTCAAGACACTTTGTAAGGGCGCTTATTTTGTCTGCGGCTTTAACGATTTTCCATAAATATTCATCATCTTTTTCTTTAAAGAAAAATGGTGAATATTCACCCTTGAGTTCATCGGGCAGCATTGATATAAGCTTTTTGCAGGCACTTTCTTCAACCCTTGAATAAACATCTTTTATATCACTGTCGAAATATTTGACGGGTGTTGGCAAATCACCTGTGATGATTTCGGGCATATCGTGGTAAAGTGCAAGCACGGCGGCTCTTTCGGCGTTTAATTCGCCGCCGAAATATTTGTTTTTAATCAGTGCAAGCGAGTGGGCAAAGGCAGCCGTTTCCATTGAATGTTGGCAGATGCTTTCTTCCTGTATGTTTCTCATTAATGCCCAGCGGTTAATGTATTTCATCCTTGCCAGCATTGCAAAAAAATGACTTTTCATTATCAAACACTCTCCGAAATATTTTTCAGCATTTCGTCCGCTATTTCGCTTAAATGAATTTCCTTTTTATCGTTGAGTTCTTTGTAATTGTCAACTGCGTTTTCGTCACAGTCGTCACTGATTTTTCTGATTGCGATAAACGGAATATCCGCTTTGTGACAGACGGCGGCAATAGCGCCTGTTTCCATATCAAAAGAACAAATGCCGAATTTGTCACGGAACTTCTTTTTTAAGTCGGAATCCGCCAAAAAGATGTCGCCTGTGCCGAGCTTGCCGAAATAGTCGATTCTGCATTTTTTTGCGGCATCGAGAAGCTGCGGGTCTGCACTGTAAACGTATTGCTGGTCGGGCTTGACACCAAGCTCGTAGCCGATTGCCGTCAAGTCAAAGTCACATTCCGTATACTCCGTGCCTGCAACAATGTAATTTCTGTGTACGTTTGCAACCGCACCGGAAAGACCGATATTCAGCATTATATCAACCTTTTCTTCGTTGATAAGATATGCGGCGGCAAGTGCTGCGTTTACTTTGCCTATACCGCATTTGCAGGCGGTTACTTCCGTTTTTTCGTTAAACTTAAATTTTAAGCAGTCATTTTTTTGTGCCGTAAATTCCGAAAAATTATATTTTTCGGCAAATTTTTTGAACGGCTCATATTCATAATTATCGGCAATTACAAAACCTATTTTCATTTTTTCACCTGTTTTCGTTTTTTATTGATTATACACCACTGCTTAAGCAAAGTCAAACTTGTCCCCAAAATGGAAAATCGGCATATAATAATTAGTGAAAAGTTTCAGAGAAAATTTGCTTTCTCGCGGCAATGCCGTATGCGGTGGCAGAAGCTCGATTCTGTCCTGTGGGGAGCCGTATATTTTTGCCGCTTGATATATTTGCCGACACAAAAACTGCGTGTCGGCAAAATTTTTACAAAAAAAATAAAAAAGTTTTAAAAAAGTGTTGACAAAAAGACTGTTATTGATTATAATATACAAGTGCTTTGAGGTTATGGCTGCATAGCTCAGTTGGCTAGAGCATACGGTTCATACCCGTAGTGTCGTTGGTTCAACTCCAACTGCAGCCACCAAACATCCGGCCCGGTGGTCAAGCGGTTAAGACACCGCCCTTTCACGGCGGTAACACGAGTTCGATTCTCGTCCGGGTCACCAAACTCCAAGATTGAATATCTTGGAGTTTTTTTCATAAGTATTGAATTTGATTATATTTCCAGAGGAGGCGGCTTTTTATGTTTGTTGATGTTGCCAAAATTAAAATCAAAGCAGGTAACGGCGGTGACGGAGCCGTAATGTTTCACAGGGAAAAATATGTCGCTTCCGGCGGGCCTGACGGCGGTGACGGCGGTAAGGGCGGCGATATCGTTTTTCAGGTTGACACAAATATGTCAACGCTTGCCGATTTCAGGTATAAAAGAAAATACAGTGCCGAGCATGGCGAAAGAGGTCAGGGCGGCAGAAAAAACGGAAAAAAAGGCAAAGACCTTATAATTCGTGTTCCCAAGGGAACAATAATCCGTGAGGTTGAAAGCGGAGTTATAATGGCGGATATGGGTGCTGTGGATACGTTTATTGCCGCAAAGGGCGGCAGAGGCGGTTGGGGAAACAGCCATTTCGCAACCCCCACAAGGCAAACACCACGTTTTGCAAAGAACGGTGTTCCGGGCGAAAGCTGGGAAGTTACGCTTGAGCTTAAATTGCTTGCCGATGTCGGACTTTTGGGATTCCCGAATGTGGGAAAATCAACTTTTATTTCCGTTGTAAGCGAGGCTAAGCCGATAATTGCAAACTACCATTTTACAACAATAACTCCCGTACTCGGCGTTGTTGATATGGGTGACGAAAACTCTTTTGTAATGGCTGACATTCCCGGACTTATTGAAGGTGCGGGTGACGGTATAGGTTTAGGGCACGAATTTTTAAGGCACGTTGAAAGATGCCGTATGCTGGTTCATATTCTCGATGCTGCGGGCAGTGAGGGCAGAGATCCGATTGAGGATTTTGAAACAATTAACAAAGAACTCAAAAAGTTTAACGAGGAACTCTCCTCAAGACCTCAGATAGTTGTGGCAAACAAGGTTGATATGGCAACGGAGGAACAGCTTGAACGGCTTGAAAAATACATCCGTTCAAAGGGTTATGAGTTTATGACGATGTGCGCCCCGATTGCCGAGGGTACGAGGGACGTTATAAACGCCGTATGGAACAAGCTTCAAACACTGCCTCCGATAAAGCAATATGAGGCACAGGAAATTCCAACCGAGGTGCTTGTCGGCAAAGCGGATAACAAATTTACAATTGATGTTCAGGATGATATTTATTTTGTCGAGGCGGAATGGCTTTTGAAAATACTTCAAAGAACAGACCTTGACGATTATGAATCACTGCAATATTTCCAAAGGGTTTTGCGTTCGTCGGGTATTATCGACGCACTCATCGAAAAAGGTATTCATGAAGGCGATACAGTAAGCATTTATGACCTTGAATTTGATTTTGTACTTTAAGGTGATTTTATGAGATTTACCGAAAACGAATGTAATCCCAATGCTTTAAGTCCGCTTATGCTTGCTTTTATAGGCGACACGGTTTATGACCTTTTTGTTCGTGAAACGCTTTTAACCGAATGTCCGAGACCTGTTAAAAAACTTCATTCTCTTGCGGTTGAAGAAGTGAGCGCTTCTGCACAGGCAAGAAAAATCAAAGCGGTAATGCAAATGCTTACGGAAGAAGAAACGGATGTTTTCAAGCGTGGAAGAAACGCTCACACGGGACACGTTCCGAAAAGTGCGGACGCGATAACCTACCACTACGCAACGGGTTTGGAAACGCTGTTCGGATATCTTTATTTAAAAGGTGAAATCAAACGATTGCGTGAAATTTTTGCGGCTTTACATAATTCTTGAATAGGTTGTGTACGCTGTGAAAAATAAAATTAAAGAAATATTTTTTGATATGATTTTTTGTGGCGGCGGCTGTATTATTTACAGTGCCGCCATTCATATTTTTGCCGAAAAAAACGACATTGCACAAGGCGGAATCACAGGGATAGCTATGCTGATAAACTATGTTTTTCCCACCGTTCCCATCGGCACGGTATCGCTGCTGCTGAATCTGCCGCTTTTTTTGATTGCTTGGAAAAAGATAGGCGGTAAATTTATCATAAAATCTTTTTTCGTAACGGTGTTTTTATCTTTTTCGATTGATGCTTTGTCATTTCTGCCGTCATACACAGGCGATAAGCTGCTGTCGACAATTTTTTGCGGCGGAATTTCGGGACTTTCTATGGCACTGATTTTTATGAGAGGCTTAACCTCCGGTGGTACGGATATAGTAGCGAAGCTCATAAGGCTTAAAAAGCCGCAGCTTTCAATGGGAAAGCTCATACTTGCGGCGGATTTTGCCGTGGTTATTTCGGCAGGGTTGGTATACGGAAACTTTGAAAGTGCAATGTATTCGCTGATACTCATTTTCGTGTCTTCGTTTGTTATCGATAAAATTCTTTTCGGACTTACCGATTCGAGAACACTGCTGATTGTTACGCAAAATTCACAGAAATTGGCATTTTTGCTTATGTGTGAAATCGGCAGGGGTGTCAGCGTGATGTCGGTCGAGGGAGGTTATACGGGCAAAAACAAAAAACTTCTCCTCTGTGCAATGCGCAGGGGAGAAGTAAACCGTGTTGTTAAATTGATTTCCGAAACCGATAAAAACGCTTTCACCATCGTTTTGCCCTCAAGTGAAATTATAGGCGAGGGGTTTCGGGACAGGTAAAATTATTTTTCGATAATTTTCAAAGCACCTGTCGGGCAGGCTTCGGCACATTTGCGGCAATCCTTGCAGTAGCTTATAACGTCATCGCCTTTAAATTCGGGTTTAATTGTCGTCGGGAAGCCTCTGCCGACAAGTCCGAGTATGCCTTTCTTTGCAACCTCGTCGCAAACTCTTACACAAAGTCCGCAAAGAATACATTTGCTTTGGTCACGTTCGATGGAAACAAGCTTTCTTTCTTTTTCGTAAACGTTTTTCACACCTGCAAAGCGTTCCGGCTTTATGTCATACCAATTGGCATATCTTATAAGCTTACATTCGTGATAATCGTGGCATCCACATTCAAGACAACGGGATGCTTCTTTCATTGCCTGCTCTTTTGTAAAGCCCAAATTCATTTCGTCAAATGTTTTAACTCTTTCTTCGGGTTTCATACAAGGCATTACGGCACGGGGCATTTTTTCTCTGTCGGAGAGCATATCGGGTGTTACTGTCTTTTCCGAAACAAAAGGCTTTTTGTACGGAATTTCCATTCCCAAAAGATAGCCGTCAATAACTTTGGCTGCTTTTTCGGCTTCACCGATTGCGGCAATTGCGATTGAAGCACCTCTGTTTGTTGCGTCACCGACTGCAAAAACACCGTCAACGGAGGTTCTGAATGTTCTTTCGTCTGCACTTATTATGCCTTTTGCGTTAAGCTCAAGCTGTTCAAATCCCTCAACGTTGACCTTTTGACCGATTGCCATAATGACGGTATCGACATCAAGGTATTCAAACTTGCCCTCAACGGGTACGGGAGAACGTCTGCCGCCGGCATCGGGTTCACCCAACTCCATAACCTGAAGCTTCAACTGCTTTACTTTACCGTCCTCACCGATAATTTCAGCGGGATTTGTGAGGAATTTGAAGGTTACACCTTCTTCTTCCGCTTCGGTAATTTCTGTCTTTTCGGCAGGCATTTCGTTGCGTGTTCTTCTGTAAATTACATAAACCTCATCGGCACCCAAGCGTCTTGCGGTTCTGCAGGCATCCATAGCTGTGTTGCCGCCGCCGACGACAGCCACTTTTTTGCCGATTCCCGTTTCAAGTCCCTGAACGGCTTCACGCAGAAAATCAATACCGCCCTTGACACCGGAAAGGTTTTCTCCGGCACATCTCATTCCCATACTGTTCCAAGCACCTATTGCAACAAGTACGGCATCGTATTCTTTCTTTAAATCTTCAAAAAGAATGTCTTTTCCTATTTTTATGTTGTTTTTCATTTCAACGCCCAAATCGGCAATCTGTTTCACTTCGGCTTGAACAACTTTTTTCGGCAAACGGTATTCTGGAATACCGTATCTGAGCATACCGCCCATATGAGGCATAGCGTCGAAAACGGTCACATTGTGACCTTTAAGTCTGAGGAAAAACGCAGCGGTCAAGCCTGCGGGGCCGCCGCCTATAACAGCCACCCTTTTGCCTGTGTTCGGTGCAACTTCGGGAACGTAAGTGTTTTCTTTCATATCCTCATCTGCGGCAAAAGCCTTGAGGTAAGCAATTGAAATCGAATCTTCAACCATTTGTCTTCTGCAAGCTGTCTCACAGGGATGCGGACAAACTCTGCCTATGGATGCGGGAAGCGGGAGCTTTTCTTTAATAAGTTTGACCGCTTCGTGGAATTTGCCTTGAGAAATAAGCTTAACATAGCCTTGACAGTCTGTTCCGGCAGGACAGTTCAGCGAGCAAGGGCCAACACAGTCGCCCGTGTGGTCGCTCATAAGAAGTTCAAGAGCTATTTTTCTGGATTTTACAACTCTTTCGGAATCGGTATGAACAACCATTCCGTCGCTTGCCTTTGCGGAGCAGGCACGAAGAAGCTTCGGCATACCCTCAACCTCAACGGTACAAACACCGCACGCACCGTAAAGTGCAACGCTTTCGTGGTAGCAAAGTGTCGGTATTTCTATTCCGTTGTTTTTTGCGGCTTCGAGTATTGTCACGCCCTGTTCGGCGGTTATTTCTTTACCGTCTATTGTTAATTTAATCGTATTCATTTTCTTTCTCCCCTCAAATCAGTTTACTTCAACCGCACCGAATTTACATACGGTTTTACACTGACCGCATCTTATACATTTTTCGGAATCTATTGAGAAAGTTTTCTTAATTTCGCCTGAAATCGCACTTACGGGACATTTTTTGGAGCAAAGAGAACATCCCTTGCATTTTTCGGGAGAAATGGAGTAAGTCAAAAGCGAAACACATTCCTTTGCGGGACATTTCTTTTCGTTTATATGTGCTTCATATTCATGTCTGAAATATTTTATCGTTGTAAGAACGGGGTTCGGAGCTGTTTGACCGAGGCCGCAGAGTGCGCCGTCTTTTATGCCGTAGCAAAGCTCCTCAAGCAGCTCGATGTCGCCGTCTTTACCTTCGCCGTTTACGATTCTTGTAAGAATTTCCAACATTCTTTTAGTACCGATTCGGCAATGTACACATTTTCCGCACGATTCTTTTGCGGTGAAATCGAGGAAGAACTTAGCCATATTTACCATACAAGTGCTGTCGTCCATAACGACCATACCGCCGGAACCCATAATCGCACCGGTAGCGCCGAGCTTTTTGTAATCTATTACGGTGTCAAGGAGGCTTTCGGGTATACATCCGCCTGACGGGCCGCCCATCTGAACGGCTTTGAATTTACCGTTGTTTTTTATTCCGCCGCCTATATCGAAAATGACGTCACGAAGCGTTTTTCCCATAGGAATTTCCACAAGACCGCCTCTTTTGATTTTTCCCGTAAGAGCAAAAACCTTGGTTCCCTTGCTGTCGGGGGTTCCCATTGCGCTGAAAGCCGTGCCACCGTTGAGGATAATCCACGCAACGTTTGCGAAAGTTTCAACGTTGTTTATGTTTGAGGGCTTGTGCCAGTAACCTGCCTGAGCCGGAAACGGAGGTTTAAGACGGGGCATACCTCTGCTTCCCTCAAGGGATTCGATAAGCGCCGTTTCTTCACCGCATACGAACGCACCGGCGCCTGCTTTTATTCTGAAAGAGCAGGAGAATGACGTGCCGAGAATATTCTGACCGACAAGTCCCTTTTCTTCAGCCTGCTTGATAGCGTTTTCAAGTCGGATAATCGCAAGCGGATATTCGGCTCTGACATAAACCACCGCTTCTTTTGCACCGATTGCGTAAGCACCGATGAGCATACCCTCGATAAGATTGTGGGGGTC
>CAYYRN010000018.1:9099-19069 GCA_964474295.1 uncultured Eubacteriales bacterium
TAATCGTCAATTTTTTCGGGATTTATAACACCGCAGTGACGCAAAGCTATTCTTGTCTGCTTTGATAAAAATTCCTCGTCCTCTGCGGAAATTTTAATTTCATCAACAAGCGAAAAATCGTTTGTTTTAACCGCGGTCACTATTTTTTCGGCATCTTCGGGTTTGACTTTTACAAGTCTGTGAAGTCGGTTTTCGCTATCGTACACATCAACTATCGGCTCAAGAAAGCACATACCGATACAGCCCGTAACCGTAAGCTCGGCACAGCCGTCCAAAATCTTTTCAATTGCCGAATAAACCTTTGCGGCACCTGCTGCTATTCCGCAGCTACCTTGTCCTACTGCGATTTTCATTTTGCCGCCTCCTTCAGTTCCTTTATAATAGATTTGACTTTTTCGGGAGTGAGCGAACCGTAGGTTTCATCATTTATCATCATCACCGGCGAAAGGCTGCAACAACCCAAGCACGCAACGTTCTTGAGCGTGAAAAGTCCGTCCTCGGTTGTTTCGCCGTCCGAAATTCCGAGTTCCTCTTTTATTGTGGCTTCGATTCTTTCTGAACCGTTTACGTGGCATGCAGTGCCTTGACAGAGCATAATAAGGTACTTGCCCACCGGTTTAAAGCGAAATTGGGTGTAAAAGGTTGCAACTCCCATAACCTTTGCGGGAGTTAAACCCGTTTCGCTTGCTATGTGATAAATAACATCTGTGGGAAGATAACCGTAAATTTCCTGTGCTTTTTGCAGAATGGTTATCAAACTTCCCCTTACGTTTTTGTATTTTGCGAGCACTTCGTCAAGAAGCGTTAAATCGCTGTTATTACAATTACAGCAACCCATTTTGTTACACTCTCCATTCTAAAAAACTACTCTTAACAGTTTACTACATAAAAAAGCAAAAATCAATTGATAAGTTATCCCACATATGCCAAAATTATAAAAAAAAATTGTATATTTATACAAATCGATTGTCAAAAAATTGTCAAATGTGTTAAAAATGGTGCAAGAACTGAAATTTTTATTGATTTTGAAAAGCATAAATGGTAGAATGTGCTTAAAGAAAACGTTTGGAGGTATCACAATGAAAAACATTAAAAAACTTTTGTCACTTTTTCTTGCCGTTGTCACGGTGTTCGGTGCGTTCGGTATTTCGGCAAGTGCGATAAGTTCATCGAGTTCTGCCAAAGAAATGCTCAGCTATTACGAAAGCTGTGTAAAAACAACGTCGGCAAAGGGTACAATTAAAGTCAGCAACAATTGGAAATATAAGCTCAGTGCCGACTATTCGGGATTGTCCGATAAAGACAGAAAAGAAACGGAAGAATACGATTACTACGTTTTTGATAATACTTGGCATGAAGAAAATTACGAAATGTATTGCCTCGGTGATTCCGACCCTGAGGATGGTGTTGTTGCAGGCGTTGATACAGACACAATTTCGACATTCAGCGTAAAACAGCGTATGGCCGATTATGAGCTGAAGCTCAAAAGCGCAAAGCTTACAACAGCTTCAAACGGCGACAACACAATTGCGTTTACCCTTACGCAAACATCGGATGACGGTTCTTCCGTAAAGTCTACAATTACAACCGTTACTTCCAAAAAAGGCTTGGTTAAATCTCTTACCGCAAAAACAGAAACAAAATTTTATAACACTTCCGCACAGGGTAATGATTATCTTGTTACGGAATCGACCGTTGACGTGTTTAAGGTTACATACAAAAAGGTTGCGGTTAAGTCGATTGCCCTCTCGGATACGGAAATTACACTCGGCTATAAGGACAGCTACGACATCACCGTGACGGTTAATCCCGACGATGCAACATTTAAAGATGTTTATTGCGTAATCGATGGCTATGACATAGATAATTTTGAGGAAATTCCCGCTTATTATGATGTAAACGATGACGGCACAATAACAATTACAGCCGAGAAGCCCGGTACTACAACACTTAAAGTATATTCATATGACGGAAACAAACTTGCAAAATGCGAAATAACAGTTGAATTTAATTTCTTTGAAAGAATCCTGTACTTCTTTGAAACCTTGTTCGGAAATCTGTTTGGAATATTTGGGTTTTAAAAATATCTAAAAATCAGTCAGAACCTTCGGCTTAGCCGGAGGTTCTGGACTTTGTCTGTAACAAAGAGCCTGAATTTTTGCAAAAAGAAAAGTGAGTATTCACTTGTGTAATGAATACTCACTATGGTACGGATGTTCATAACACACGTAGTTCTCTGGTAGTACATATTCTAATATTTATAAAATAGTTTCTACATGAGCGTTAATATCTATCAACATATTTCTCTCTTAATCGCCTTAATTCGTCATTCGTTCGTTCTTGGTTCTTTGCAATAGCTTCCAGTGCGTTCATTTGTTCTTTGCGACGAGCTTCCTCTCTTTCGCGTTCTTCTCGTTTTTCTTCCATTTCACTTATAAAACGCAAATCTTCACCATAGCGCTGTTGAGCTATCTCTAAAGTCGGTGCTCCGTTTTTAACATGACCCATTAATCCGTTGATATATTTTATTTCACGCTTAACAGATTCTCTTGTTTTTAGTTCACCTACTAAATACGAATATTTAGGGTAATTTATAGCGAAATATTTTCCATATTCAGCTTTTTTTATTTCATATTTTTTATTTAGTTCTTTGCGATACTCCTCTGTTTTTTGCATTGCTATTTTGCCTTCTGCTGAATTTTTCCATTTTTTAACTTTAGATTCATATTTTTTATCTTCTTTATTATTATACCAATGAATATACCACATATATATAAAACCACTAATATAAAAACCTACAAAAAACAGCCACCAAAACATTTTCCATTCAAATTTCTTATGTTTAGGAAAAGGAAAACACGGTTTAAACATAGCACCGCTGATTGAAATTTCACCCTCAATTCTCTTTAATTTTTCCTCATTATTATCAACGGTAATCAAAAAATTTTTAGCATCGATCAGTGAGTTATAAAGTTGTACATTCATATAAATTTACCTCCAAAATAAAAAAGTGCGCCAACCGAAGTTAACGCACTGAAAACGCAAACTCCGATTGTCGCCAAACAAAATCTAAATTGAAATGGGATATGCTCTCAAATCACACCTAGTGGAGCTTGCGGTTTTACCGTATTCCGTAAAGGTGTGATTTATAAAAAAGAGTATACTATCCTAAAAAACAATATACCCATTTTCGATATTAGATTTTGTTTGGCAAAAGTATTATAGCATAAGCATTTTAAAAAATCAATATACTAATTATTGTATTTAAATTGCCTTTGAACCTCGACAAGGCGTTGCCGTTGAATATCTCACGACATAACAAAAACGAGCAAGGCACAAACCTTGCTCGATACATAATCGGTATGGATTTTTCGCAAAAAAATAAAAGTGAGTATTCACTTGTGTAATGAATACTCACTATGGTCCGAGTGGCGAGACTTGAACTCACGGCCTCTTGACCCCCAGTCAAGCGCGCTACCAGCTGCGCTACACCCGGATAAACATCGTCAACCAACTGACGACTTATACATTATACAGTATGTTTTGAAGTTTGTCAATAGAATTTTCAGTTTTTTGACATAAAATTTTTGCGTGTTTTGTTAACGCTTGCTCTTTTTTTCATCGGTTGAAATTTCCTTGATTATGTGTTACAATAACAAAAAATATTTTGTCTGCGGCGGTTTTTAAAAAGGAAAAACACTTCAGCCACAGTACCTATGAAACGAAAGGAAAAAATCCGATGAATTTTGTTAAAACTCCGACTCCCGACATACTTGAGGGATTTTGTCTGATAAAGTCGCTTGAAAAGAAAACGACAGCAAAAGGGCTTACTTACCTTGACCTTGTGCTTTCGGATTCAAGCGGCGAAATTGTTGCGAAGTTTTGGGATTATAAAGAAAATCTTCACAGCCATTTTCAAGCCAATATGCTCATTAAAGTAAGAGGAAGAATGAACGAATATAACGGCGACGTGCAGTTCAGAGTTGAAAGAATACGTGAATGTACGGATGCCGACAATGTGCGTATTGAGGATTTTGTGCCGAGTGCCGATTACACGGGAAATGAAATGTACGAGAGTATTATGGCGACCGTCGCAACGTTTGATGATGAAGAAATCAAAAAGCTTGTTAAAGCGATTATCGAGAAGTATAAGGAAAAACTTCTTTATTGGCCTGCCGCATTTAAGCTTCATCACGCAATGAGGGGCGGCTTGCTTTACCACACGCTTTCAATACTCAAAATGGCTGAAAGCGTTTGCAAAATTTATACGTCGCTTGACAGAAGCTTGTTGCTCGGCGGTGTTATTCTTCACGATATTGCAAAAATCGAAGAATTTGATGTTTCGCCAACCGGAATGGCAACGGGTTACAGTGCCGAGGGTACGTTGGTTGGTCATCTCGTTAAGGGCGCGATGATTGTCGAAGAAACGGCAAAGGAACTCGGTATATCGGATGATACAGCTATGCTTCTTGAACATATGCTCATTTCTCACCACGGTATTCCCGAATACGGTGCGGCGGTAAGACCGCTTTTTGTCGAGGCAGAGGTGCTTTCGCAGCTCGATACTCTCGACGCTACAATTTATGAATTTAACGATACGCTCGAAAACGTAAAGCCGGGTGAGTTTTCTTCAAGACAGTGGGCGCTCGATAACAGAAAGCTTTATAACCACGGAAGAAAGCAAATAAGCACGAACGTAAATCTTGATTGAGGTGAAAATATGGATTGGACAGAAGTAAGCATTGAGGTTCCGGCGGACGAAATCGATAAAGCCGGCGATATAGCTCAAATGGTTGTGCCGTATGGCATTTATATTGAAGATTACAGAACGCTCGAAGAAGAAACGTGGGAAATCGCAAACATAGACCTTATAGATGAGGATTTGCTGAAAAAGGACAGAACAAAGGGTATTGTCCACGTTTATATTTCGCCGGAAGAAAATCCGCTTGAGGCTGTTGCATTTTTGAGCGAAAGATACACGGCACAGGGCATTAAGCACACAATCGATACAAAAAAATGCCGTAATGAGGATTGGGAAAATAATTGGAAAGCGTATTTTAAGCCAATGGAAATCGGTGAAAGGCTTCTTATACGTCCGCTTTGGGAAGAAAACGTCGAAAGCAACGGCAGGGCGGTTTTAAGTATTGAACCGGGACTTGCTTTCGGTTCGGGAACGCACGAAACCACACGTCTTTGTCTTGAAACGCTCGAAAAATATATTACGCCTCAAAAAAATGTACTTGACCTCGGCTGCGGCAGCGGTATACTTTCCATTGCTTCGCTCCTGCTCGGTGCCGAAAGTGCAACGGGTGTCGATATCGACCGACTTGCCGTGAAAACAGCAAGAGAGAACGGAAAAGTCAACGGTTTCGGTGAAGACAAGCTGAAAATTATTCACGGCAATCTCGCAGACAAGGTAACGGGAAAATTTGACGTTATTGTTGCGAATATTGTTGCGGATATTATAATTCTTTTCACTTCCCAGGTACACGATTTTCTTGCCGATGACGGTGTTTTCATAACAAGCGGCATAATTGACGTCAGGGAAAAAGAAGTAACCGATGCTTTTGAAAAATACGGCTTTGAGGTTATTGCAAGGCACGAAAAAAGCAATTGGCTATGCTTTGAGTGTAAGAAAAAATAAGAATTTTACCGAGCGGAAATTTTATGTTGCATTGTAAAATTTCCGCCGAATTTATTTCAGAATAAACATAAAAATCACAGAAAAATTTTACGGGAGCTGGAGCATTTTGAAAACATTAAATTTCGGTTCGCTGAATATCGATATGGTTTATTCCGTGGATCACTCGGTGCGTTCGGGTGAAACCGAGGCCGCCTCGTCGCTTGAATATTTTTGCGGCGGAAAAGGACTTAACCAGTCAATCGCACTTTCAAGAGCCGGTGTGAAGGTTTTTCACGCAGGATGTGTCGGCAGTGACGGAAAACGGCTGATTGATGCCCTCAATGAAAACAATGTCAATACGGATTTTGTAAACAAAATCGATATGCCGAGTGGTCACGCCGTGATACAGGTTGACAAATCGGGCAAAAACAGTATTTTGGTTTTCGGCGGGGCAAACAGGGCGGTTTCGGCAGTGCAGGTTGAAAACGTACTTGAAAAATTCGGCAAAGGCGACAGACTTTTTATTCAAAATGAAATAAGCTGTGTTGATGAATTGATAAATACGGCTTTTGAAAAAGGTATGGAAATTGTCTTTAATCCGAGCCCGTTCGATAAGTCGGTTGGTGAGCTTCCGCTTGAAAAAGTATCTTGGTTTGCGGTTAATGAAATCGAAGCTTTTGAGCTTACGGGAGAAAGTGAACCCGATAAGATACTTGATGCTTTTTCGGAAAAGTTTCCGAGTGCAAGTGTTTTGCTGACGCTCGGTGAAAACGGATCGTGCTGTCGGACTTGCGGCAAAACTTATTATCGGGAAATTTTTGAAGTAACTGCGGTTGATACCACGGCGGCAGGGGACACCTTTCTCGGATTTTTCTTTGCCGCTTTGGATTCAAAGGGCGTGGAAAAAGCTCTTGAATATGCATCGGCGGCATCTTCCATTGCGGTTTCACGTTCGGGAGCCTCGGCTTCAATTCCAGATTTGAGTGAAACGGAAGCTTTTTTGTGCAAATAAATTTCAATCTGTTTCGGTTTTACACAATCGAAGCAGATTTTTTATTACACTCGATGTTGTAAAAATAAACAAATTTTGCAATTGACACAGGAAAATTTTAGTGATAAAATATATACAACCGAATAGAGAGGAGCGTTAAGTTATGAAAAAGGCATTATGCATTATTCTTGCGTTTTTAACAATGGCTTTGTCAACCGTTTACGTTTTTGCATCGGACGTTGAAGACGGTGAATATACCGTGCTTCCGGAAAAGAAAACAGAGGCTGTAAATGTAAGAACAAGAAAACGTGTTGACTCGCAGCGAATGTATGTTGATGAGGATAACCCCGTGTTTATGATTCGTCCGTGCTTGAATGCCGGCTCCACAAAAGAAGCTGCGGTGAAAACTTATTATGCATTGCCGGAGGACGTAAGAAACTTCACCGTAATTTACGTTGACGATGCACCGTGGTATATGTCCGTCGATGAGCAAATCGCTTTTTGGGAGGAGCTTTTGGAGTATACCGATAAGTACAATGTTCCCGTATTTTTACAATCGGAGTGTATGAGCTCAAATTATATCAGAGATACAATTCCGCAAAGTGAGCTTTCAAGGCTTTTGCGTGAGCATCCGACACATATGGGATATGTTCAGGTTGAATTGAGTACAAACGGTATTACGGATATAAAAACAGGTTCGACCTACGGCAGCCCCAACTTTACGGAGGAGGATACCGGACGGTATCAGATTATGATGAAAAGAATGAAGCAAGCGGCAGCGGCTTGCTTTGAAAACGGTGCTAAATTTGTTTGGCAGGAAATGGAATATATTTGGCGTGAAAAGAAAAATTTCGTAAATCAATTTTTAAATGACGAGGAACTGTATAACCTGTTCAAAAGCAATTCCGAAAACGTCATCATAATGGATAAGCGTAACGGTCACGGAAGACATTTTGCAAGCCAATCGAATATTTTCGGTACATGGCTTGACGGTGTGTGCGGAAACTGGGGCGTTAATGTAGAAAATTATATCTGGTATGAAAATTGCCTTACAAATTATGACGAGGAAGGCTTGCCGATGTCCGATAAGAGTAAGGCGGGCATTTATACCGCAAGATATCCGGGGGCATTGTACGGTATCGATACAATTGCAGATATGGTCGGCGGTGCCACCGTTCTTGCGTTTGAGGGTGCTAACAACCATTGCAGTATGTACACGGTGGAAAACGGCGAGGTTGTAATGACCCCGAATTTTTACGAGGCACTTTATCCTATTTATCAAGCGGCATTGAGTGGTGCAATACCGAATAAAGAACAGGTAAAAGAAAAGGTGAATGTAGCATATCAAATGCTTACAACAAGAACGGTTGCACTTCTCGGCAATGAGGCAAGACTGCTTCAAGGCTTGTATGCCGAGCAGGTGGGAATACTCAGGGAAAAGCTTGACCCGCTTCATAAGGATTGCACCAAGGACTGGCTGGCTTCGACGGGAAGATATTACATAATTCCCGTTATGCCGATTCATTCGGATGCCGAACAGGTGTTGCCGAACGCAACGGTAATAAATGACATTGATTATATTACGAAAGCTTTGTTTGTGCCTTGCGTTAAAAAGAATTATTTTAACAAAAAGTACGAAGAAACGTATGTCGGAGACGCCACGATGTATGACATAAATGACACAATATTTATGTTCAACAATAACGAGGCAAAGGTTACAGACAGCACGCAAACCGTCACATACAAGCTCCCCGATAACGGAAACACACTTTTTGCTTCCATGCAGGCACACACATATGCAATTGTGAAAGAGGATGAAAACAGCGTTAAAATCGACCTTTGCAACCTTCGTGCCGATTCCGACACCCTTGTGAACGGTGAGGAAGATTGGGTACAGTATTTGCACGAATATGTTTCGGGCAACAGAAGAAACGATGCCGCAAATTACCGTACAACCGAGTTTACGCTGAGTGGTTTGAAAGAGGAGCCGACAATTTCGGCAGAGGGTACAAATTCCGCAAAATTAAAAAGCAAGTGGAATGAAGAAAGCGGAACGTTTACCGTGTCGGTTATTTCAAACGGTTATGTAACGATAAACATTCAAACGGCATAAGACACATAATCCGATAAAGTATTATATTTCGTTGATAGCAAACGGAGCTGTAAAAACTTTTGTTTTACAGCTCCGTGATTTTTTAGAATACTTTTAAAGTAAGTCCGCTATATCATAAATCAGTCTTTCCGTCTTTTCCCAGCCGAGGCACGGGTCGGTGATTGATTTTCCGTAAATCGATTCACCGATTTTTTGCGCTCCGTCTTCAATATAGCTTTCAATCATAAAGCCTTTGACGAGCTTTTTGACATCCGCATCGTGACGGCAGCTATGCAAAACCTCTTTTGCAATGCGTATTTGTTCGAGATACTTTTTGCCGGAATTTGAATGGTTGGTGTCAACAATCAATCCGGGATTTACAAGGTTTGTTTGCGAATAAGCTTCCGCAAGATGAACAAGGTCCTCGTAGTGATAATTGGGCATTGACTGACCGTGTTTGTTTACATATCCCCTCAAAATTGCGTGGGTAAGAGGGTTGCCGCCCGAATGAACTTCCCAGCCACGGTAAATAAATGTGTGCTTGTGCTGTGCGGCGGTTATGGCATTCATCATAACGGAAATGTCGCCGCTTGTGGGATTTTTCATACCTACGGGTATGTCAAGACCGCTTGATGTAAGTCTGTGCTGTTGATTTTCAACCGAACGTGCGCCTATGGCAACGTAAGCGAGAATGTCGCTTAAATATCTGTAATTTTCGGGATAGAGCATTTCGTCCGCACACGAAAAGCCTGTTTCTTCAAGAGCCCTCATATGTAATTTTCTTATCGCTACAATGCCCTTGAACATATCCGGCTTTTCATTGGGGTCGGGTTGGTGAAGCATACCCTTATATCCGTCACCCGTGGTTCTCGGTTTGTTCGTGTAAATTCTCGGAATGATAAAAATTTTATCGCTTACCTTATCCTGAACCTTGCGCAGACGTGAAATATAATCAATCACGCTGTCCGCATTATCAGCCGAACAGGGACCTATTATAAGAACAAATTTATCGGATTTGCCGGAAAAAATATTTTTAATTTCCTCGGCTCTCGTATCGACAATTTTTTCAAGCTCTGCCGAAAGAGGATATTGCTGTTTAACCTCCTGCGGAATGGGGAGCTTCCGTTCAAAAACCATACTCATTGCTATTCTTCCTTTTTTGCTTAATTTCTGTGTTTTATATTTTACATCATTTAAAACAAAAAGGCAATAGAAAATCAAAAAATATTTTAACGCTTTAAAGCGGGGAACGTCTGAGAAGAAT
>CAYYRN010000018.1:19169-34736 GCA_964474295.1 uncultured Eubacteriales bacterium
GCATAAGTGCCTGAATTTTTGTCGGATGTGATATATATATCTTTACCGTTGCCCCAATTCATACCGTCTTTGCTTGTATAAGTTCTTATTACAAAATCTCTTTTCGTCAATTCGGAATTTCTGAGGTGCGTTGACTCTATTGCCATTATGTATTCACCGCAGGAAAGACGGCACCATACGGGCATACCGTCACGGGAATCGGTTGCCGCACCGCTGCTTGCGATGTGTTTTTCGCCCCAAGATGTGCCGTCCCAAAGCTTAAATTCGATGTTTTGCTTTGTTTTGGTCAAAACCGCATCGCTGAGGCTGTCATTTGCGTAGAACACGGCAAGAGTATCATCTATAAAACCAAAGTGCGGTTCCCAAACGCCGTTAAAGTTATCCGCCTTTTGAAGTGATTCGATTACGGTAGAATGTAATTTCCAGCTTTTGCCGCCGTCAGTGCTTGAACTTACTCTTATCGAGGAGTAAAATTTTCCGCCGACATTTCCGTTTGCTCTGTAAGCACAAAGAAGCTCGCCGCTGTCGAGCAAAACAAAAGCGGCATTTGTGCAAATAAGCCCGGCAAAATGTGCAATTAAGGTTTCGCTTTTGTCCCAAGTCAGACCGTCATCCGAACTTGTTTTGCACACCACGTTTCCGTCACGCTCAAAGCCGCAAATCAGTTTTCCGTCGGCAAGAGTGTACATTCTCGGATAAGCAACGTAAGAACCTTCTCCACTGTCGGAAACGGTTATTATGTTATCCTCCCAATTAAGGGCGGCTTCCTTTTCCGTGTCGAGAAAGTAAGTAATCATATTAAATATCAGTGTGAAAACCGTAAAAACGGAGAATATTTTGTTAAATATATTTTTCATTTTGTTTTAATCCCGAAGCAGACATCGTATTCGTCGGCATAAAGCAACGTGAAGCCGCATTTCTTGTAAAATTTCTGTGCATTTTCGTTTTTGCTTCCGCAGGTTAAACACACGCCGTCAATTCCTTTCGAGGATAAATGCTCACGAAGTGTATCGACAAGCTTCCTGCCGAACCCCATTCTTTGGTATTCGGGCAGCAGGTCGATGTGCAAATGTGCGGGGTACTCATCTTTAAATTTCTTTTGCAGATATGATGAGCTTTTTGCCCAGTCATACCTGTCTTCTCCGTATTGTTTTGTAAGCGGAAGATATTTTTCGTTAAAAATTTCTTCGTAGCGGTCATAATTTTCCGCACAAATAATGTATCCCACGGCTCTGCCGGAATCGTCTATAACAAAACAGTTTTCCGGTTCGTTTTCTATATAATAATTACAGAATGTGCAAAGTATGAACTTTGCAAAGTCCTCGCCGTGTATTTCGTCGGGGCCTTCGCTGTTAAGGCAGACAAACTGTACGTCTTTGTAATCTTTTTCTTCGTATTTTCTGATTGTTGACATATTCTTCACCTCGAAAAATAATGTTAACATACTATTAAATAAAAATCAAGCGGAAGAAAATATTGAAAAATTTCAAATGTGATGTATAATAAAATAAAAAGGTTTTCGGGAGGGCAAAAATATGAGTTTTAAGGAAAGATTTACCAAAAACGCACTTTCACTGCTTACGAACACTGTTATTTCGACAATGCCTAAAAAGTTTTTTACCACACAGGCAAAGTCAAACGAATTTATGCTCACGGGTGACGAAAAGTTCACATCTCTATGCGGCGAAAAATGGACTTGCGGATTCGGAAAAGCTGTTTTGACGCCCGAAGATTACGATAAAAAAGTTTATTACATTGCGGGATATGATTCAAACAATCCCGTAAAGGGCGTTCTTGACGATATGTATGCAAGGGCGGTTTACCTTGACGATAACACGGGCAGGGGCGGTGCTGTTTTTTGTGCCGTGGATTGCGTCGGTATGAGCAGACATGACATAAACGACATCAGAAAATATGCTCTTGAAAGCGGAAATCTCGGAAAAATAAAGTCAATTAATATTTCGGCAACCCACTCTCATTCCGCTGTTGATACTCAAGGTTTGTGGGGCGAAAAATTTTATAAGTGCGGCAGAGATGAAGAATATATGACCTATTTGAAAAAGCGTGCCGCAAAAGCGATTGTAAGCGCATACGAAAACAGAAAAAACGGAAAGCTGTTTATGGGTTACACCGAAACGGAGGATTTGCAGGCGGATGTCAGAACCCCTGTAACTTACGATAAAAACCTTACCGTTTTGCGTTTTGCTCCCGATGATTTTTCGGGAGAAATATATATGGTAAATTTTGCCTGCCACGCAGAGCTTCTCGGTGACAAGACAACACGCATAAGCGCCGATTTTCCGGCTTATATGATAAAGGAAATCGAAAGTAAAAAAATCAACTCAAAGGCTGTGTTCTTCAACGGTGCAGTCGGCGGTATGATTTCGGCAAAGGAAATTAAAAAAGTTTACAGAAACGAAATCGACTGCGAAGCTTATACGAAAGAGTACGGTAGACATCTCGGTGAAACGGCACTTTGCATTAATAACGAAAAGGAATTAAAACCCATTTTGAACATTAAAACAAAGGGTATTAAAATCGTCGCAGATAACACGGTGCTTATTCTTGCACGCTATCTTAAAATTCTCAACAACGATATCGGAAGAACGGAAAAAAGAAACAAAGCGTGCATTTTTTCGGAGGTTGCCTATGCGGAATTGGGCGATAAGGATGTGGCACTTTTCCTTGTTCCGGGAGAGCTTTTTCCCGAACTTTTCAACGGAGAATTTTTGGATGAGGAAAATTCCGCAAACCACAGAAAATCAAGCTACGAAAAAGTGCTTGCCGATATGTCGGAGTGTAAGCACAAGTTTGTGATAGGTCTTTGCAATGACGAACTCGGATATATCGTTGCTGAAAACGATTTCATATTGAATGAATCAATGCCGTACATAAATTCCGTCAAGGACGATATGCAGAGAAATCATTATGAGGAAACAAATTCAACAGGGCCGCAGACAGCAAAAATAATTCTTGACGAAACTCAAAATCTGATATCATCCGCAAACTGATTTTGCCGAGGGAAGTGTGAAAACATTGAAAAATATGCTGTTCTCGGTATTGAAATTATTTGTTAAAGTTCGCACCAAAGCCTCCCTTGTGTAAAGGGAGGTGGCAAAAATCTCTGATTTTTGACGGAGGGATTGCAATGCAGTCAAAACATAATAAGCAGTTGGTTCCATTAGCAAAACAACTGCGAAGAGAAATGACAAAGGAAGAGCGACATCTCTGGTATGATTTTTTGCGTTCCTATCCTATCCGCTTTTCCAGGCAAAAGGTACTTGGAAAATACATTGCGGACTTTTACAGTGCAGAGGCGAAACTTGTGATTGAACTGGATGGTTCTCAACATTATGAGGACGGTAACGCTCAGAAAGATGCGGAGCGAACCGCTTTTCTTGAAAATTACGGGTTAAAAGTCATCCGTATCCCAAATAACGAAGTCAGTAGTAACTTCCTTGGGGTTTGTACATATATCGATACAGCAGTAAAACAATCCCTCAGTCAGCTTCGCTGACAGCTCCCTTTACACAAGGGAGCCTTGGCAACACAAAATCCGACCTATGATGATAACCATAGGTCGGATTTTGTGTTTTATGAGTAGACGATACAATCTCACTAAAAAATTATTGTAGGTTGATTGTATCGTCTACCCATTCAAAAAAACTCGCATTACACGGCGATTATTTTTTCAACAAATTTATAAAAAGATTTTTTATGCTTGCGGTTTCGTCAAACGGCACAACCTTTCCCGCATTTGTAACATTCATCGGAACGAGAGTAAGGTCAAGCTGATTTATCATAAACTGCGGCATATCGGGGAAAGTCCATACGGTAATTTGACCTTCGCTGTAAGTAATCAAATCGACCATATCGGCAAAATAACGGTCTGCCGAGGTGTGGCTCAAATTTTTTGCAAACCAAGTTATGTCGGGATATTTGCAGGTTGAGGCGTCAATTTGATTGTCGGGTGACAAATGGTTTCCACCGCAGGAGCATTGAACTGCCTGTGTGTAATTGTCACCGAGTGTGCTGTCAACGTCGGCACAAGTTGCACCGAAGCTTGTATATTCGGTGTTTATTACGCTGTCGGACATTCTTGCATTGTCGGAGGTTACGGGAATCATAGAGTAACCGTATTCCGAAATAATTCCGACATTTTTGCCGTCATCCATAAGAGAAGTGATTATATTGTCGGAATTTGCCTGAACGTCATTATGGTAATAACGGTTTTTTGAAATGAGATTGGAAAATGTTTCCTTATCTTCGGCTGTGGAGAAAATAAAGTCTTCCGTTGCTTTGTAGCCGTCAATAGACATCATCGCATAAAATCCCGGAATGGTGGCAACGGTGGAAAGCAAAGCCTTATCTGCTATTTCACCGAGATTTCCGACAAGGAATTTGTTTGCGAAATTTACAATCGGCTCAAACATTTTAAATGAATACATAATGGTTATCATATTGTAAAGCCAACGCATATCTTCGTTTGAAGAAAGAAGATTCAAAAGCATACGGGTAACGGACGTGCTGTCAAAAACTATGTTTCCCGAAAACGGGTCTTCGCAGCAGGCGACACCGTTCATAGCTCCGGCGAGAAATACAGCGGAGTTTATATGCGACCTTTCTTCCGCACTTGCCGTGTAGTAATATTCATAAAGATATGTAAGCATTACGCAGTTACCCATACTGAAAGCTACAAGTCCCACTTCGTCGGAACCCGTAACAGCCATAACTTTTTCGATATATTCGTGAAGCTGGCTTGCAAGTGTGTGCATATCAAGACGCCAATCGTAATGGAAAGAATACGAGTTCCTTTGTCCGTATGAACTTTTCGCAACTACTTTGTTTTGCGACTTTATTCCCGTGTCGGGGTCGGGGACACCGTTTTCATCGCAGGCGGCATCACCGAAAAGGCAAAGAAGAACGTCTGTTGTAATGTCACCCAGTTTTTCAAAGTTTCCCGTAAGAACACCTACAATCAGCCCTACGAGATGTTCGTTTACAATCGGCATAATTTTTTCAGCCGAAACATCCCAAATGTTTTCGTCGTCATCTTCCGTTTCCGTTGAAAGACCTTTGTAAATGCTTTCACCGAAACCGGGGATTTCGACAATGGGAATGTCTTTTTCAAGCTTCTTCACGGCATCTGCCGCAGTGCCTTGCTGTGCCGATACGCACACGGTTGCCGCCGAGAAAACAAGGCTCAGCACCAAAAGGACGGATATTGCTTTTTTCAACACCTTTTTCATAGAAAAACCTCCATAAAAAATCTCTGTAACAAGGTAAATATACGCCTTTGTTACAGAGATGTCAATAAAAATTATTAAATTTTTACAAAAAATTATGCTGTTTCGCTATGCATCCTGCCTTATGATTTTCTTCTTTTCAATAAAGTAGAAAAGGAACAAAACGGCAAAGGTGATAACCCAGGAAATCGGATATGCCCAATAAAGATTTATGAGCGTGGGATTCATCGGGAAGAACACGAAAATCCAAAGAAGTCTCAGTCCGCAGCCGCCAAGAAGAGAAATTATCATCGGTTCAAACGATTTTCCCATACCTCTGAGCTGACCGCCGCCCACATCCATAAGCGAGCAGAAGAAATAAAACGGCATAATCATTTCAAGTCGCTGTGCGCCGATGCTGATAACATCGGGGTCTGTTGAGAAAATGCCGACAACGAAATCCCTGAAAATGTAGCCGAGCGCACTCATTCCGCCTCCGACAATAATGGTAAGTATGATGCAGCGTGTGTATATTTTTCCGAAGTTTTCGTGCTTTTTCGCTCCGAGATTTTGCGAGGAAAACGTCATAGCCGTTTGCGAAATCGCATTCGTGCAGGTATAAATAAGTGAGTCGAAATTGGAGCCTGCCGCAATGCCGGACATTGCCGTTGAACCGAATGAATTAACGGTTGTTTGAATAATAACGTTTGAAATCGAAAAAAGAGAGTTTTGCACACCTGCGGGTATTCCGACTATCAGTATTCTTTTAAGTTCTTCGCCGTGAATACGAAGCTTTTTAAAGCTGAGTCGGCACGCACCGTCAATTTTTAAAAGACGTATGACAATTACCACAGCCGAGATATATTGAGCGACTATCGTTGCAATTGCAACACCCGCAACGTCAAGGTTATATCTAATTACAAGCAAAAGGTTAAGGGCAATATTTATAAGTCCCGTGACGGTAAGTATGTAAAGAGGTCTTTTTGTATCTCCCGTGGAACGGACAATTGCGGCACCGAAGTTGTAAACCAGCGATGCCGGCGCACCGAGAAAGTAAATTTTAAGATAGATTGTGGAAAGCGGAAGAACGTCCGAGGGGGAATCCATAAGTATAAGCAGCTTTTCAGACATATTGTAACCGAAAACGGCAACCGCAATTCCGCAGATTAAGCTTACCGTCATCGCCGTATGTACGCATTTGGAAAGTCTTATGTTATCTTCCGCACCGATGTAACGTGCCGTCATAACGCCGGAACCCATAGCAAGTCCCAAAAACACGTTAAGTATAAGGTTTACGAGCGAGCCTGTCGCACCTACCGCAGCGAGCGAGGTCGGACTTGCAAAACGTCCGACGACAATAACATCCGAAGTGTTATATATCATTTGCAGCAATCCCGTAAGAAGAAGCGGCATTGAAAAAATCAGAATTTTTTTTAAAAAAGGCCCGTTTGTCATATCTAACGAATATCTGTCATTTTTCGTAGTAAACACCTCCGTCACTGTAAAAGTATAACACTAAAAAACAAAGAACTCAAGTTGTTTGACTTGAGTTCACGGTAGAAAATAATACGATTTTTTTCAGGAATTCGTTAAAACTGACTAAAAACCGATTTTCAGCGGTCTTTGTATTTTTTTACAATCAAGAACACAACGGCAATTACCATAAGCGTAACGCCGCCGACCATAAATATTGTTGTTCCTATGCCTCCCGTATCGGGCAAAACCGTGTCGCTGCCGACTGCCGAACACCGAATAACGGAAAGAGTGAGAGTTATTGATAATACGATTAAAGAGGAAAGCTTTGACAACACTTTCATAAAATACCTTCTGTTCTTCACAATGTTTTTATAAAAAAATCGTTATTTGCGGCTTTATAATTCTAATAAAGCAAATTAAACAAAAACAAACCGCAAAAAAGCCTTGATTTTGTTTAATTGTAACATATGTTTTGTAAAAATGCAATAACTATTTTTAAAATTTGACAAAGTTTGGAGGATTTTTTAAAAATTACTTGATTATTTCGGTTGATTGTGGTATACTGACATCAATGAAAGTATGGTATTGACAAAAGAGTGGGGCGACCCGCTCTTTTGTGTTTGTTAGGAGGATGAAAATGGCATCAAAACCGAATGTTGTGAGTGTTGTCAGGTCTATTGCGGAGCCTGTTGCCGAAAACCTCGGCTTCAGACTTTGGGATGTACGCTTTGTAAAAGAAGGAGCATCGTGGTATCTCAGGGTTTTTATTGACAAGGACGGCGGAATAGACATAAACGATTGCGTCGATATGACGCACGCACTCAACGACCCGCTTGACGAAGCAGACCCGATTGAGGTCAGCTATTGCCTTGAGGTAAGCTCTCCGGGAGTTGAAAGAGATTTGACGAGAGATGAACATTTTGAGGCAATGAACGGCAGAAAAATAAAGCTTCGCCTTATAAGACCGGACGAAAACAAGCAGCGTGATTTTTCAGGTATTCTCAAATCCTATGCTGACGGAAACATTACGGTTGACACAGGCGAGGGCGAAAGAATTTTTGTAAAAAAAGAAACAGCTTGGGTAAAGCTTGATGACTTTAATGAATAATTATTTCAGTTGAAAGGATTGGTTGACAAAATGAATAAGGAATTTTTTGAAGCGGTGAGATTGCTTGAAAAGGAAAAGGGTGTACCGGCAGCACTTTTGTGCGAAAGAATTCAGCAGGCACTTATCGTAGCTCTCAGAAACGATTACAACAAAAAAGAAGTGGTTTTTTGCGAAATTAACCCCGAAGAAGAAACTATGCGTGTTTGGTTGAGAAAAAATGTTGTTGAAGAAATTGCCGATGAAGATACCGATATTTTGGTTGAGAATGCTCAAAAATATCAGTCAACGGCAAAAGCGGGCGACATTATCGAAATCGAAATGGAATCAAAAGAATTCAGTCGTGTTGCGGCACAGACGGCAAAGCACGTTATCCGTCAGGGCATAAGGGAAGCCGAAAGAGGTCAGGTGATGGAAGAATTCCAGAAACGTTATCAGGAGCTTATCACTGCAACCGTGCATAGAGTAGACCCCGTAAACGGCAATGTTATTCTCGATATCGGCAAGGGTGAAGCAATACTTCCGAAATCCGAGCAGGTTCCCGGCGAAATCATCAAAGAGGGCGACCTCATCAAAGTTTTTGTGGTTGATATCCGCACAGGTGAAAAGAACGGGCCGAGAATTATGATTTCAAGAACACATCCCGGACTTGTAAAACGTCTTTTTGAAACGGAAGTTCCCGAAATTTATGACGGTGCCGTTGAAATCAAGGCAGTTTCCCGTGAAGCCGGTTCAAGAACCAAAATCGCAGTTGCGGCAACGCAGGATGAAAACATCGACCCCGTAGGCGCTTGTATCGGTCAGAGGGGTGTGCGTGTTGAAAAAATCGTGGATTTGCTCGGCGGAGAAAAAATCGATATCGTAAAATATTCGGAAGACCCGAAGCTTTTTATCAGTGCAGCTTTGGCACCTGCCGATGTTATCAGCGTTGAAATTGACGAAAATGCAACAAATGCCTGCCACGTTACCGTTCCCGATGACCAGCTTTCGCTTGCAATCGGCAACAAGGGTCAGAATGCAAGGCTTGCCGCAAAGCTCACAGGCTGGAAAATCGACATTCAGCCCGAAAGCGGATTTTTTAAAACTTCCGACACAGAATAAAACGAAAGGGTGTAGCATATGCCGACAGTAAGAAAGGTGCCGATGCGTCAGTGTGTCGGTTGCAAACAGCTCAAACCGAAAAAAGAGCTTGTAAGAGTTGTCAGAAATTCGGAGGGTGAAATTTCAATCGACCTTGTGGGCAAAAAGCCGGGCAAGGGTGCATATGTTTGCAAAAGCTCGGAATGTTTTAAAGCTGCAAGAAAGTCCAGAAGCTTTGAAAGATCTCTTTCCTGTAATATTCCCGAAGAAGTTTTTAACGCAATGGAGGCTGAATTGAAAGCCGATGGAGAATAAATTTTATAACCTTTTGGGTCTGGCAAGACGTGCGGGAAAAATCGGATGGGGCCACGATGCCGCATTCGATTCGATAAAACACGGCAAGGCACACTTGTGTTTAATGACAAGCGATTCGTCGGAAAGATTAAAAAACGAGTTTATGCGTGAATGTAATTACGGCGAAAGAAATGTTAAGCTGATTGTAACAGATAAGACTATGGATGATATGAAAAAAATCATCGGCGTTAAAGCGGGAGTTTTAACGGTGAATGATGAAGGATTTGCAAAGAGCCTCAAACAGTATATTTCGACAACGGAGGTAATTGATTGATGGAAAAGAAATACAAGGTTAATGATTTGGCGAAGGATTTCGGCAAACAGAATAAAGAAATTATAGAGCTTTTTGCCGAGGGCTCGGATGAACCCAAGAAAAAAGCGACTTCCGCCCTTGAAACTAAAGATTTGGATTTGTTCTTTAATAAAATAACTCTGAAAAATCAGGTGGAAAATTTCGACAGATATTTTGCTTTGGCAAACGAAACTGCCGAGAAAAATAATAAGGAAGAAAAGTCGGAAGCAAAAGATGCTGCCGTATCCAAGAATAAAAAAGAAGAAAAGAAAACGGATTCCAAAGCTTCGGCGGCAAAGTCAAATTCTTCCGCACCGCAGCAGAAGAAAAAGGAAAAGCAGGATAAACCTATGCAGTCAAGAACCAAGGGTGAAGCAAGGACAATCAACACCCGTGCGGAGGAAGTGGAGCTTGACAAGTATAACGAAAGATACGAGAATATCGCCCCTGCCGACAAGCACCGTTCGGATACGGTTTCAAACAAACAAAAGTTAAAACAAAAATCTCAGCAGTACCGCAAACAGCAGGGTATGCGTTCAAGGAAAAAGGAAACAGAAAAAGAAAAGATGGACCGCATTGCCGCAGAAAGAAAGAAAAGACCGCAGCTTGTTGTTAAAGTACCCGAAGAAATTGTGGTTTCCGATCTTGCCGCAATGCTCAAGGTTACCGCTGCCGAGGTTGTTAAAAAGCTCTTCCAATTCGGCGTTATGGCAAACCTTAATCAGACGATAGATTATGATACGGCTGAAATTATAGCTACGGAATTCGGTGCAAAGGTAGAAAAAGAGGTTGTTGTAACCATTGAGGAAAGAATTATCGATGACAGTGATGATGATGTTTCATCGCTTGAACCCCGTTGTCCCGTTGTTGTTGTTATGGGTCACGTTGACCACGGAAAAACTTCAATTCTCGACGCTATCAGAAACACATCCGTAACAGCAGGCGAAGCAGGCGGAATTACGCAGCACATCGGTGCGTATATGGTTAATGTCAACGGTGAAAAAATCACATTCCTTGACACTCCCGGTCACGCGGCGTTCACTTCAATGCGAGCCAGAGGTGCACAGGCAACCGATATTGCGGTGCTGGTTGTTGCTGCAGATGACGGTATTATGCCTCAAACTGTTGAAGCTATTAACCACGCAAAAGCAGCGGATGTCAGCATTATCGTTGCAATTAACAAAATGGACAGACCCGGTGCAAATCCCGACAGAATTATGCAGCAGCTTACGGAATATGAAATTATTCCCGAAGAATGGGGCGGTGACACTATTTGCGTACCCGTTTCCGCAAAAACACACGAAAACATTGATAAGCTTCTTGAGTCGATACTCCTTATTGCCGAAATGAAAGAGCTTAAAGCAAATCCCAACAGAGCGGCAAAGGGTGTTGTTATCGAGGCAAGACTTGATAAGGGCAGAGGCCCCGTTGCAACACTTCTTGTACAAAAAGGTACACTTCACGACGGTGATGTTATTGTTGCCGGTACTGCTGTCGGACGTGTCAGAGTTATGCTCAACGAACACGGCAAAAAGCTCAAAAAAGCAGGCCCCTCGGTTCCCGTTGAAATAACAGGTCTTGTCGAAGTTCCGCAGGCAGGCGACACGTTTGATGCCGTAAGCGATGAAAAACTTGCCCGTACACTTGTCGAACAGCGTAAAGATGAAATTAAAGAAGCAAAATTCAATGCCGTTCAAAAAGTTACGCTTGATAACCTTTTCGATTCGATTCAGCAGGGTGAGATGAAAGAGCTGAATATTATCGTCAAAGCCGATGTTCAAGGCTCGGCGGAAGCGGTTAAGCAGAACCTCGAAAAGCTCACAAACGAAGAAGTGCGTGTTCGTGTAATTCACAGCGGTGTCGGTGCGGTTAATGAGTCCGATGTTATGCTTGCGCAAGCTTCGGGTGCGCTCATTGTCGGCTTTAACGTAAGACCGGATGCCGTCGCAAAGACAAATGCCGAACGTGACGGTGTTGAAATAAGAACATACAGAATTATCTACGATTGCATTGAGGAAATCGAAGCTGCAATCAAGGGTATGCTCGATGCGAAAACGAGAGAAGTTATTATAGGTAACGTGGAAGTAAGAAACGTTATTAAGATTTCTTCGGTCGGCAACATTGCGGGTAGCTATGTAACGGACGGTAAAATCCACAGAGGTGCAAAAATCAGAGTTATCCGTGACGGTATTGTTATCGCTGAGGATGAAATTGCTTCTCTTCGCAGAGAAAAGGACGATGTTAAGGAAGTAAATGCCGGATATGAATGTGGTATCGGTCTCGGAAAATACGGCGACATAAAAGTCGGTGACGTATTTGAAGTTTATGATATAGAGGAGTACAGAGATTAATGGCAGGACACAGAGCCCAGAGGGTATCGGAAGATATTAAAAGGGAAATAATTGCGGTTGTGCGTGAGCTTAAAGACCCCCGCATAAGCGGAAAAATGCTGACGGTTGTGAGGGTTGATGTAAGCTCCGACGCTTCCTTTGCTAAGGTTTATGTCAGTGCACTCGAAGGCATTGAAACAGCTCAAAATGCGGTTAAAGGTCTTAACGGCGCTGCCGGTTTGGTGCGAGGCGAGGTTACAAGACGTTTGCATCTTCGCAAAAGTCCCGAACTCAAATTCATTGCGGACGATTCGGTAGAGCATGGTATGAAAATTTTCAAAATGCTGGATGATATAAAGGTGGATGAGAATGAAGATTGATGTCAAAGCTGCGGCAAAGTTGCTTAAAAGCCACGATAATATAATCATTCTTGTTCACTCAAATCCCGACGGCGACACGTTGGGGTGCGGCTACGCTTTGCTCAGAGCATTAAGAAAGTGCGGCAAAAAGGCCGAGGTTTTACGTCCGAAAAATACAGGTGCGAAGTATAACTATCTTTTTGAAGATTTGGGTACGGAGGATTTTGAGCCGAGGTTTATCGTTTCGGTTGATGTGGCTGATGTTAAGCTTCTCGAAGATGACGTGCGTGAAAAATACGCAGATAAAATCAATCTTGCGATTGACCATCATCCGTCAAACTGCATCCTCTGCGAAAATCTTTTGCTTGAGGATACGGCGGCGGCAGCCTGCGAAATTATATACAAGGTAATCGATGAAATGAATGTTGACTTTGACAGAAAAATTGCCGATTGCCTTTATACGGGAATTTCAACGGATACGGGCTGCTTCAGGTATTCAAACACAACCGCACAGACTTATTTTATGGCGGGCAAGCTTGTTGAAAAAGGTGCGAACGGTGCCTTGATAAACAGAATTATGTTTGAAACAAAGACAAAATCGTACGTTATTCTTGAAAGACTTGTTATGGACACACTTGAAATGCATTTCGGCGGCAGATGTGCTATGACCTGTCTTACAATGGATATGTACGAAAAAAGCGGTTCCGATGAGTCGGAAACAGACCCGTTGGCTTCAAAGACAAGGCAGATTGAGGGTGTTGATATCGGCATTTTCCTCAAAGAAAAGTCAGATAAAAGCTTTAAAATTTCACTCAGAACTCTCGAAGACGTGAATGCCTCCGAAATTTGTAAAAAGCTCGGCGGCGGCGGTCATGCGAGGGCGGCGGGATGCCAAGTTGACGGGCCGCTTGAAAACGCTAAAGAAAAAATTATCAATGCAGTACAGGAGTATTTGGCAAATGACGGGATTTGTATGCTTTGACAAACCTGAAAATATAACATCTTTTTTTGCAGTCAAAAAGCTTTCCCGTGTTCTCGGAGAGAAAAAAGCGGGACACACAGGCACTCTCGACCCTATGGCAACGGGAGTTATGAATGTGGCTTTCGGCGGTGCGACAAGATTTATCGAGCTTATGCCGAGTCACGAAAAGGCTTACAGAGCCGTGTTTAAGTTCGGTTTGGCAACCGATACTCTTGATGTTACGGGAAATGTTATTCAAACGAGCGACAAAAAAATTTCAAAAGAGGAATTTGTTGCTGTTCTTAAAAAGTTTAAAGGTGAAATTATGCAGCTTCCCCCGATGTATTCCGCACTGAAAAAAGACGGGGTGAGGCTTTATGACCTTGCAAGGCAGGGCATCGAGGTGGAAAGAGAAAAACGTCCCGTGACGATAAAGAAGCTTGAACTTACGGCTTGCAATGAAACGGAAAACGAGTTTGAAGTCGATGTTTTGTGTTCGGGAGGAACATATATCCGTTCGCTCGGAAAGGATATAGGCGATGAACTCGGTGTTCCCTGCGTGCTGAAATCGTTACGGAGAACTATGGCTAACAATATTGACATTTCCGATTGTCTGACGCTTGAGAAAATTGAAAGCCTTTGCGAAGAGGGCAGGCAGAATGAAATTTTGATTCCCGTTGATAAAGCCTTGAGTGTTTACAAAAAGGTGAATGTGAGCGAAAAACAGTCAATACGTTTTTCAAACGGCGGAGAGCTTGATGCGGGCAGAATTAAATTCGATTTTTCCGAAGATTTTTACAGAGTTTATTCAAATGAAAACAAATTCCTCGGAATAGGTGAATTTGTAAAAGAAGAAAATTCATTAAAAGTTAAGCGGGTTTACAATGAAAAATGAGGAAATATTGAAAACCGAATATTCCGCCGTAGCACTCGGCAACTTTGACGGTTTACATATAGCTCACAGAACCGTTCTTAAAAATGCGTGCAGCTACGCCCTTGAAAACAATATTCAAGCGGCGGCACTTTTGTTTGATGTGCATCCGAAAAATCTTCAGGCAAAAAAAGTCGGACTGCTTATGTCTTTTGATGACAAAAAAAGCGAGATAGAAAAAATCGGATTGAAGCCTTTAGTGATTCCTTTTGAAGAAATCCGCAATTTTTCCGCAGAAAAATTTGTAGAAGAAATTCTAAAAAAACGCTTTAAAGCAAAAGCTGTGTTTTGCGGATACAATTATCACTTCGGTGTCGGCGGCAAAGCCGATGTAAACGTACTCAAAATGCTTTGCGAAAAACACGGCATAGAGCTTTTTGTGAGCGAGAAAGTCGAAGACGGCGGAAGTGCCGTCAGCTCAAGCAGGTTAAGAGAATTGCTCAAAGACGGAAAAGTCGATGAAGCAAACAGGCTGATGCAAAGGGATTTTTCATACGCTCTTGAAGTTGTTCACGGTCAAAAACGTGGCAGAGAATTGGGCTTCCCTACGATAAATCAGTATTTTCCCTCAGACCTTGTTGTTCCGAAATTCGGCGTTTACGCTTCAAGCGTTGTAATTGACGGCAAAACTTACCGTTCGTTTACGAACATAGGATTTCGACCGACTTTTCCCGAAGATGATATAAGGAGTGAGACACATATTTTCGGATATGATGGAGATTTGTATTCTAAAAAAGTGCGTGTCAGTTTGCATAAATATCTGCGTGAGGAAATTAAGTTTTCTTCACTCGAAAATTTGGTTTCTCAACTGTCGGAAGATAAAAAAATCACCGATGAATTTTTCAATCGGCATAAATAGAATTTTATTCGGCACGGGCATTTTGCCTGTGCTTTTTTATTTTCGGAAAATGTACACGAAAAAGGAGCAGTAAGAACCGTAGTTCTTACTGCTCCGAAAAATTTAATTCAACCTAAATTATGCAAGTTCTGCAAAATATTTGATTGTTCTTACCATCTGGCTTGTGTATGAGTTTTCGTTATCATACCAAGAAACAACCTGAACCTGATAAAGACCGTCACCGATTTCTGTTACCATAGTCTGTGTTGCATCAAAGAGTGAACCGTAACGGATGCCTACAATGTCGGAAGAAACAAGCTCTTCTTCAGTGTAGCCGAAGGAATCTGAAGAAGCAGCCTTCATAGCAGCGTTGATGCCTTCTTTTGTAACGTTTTCGCCCTTAACAACAGCAACAAGGATTGTTGTTGAACCTGTGGGAACGGGAACTCTCTGTGCGGAACCGATAAGTTTGCCGTTGAGTTCGGGAATAACAAGACCGATTGCTTTTGCTGCACCTGTTGAGTTGGGAACGATGTTAACGGCAGCAGCTCTTGCTCTTCTGAGGTCACCCTTTCTGTGAGGACCGTCAAGAACCATCTGGTCGCCTGTGTAAGCG
>CAYYRN010000019.1:0-34693 GCA_964474295.1 uncultured Eubacteriales bacterium
TCACATACACATTATATATCTATGAATAATATCTGTCAACACTATAAAATTAAAATTCATAAAAAATCTCAACACATAAAGTTTAAACAGAATTAAATGAAAGTGAAATAAAAAAGCGTGTAAGCAGGATTTACTTACACACTTTAAATTACTATATGTTATTTTAAATCAGAGTATCTTGCCGCCGCCGATTACGTATTCGCCGTCATAAAAAACAACTGCCTGACCTTTTGCGGGAGCTCGCTGAGGTTCATCAAACTCAACGGTAATTTTATTTTCGTCAAGCGGTATTACGGTTGCGGGGACTTCAATGTGCTTATAGCGTATTTTCGCCGCAAGCTTTATGGGGGATGTCAGCTTTTCAAACGCAATCCAGTTAACGTCGTCAGCAATAATACTTTTTTTGTACTGTTGAGATGCCCTGCCGATAACAACTTCGTTTTTTTCGACATTCTTATCAATTACGAAATACGGTTCTGTTGATGCAATGCCAAGACCTTTACGCTGACCTACAGTGTAGCCGATTATGCCCTTATGACGTGCGATTATTGTGCCGTCCGCTTCCACAAAATTGCCTTCGGGAAACTTTTTGCCGCAATAATTTTCAATAAACGATACATAATCACCGTTTTTTACAAAGCAGATATCTTGACTGTCGGGCTTTGATGAATTTACGAAACCGTAGCTTTCCGCAATTTGTCTGACATCTTCTTTTTTCAAATCCCCTACGGGAAGAAGAAGCCTTGACAGCCTTTCCTGCGACAAGCTGTAAAGAACATAGCTTTGGTCTTTCATATCATATTTGCCCTTTTTCAGCAAATATCTTCCGCTTCCCGCATCATATTCCGTGCGTGCATAATGACCGGTAGAAATATAATTTGCACCGAATTTGTCAGCGGCATTTAAGATATGTTTAAATTTAATATATCTGTTACAATCCACACAGGGGTTCGGCGTTTCGCCCTTGAGATAACCGTTTACAAAACGCTCAATAACTTCGCCCTTGAAATCATCCTTAAAATCATAAACATCATAGGGAACGCCGAGCTTTTCGCAAACTTTTTCGGCATCCTCGATATCCTTGTCCGTACAGCAGGATTTTGCCGTGCCGTCGTCACTCTCGTCATATAGCTTGAGAGTTACCCCGTGGCAAACATATCCCTGCTCTTTCAAAAGGCAGGCGGCAACGGAGCTGTCAACACCGCCACTCATAGCAATTACGGCTTTATTTTTATCTAACATACTTCATCAACCTTTTAATCAGGGTAAATTATTTCAGATGACTGTGACGGTACACGCAATTTTACAGTTGAATCTTTATCCGTTCTGTAAATCATAACATCAAGCTTATAAAGCTTTTTCATTGTTTGCGAGTGCGGATGAGAATATTCATTATTCTTGCCGACGCTTATCACAACGGCTTTCGGACTTGCGGCTTTGAGAAATTCATCACTTGAAGAAGTTTTGCTGCCGTGATGACCTAATTTCAGCACATCGCATTTTAAATCGGCAGAGGTTGAAATTATATCCTTTTCCGCCTCGGCTTCGGCATCACCCGTAAAAAGAAATTTTGAACTGCCGTATTCAAGCATTAAAACAACCGACATATTATTCAAATCATCATAATTTTTTACGGGAGCCAAGATTTTGATGTGCGAATCGGAAAGATAATAATTTTTCCCAACCTGCGCATAATCCGGAGTTAATGATTTTTCGTGCAAAGCCGAAATCATTTTTTGATATGTCTTTGTTGTAGGTGTAATACTTTTAGGAATTTTCGGCATAATGAATGTGCCGATTTCAAAATCTTCAATCAGCATATACATTCCGCCGATGTGGTCGGAATGAGGGTGCGTCGCAACAACAATATCAAGCTTGCTTACACCCCTGTTTTTCAAATAGCTTTTAACGGTTTGGTAACTTTCCGCCTCACCGCAGTCGATAAGCATATTTTTTCCTTCACACGATATAAAGGTGCAGTCTCCCTGCCCTACATCAACAAAATCAACACACAGCCCGTTTGAAGAAGCTGTTTGTGTTGAACCGTTCGGCAACAAACCTGCCGAAGCCAAAGCCTCCGCCCAATTAGAAGAAGGCTCGCTGCTTTCGTCTGATTCGGATGTGTTATTTTGAAAATATGTAACAAATCCCGCAATTAAGATAACTGCCGCAAGAATTAATGCGGAAATTTTGCTTTTACTTTTTCTTTTTTTTGCTTTTGCCACTGTACTTCACCGCCTTGCGATTACTGTTTTTGTTTTGATATGCTTTTACACTGCCTTTGATAAGACATTTTTCCCCGTTGCCGATTAAATCCGTTCTTCCCGCTTTTTTCAACGCTTCTTCAACGAGTGCTTTGTTTTTCGGATTATAGCTTTGCAGCAATGCCCTTTGCAATGCTTTATCGTGCGGATTTTTTGCAACATAAACTTCTTTAAGAGTGTATGGGTCAAGTCCCGTGTAGAACATACAAGTCGAAACCGTACCGGGCGTGGGATAAAAATCCTGAACCTGTTCGGGTCTGATATGCTCTTTCTTTAAAAATTGAGCAAGCTCAATCGCATCATCAAGCGTACTGCCAGGATGCGAAGACATAAGGTAAGGCACAAGATACTGTTCTTTCCCTATCCTTTTGTTTATTGCAAAATACTCACGGGAAAATTTCAAATATGCCTCTATGTGAGGCTTGCCCATATAATCAAGAACGCTTGCACTGCAATGTTCGGGTGCAACTTTAAGCTGTCCGCTTGTGTGATACTCGACAAGCTCGTTAAAGAATGACTTATCCTTATCTTCAAGCAAATAATCAAACCTTATTCCCGAACGGATAAAAACCTTTTTAACATTCGGGAGTGTACGCAGGGTTCTTAATATATCAAGATATTCTTCGTGATTTGAAACAAGCTGTGAGCATGGCTTCGGTGCAAGGCACTTTTTACCTTTACAAAGACCGTGTTCAATCTGCTTATCGCAAGACGGTCTTCTGAAATTTGCGGTAGGCCCGCCGACATCATGTATGTAACCCTTAAAATCTTCCAATTTTGTCAGTTTTTTCGCTTCTTCGATAATCGATTCTTTACTGCGTGTTGTTATAAACCTGCCCTGATGAAAAGCAAGGGAGCAAAAATTGCAGGCACCGAAACATCCACGGTTGTGCGTAATTGAGAACTTGACCTCCGAAATACCGGGAACACCGCCGAGTTTTTCGTAACTCGGATGGTAATTCCTTTCGTAAGGCAAAGAATAAACCCAATCGAGTTCTTCTGTGGTAAGCGGCGGCATAGGCACGTTTTGTATCAGCATTTTATCATTGTGCCGCTGCTTTACCATTTTACCTCTTATATGGTCCTGTTCATCAAGCTGTATTCTGTTTGCGATTGCATATTCACGCTTTGAATTTACGACATTTTTGTAAGACGGACACTCAACGCCCGTATAAGGTGTATCTTTAGTGTCGATAAGGCAACAAGTACCCTTGATATCGGTCATACTTTCCGTACTTTCGCCGGATTTCAGCCTGTCGGCAATTTCGATTATTTGATTTTCGCCCATACCGTAAATCAAAAGGTCTGCACCGGAATCCACAAGAATAGACGGCTTTACGCAGTCATCCCAATAATCATAATGTGCAAATCTTCTCAAAGAAGCCTCAAGACCGCCTATAATAATCGGACAGTCGGGATAAATTTCACGGATTTTTTTACAGTACACCGTTACGGCTCTGTCAGGTCTTTTGCCTGCCTTTCCGCCCGGAGTGTACGCATCATCGCTTCTCTTTTTCTTCGCAGCAGTATAATGAGCCACCATACTGTCTATGTTACCGGACGTCACCAAAAAGCCGAGGGTAGGCTTGCCGAAAATCTTAAAAGCCTTGTTATTGTTCCAATCCGGCTGACTGATAATTCCGACCTTATACCCTTTTGCTTCAAGAACCCTTGAAATTATAGCAACGCCGAAGCTTGGATGGTCAACATATGCATCACCCGTGACGTAGACGAAATCAACGTTTTCCCATCCTCTTTCTTTTGCTTCTTCCGCTGTAATAGGCAAAAAATTACTCATTTTTAAAAATCATCATCCTCATACACATCTTCCTGTTCGGAAACATTCTGCTGTTTGTTTAAATTAATCTTTCCGTCCGAAGACAATGCGTTCATTTCCATATATTCCTGTTTGGAAAGCAGAACCTTTCTCGGTTTTGCACCCTCTGACGGGCCTATAATTCCCCTTTCCTCAAGGTCATCGATAATTCTTGAAGCACGTGCATAACCCAATTTTAATTTTTTCTGGAGCATTGTGGTCGATGCTGCCTGCATATCCACAACAACTCTAATCGCATCGGGGAGCATTTCGTCCGCATCGTCATCATCTTCTTCAACATCATATCCCGCCCGCTTTTTCTCATTGACGGAGTGCTTTTCGATTTCTTCGATAATATCCTCATCATACGAGCCTTCTTTTTGGCTCTTAATGTATTCGACAACATTTTCAACTTCCGCATCCGACAAAAATGCACCTTGAACACGTAAGGGCTTTGACATACCAACGGGACTGAAAAGCATATCACCGTTGCCGAGAAGCTTTTCCGCACCTGCGGTATCGATTATTGTGCGTGAGTCGATTTGCGACGAAACGGAAAGTGAAATACGGCTCGGAATGTTTGCTTTGATAACACCTGTGATAACGTTAACAGACGGTCTTTGTGTTGCGATAACAAGGTGCATACCTGCCGCACGGGCCATTTGCGCAAGTCGGCAAATGGAATCCTCAACCTCGTTAGGTGCTGCCATCATAAGGTCTGACAACTCATCAATAAAAATAACTATCTGCGGCATTTTCGGAATTTCGGGATTGGCCTCGCAGAATTTATTATACCCCTTGATATTTCTTACGTTTCTTTCGGAAAAAAGCTTGTATCTGTTGAGCATTTCGGTAACTGCCCATGCAAGCGCACCCGCGGCTTTTCTCGGATCGGAAACAACGGGAACCAGCAAATGCGGTATTCCGTTATATACGGTAAATTCAACCTGCTTCGGGTCAATCATAAGAAGCTTAACCTCATCAGGTGTAGCATTGTAAAGGATGCTTACAATCATAGAGTTTATGCAAACGGATTTACCGGAACCTGTTGTACCGGCTATCAGAAGATGCGGCATTTTGGCTATATCGGCACAAATGATATTGCCCGTGATATCCTTACCTAAAGCCACGTTGAGCTTTGAATCGGACTTTCTGTATTCCTTTGTATCGATAATTTCTTTGAGAAGAACCATTGTTCTTTGTCTGTTGGGAATTTCTATACCGACTGCCGATTTATTCGGTATAGGTGCTTCTATTCTCACACCCGATGAAGCCATATTCATTGCAATATCATTTGAAAGACCTGTAATTTTGCTGATTTTTACACCGGGTGCCGGTTGGATTTCGTAACGTGTAACGGAGGGGCCTCTGCAAATTTCACAGATTTTCGCCTCAACACCGAAGCTTTTAAGCACATCAATAAGATGCTGACCGTTTGAACGAAGTTCGCTTGAATAATCAACATTTGAAGAACTGTCGGGATTTGAAAGGCAGCTAAGCGGCGGGAATTTGTACGGCTTTGATTTGCCTGAGCGTGTTGAAATGAATGCCGTTTCCGTAACTTCAAATACATTTTCTTCCTTTTTGGTGTTTGAAACTGACGCTTTCTTTTCCGCTTGCTTAATGACGGGAGGAGCTTGCTCCTCTGCGACAGACGGTATATGTTCAACTTCCGGCAAGTCGGATTTGCTTTCGTCCACAATGTCAATATCAAGTGCTTTTATTTGAGTGCGTTTTTTGGAAACACCCGTGCTGCCACCCTTGATGACGGGCGGCATTATTATTTCGTCGGTATCAAAGGAACGGTCTTCGCTGTTATCAACCTCAATTGCTTCAAGATATCTGTTCTCAGGCTTTTTTTCTTCCGTGAAATCTTCCGCAAAATCAGGCGTGAAATCGACACCGAAAGCACCTTGTTCTTCGTCATCCTCTTCAAATTCGGATTTTTCCGCTTCTGACCTTCTTTTTTCCTTATGCTCGGCAATTTTATCGCCTGCTTTTTTTACAGGCTTTTCAACAGTTCCTATAAGCTTTGCAAGGGATGTACCGGTAAGAATCATAAGCGTTCCGAAAGAAAGAATCGAAATCAAAACAACGGCAGGAGCTTTTTCTCCGCAGATGAGGGCAACCAAACCGCCGAGAAGCACTCCGAAAAATCCGCCGTTTGAAATTGCAAGACCTTTTGTATAAACATCCTTTGTCTGTTCCCAAACGGTGTTTTGACTGAAATATTCAAACGGGTGCGACACTATATGTATAAAGCTCGAAAGGAAAAGCATAAAAACACAAATACCGACAATGCGTGCGATTTTTCCCTTTTCGTGCAGTCGGTCACGGGCAAACAGAATTGCCGTGTAACCGAGCAAAATCGGCACGGCAAAAGCCATAACACCGAAAGTGCCGAACATAATATGCTGTCTGATAAATTCCCACACGTTCGCTCCGGGAATGACACAAAAGCTCAGCAAAAGCAATGCCGCACAGAACAGTATAACGGCAGTCATCTGTGCCGAAATGCCCTTTGCCTGCGTAACCTCTGCTTCTTTTGATGATGATTTTTTCGGTGCTGAAGACGCTTTTTTATTACCGTTCGGTTTTTTCTGCGTTGTTTTCTTGGCAGATTGCTGTTTGGGTTTTGCGTTTGCCATTGTTTAAATTCCTTTCATTTATCAAATTATCCAATTCATTAAGTGCATCCGAAAGCGAGCCGATTTTATCGATAAGACCGTATTTGACCGCATCTTTTCCGCCGAGGAGAGTTCCGACATCTGTGACAAGCTCGCCCGTTTCAAGCATAAGCTTGCGAAATGTTTTGTCGTCAATATCGGAATTTGAGCAAACAAACGCGACAATTCTTTCCTGCATCTGCAAAAAATATTCAAGCATTTGAGGAACACCGATAACAAGACCGTTTGTTCTTACGGGGTGAACAGTCATAGTTGCGGACGGCACAATAAATGATTTATCCGCAGCCACAGCAAGCGGAACACCTATTGAATGACCGCCTCCGAGTACAAGCGAAACACTCGGTGTTTTCATCCCCGAAATCAGTTCGGCTATGGCAAGACCGGCTTCGATATCACCGCCGACGGTGTTGAGAATAATAAAAAGTCCGTCAATCTCGTCACTTTCTTCAACGGCGATAAGCTGCGGTATTATGTGTTCGTATTTTGTGGTTTTTGTCTGCTGAGAAGCAATGTAATGCCCTTCTATTTGACCGATAACCGTAATACAATGTATTAAATGATTGTTTTTCTTTACGGTAATCGCACCTGTTTCAAAAACCTGCTTTACGGCATTGTCGAAAAAGCCTTCACCGCCGCTTTCGTTTTCGTTGGTATCTTCATCAATTGTATAGGTATTTTCGAGCATTTTTATCCCTCCGTATCACTATATTGTTTCCACGCAGGAATAAAAAATGCAATATAATTATGATAACATTTTTTTCTGTTATTTTCAAGTAAATAAATTAATTTATCAATGCCGTCAAGATACCTAAAACAATTATCGCAGCACAAAGCAATTTGTAAAATATTCTTTTTTCTTTAAACACGAATTTTCCGGCAAGAATCACAACCACACAGCTTATTTGTTTGATGAGAGTCATCATCGTAACCGTGCAAGCCGGACTGTTATTCGCAACAAACAAAGCTTTATCACCTATAACAAGAGTTAGGCTCATCAAATACACCCACTTGTTTTTGAGTGCGGATTTGTAATCGATTTTCGTTTTGGAAATAAAAATATAAAAAGCATAAAAAACAACAAGGAATAACATATACCAAAACTGAAGCTGTCCCGATGTCAAATCGCCTTTTCTCATCAAGATTTTATCGAGAGCCCCCGAAAGTGCAGTCATCGCACATCCGACAAAAGCGATAATTAACGTTTTTATGTCGATTTTTTCATCGGTTTTTTCTTTTGAAGAAAAAGGTTTGAACTTTAACATCAAAAGTCCCGCCGAAACAAGCAGAAGTCCCACAATATGCATAAAACCTATTCTTTCGTTCAACAAGAGAATACCGTAAAGCGTGGAAAACAAAACCCGTGACAAATCAAGAACTCCGTACAAGCTTACGGGCATTTTTGAAAGTGCTTTAAAAGAACACATCCACGCAATGAAAATGACAAACGATTTTAACAAAATCAAGAACATATAGCCGCCGCTTTTAACGTTAAAAGCTTGCGGTGCGTAAGGCAAAACCATAACAAAAGACAGACAAACATAAAGAAACAATGTTTCCATTACAGTATTTCTCTTTAATGAAATTTTTTTAAAAACCTCTCTTGCACCTTTGCATACACCGTAAAGTGCAACCAGCATAACCCAAAAATAATTTTCCACTTTTAATTCCTCCAACAGCATTAAATCTACCACCGAGTGGGTGTTTTGTCAATCAAATAGACAAAATATTGTGTTTTTGAAGCCTAAAATGTAAATATTTTCGATAAATTTAAAAAAATAGCAAAAAACACTTGCTTTTTTCGTAAATAAAAGATATAATATTAAACGTTGTAATCAGATGTTAAAGAAGGAGGTGCGACAAATGGCAAAATGTGAATACTGCGGAAAGAGCGTTTCTTTCGGTATTAAAGTTTCCCATTCACACAGAAGATCTAACAGAACATGGAAACCCAACATCATGCGTGTTAAAGCTGTTGTTAACGGTTCTCCTAAAAGAGTTTATGTATGCTCTCGTTGCTTACGCTCCGGTAAGGTTACTCGTGCTGTCTGATTTTCGGCACTTCAATGTTCTTAATAGTGATCAGAAAATTAATCTCCGTGAATCTCGGTTCACGGAGATTTTTCTTTTGGTTAAAATGTTGAATTTAATTCCGAAAAAAGAAATAAAACATCACAAAAAATGTTGATTTCGGCGGAAAAATGTGATATCATTATCTTGATTATAGACATACCATATATTAGTATAGTGTAAAGGCGGTGAAAAGCGTGTCGGAAAGCAAAAAAAATACAGCACAACAAGTTCCGTCATCCGTGCAGCTTAATGCCGAATTAAAGAAGGAACGATACAAAGCGAGATACCGAAAGGTTCTTAAAAACACAATTTACACCTTAATAGTTGTTGCGGCGATTGCCGTGCTTATCGCTACGCTTGTTTTACCTGTTCTTCAAATTTCGGGAACGAGTATGGAGCCTACCCTAATGGACGAAGATATTGTCGCACTTGTAAAGACAGACAATCTCAAGCAAGGCGACCTTTGTGCTTTTTCGTACTCAAACAAAATTCTTATTAAGCGTGTAATCGGCTTACCGGGAGATTATATAAATATTGATGATGACGGCACGGTTTATGTCAATGATTTGGTTTTGGACGAACCGTACGTTTACGAAAAGGGATTGGGCGAATGTGACATAGAATTTCCCTATCAGGTACCCGAAAATCATTATTTCCTTTTAGGCGACCACAGACTTACGTCTATTGACAGCAGAAGCTCTGTTATCGGATGTGTTGCAAACGACCAGATTATCGGAAAAATTTTAATAAAAATCTGGCCTTTGACAGAAATCGGCTTTATTAAGTAACAGCTTATTTTGATATGACAATGAAAGGAGGAAAAGAATTTGGATGCAAAATCGCAAAACAGAATTGATTTTTTGGCTGCAAGCCACACTTTCGCACGCAGATTTTCCGCAATAATCCCTATTCTTGCTCTTGTCATTGTTTTAATTGTTTTTTGGTGGTTAAAGCTTGTCGGTTTGACTATGGCAGGCGATGCTTTCTGCGGGTTTGATGAACATAAGCACACGGAAGAATGTGTTCTCAAAACGCTTACCTGTTCTCTTGAAGAAGGCTTGGAGCATACACACACGGATGAATGTTACGAAATATCTTACATTTGCGGCAAAGAAGAACATATACACACGTCATCTTGTTATTCCGACATTAAAGCAGACCTTGAAACGCAAAAAGATTGGGAAGCGACAATTGCCGATGTTGACTTAAACCACAGTGCTGCCGAAAACATAGTCAACATTGCTCAAACCCAAATCGGCTATCGTGAAAGTGAAAGGAACTTTGAAGTCGGAACCGACGGTGTTCGCAGAGGATATACCCGTTACGGCGAATGGTACGGCAATCCGTACGGTGATTGGTCTTCTATGTTTACTGCTTTTTGTCTTGAATATGCCGGACTTAATAACCTACCCGTAAATTCAGGTGTAGAGGCTATGCGTCTTGAATGGGAAAAAGCGGGATTGTATTTTGATTTCGATATTTCAAGAGTAAAGAAAGGCGATATTCTTTTTGTTGACGATAACTTAAACGGAAGCGCATCACACAGCGCCGTAATTAAAAAAATATCGGGTGATAAAATTACCGTAATTCAAGGTGACTCGGATTGTGAGGTTAAAGAAGTATCCTTCGGCACAGAGGATGAGAAATTGATCGGTTACGGCTCACTTGACAAGGCAATTTTTTATTCGGCGAGCGAAAACGACAAAAAGCGAATAGACAACGTAAATTCACTTATTGCACAGCTTCCCTCCCCGGAAGATGTCAACAAAAAGCTCAAAGAATACGAAAATACGCATAATGATGAAGAATATGCCCTCTATTTCAGCACAACCGGTCTTAACGTTAAAACCGTTTATGCTTATTACGAAGATTTGGGGCCGATGTATTACGACATAATTCCCGATACCGAAAAGCTTGACAATTTGGAATGGCTGTGGTCAGCCGATACACTTGCGGATGAAACAGAAATCACCGTATATCAGGTTAACAAATACAGCAAAGCGGTAACAACCATTGTTTACGGCGGTTCGGTAAGGTCTGTGCTGGGTACGGGTATGAGCTATACGTATTGGGATGCTTATGTCATTGAGGATGACGGCAACGGAAATTTATATGTTGCAAAGGCGACTACGGCAGACGTCAGCAAATTGGATTATAAAGCCAGCACGTCAAACGGCTTTGTTCTGTTGGTATATGACAACTCACTTGCAAACGCAGGCATTTCCGTGGGCGACACCGTAAGCATAGACAGCTTTTATAAAACAAGTTCCGGGTATAACGCAAACGGTCTGGGAAAAATCGTTTTCAACGAAGAAGCCGTGGTTAAACCCGAAAAAGACAACAGCAACAAGCTCAACGTCGTTCAAAGTGCCGATACCAAAGATTTCATTGAAGTGAACCTCTATCAATACGGCAGCAACATTAACGATTTGTATTTGTCATCAAACCACAAATATCCCGGATTCCAACAAGCCGGAGGTACAAAAAGCATAGGTTCCTCACTCGGTGCATACAGTATGAACTTCGGTGATAATATTACCGCAGACATCGCCACCGTCATTTCAACCATAACCACGAACAATCCGGGTGCGATTAACGCAACGACAAACCACGCAAACCGTCCCATAAGCGGAGCTATGAGTGATTCTTTAATAGACGGCTACCCTGCCCTTTCGGACGGAACAAGCTTGGAATATTTGTTCTCTCAAAATCAATATGCCGACAAGGTTAACAGCCAGAGCATCAACGGACTTTTTCAATATAACGAAAAAACCGGTGAATACTATTTTAACTGCCGTGATAACCACGCACAGTACAATCCCGAAAATGACACATTTACTCTTTACGAGCAGAACATAACATCAAACTATATTATGTATCCTTTCGGCAATTTTCTTCCTTTCAATGATATCGTTGAAGACTCTACGCAAACTACGGATATTGACCGAGACTGGTTTTTGGAAATTGCCAACACGGCACTTTACAAATACAACAGCGGTATGGGAAGCGAATATCAAACACTTTACAATGTATTGACAAAATTTGTGTCGATTATGGACAGTGAGTACGGTCAAAACGGCTGGAATTACCGCACGGCACTTGAAAAGTATTTTGCACTGAACGGTCTTACGTTCCCTCAAGATGACGAATATCTTTCCAATATATATTCAATAGATTATGACGAGGAAACTAACTTTTTCTTCGGTATGAGTATGCATATGGAATTTATGCAACCAAAGGACGGTCTTACCGGTCTTGACGGAAAGCAGGAAATGATTTACGAATTTACAGGTGACGACGACGTTTGGATTTATATTGACGGAAAGCTCTTTCTCGACCTTTCCGGTATCCACCGTCATGTAGGCGGTCAAATAGACTTTGTAAACGGTAAGGTTTACTATTACGAATTGGACACATCTACCGGTGACATTTCCGCCGAGCCTTACAAAACAGTTACCTTTGCGGAAATTCTCGGAACAACGGACGGTCTTAATGAAAAGGGAACGTTTGAAAATTATTCGACACATAAGCTTGACTTTTATTATACCGAACGTGGTGCGGGTTCAAGCGTATGCCGTATGAATTTTAACCTTCCTCTTATCGAAAAAAACAATATTTCCGTAAATAAGGAAATGACGTCGGATGATGACCTTTCCGTATTGGGAAACCCCGATTTTAAATTTCAGGTTTACAAAGAAAACGGCAACGATTTATTCATCGGTTCAAACACAGAGTACACAATTTACGATAAAAACGGAAATATTCTCGGAACAGGCTTGACAGATTCAAACGGAATCTTTACAATAAAAGCAGGTCAAATGGCTGTTTTCGGCAATATCCCCGAAAACTCCGGCAAATATTTTGTCAGAGAATTGCTCGATACCGATATTTTCAACCAGTACGGCGACATTACCGTTGACGGAAGCTCCGTTACAACCGACAAAACAAATGTTGTTATCGGCAACGATATATTCAACGGTCTTGACAGCTCCGTTAAGGATGTTTCGGACGGCAGCACGACTTTCAAATTCAACAACATTGTCGATATACGCAAATACGGAAGTCTGGAAATTGAAAAAGAGGCTCACGATTATTCCTCTCAAACTAACAGTAAGGCTTTCACTTTTTCGCTGAACTTTGACGGCAACGGTATTCCGGAGGGAACCGAATACACGGTAATACATCCCGACGGCACACAAACAGTTTCAAAAGTAACAAAAACAGGTCAAGTCGAAATCAAATCCGGTGAAAAAATCAGAATTGACCGAATCCTTGCAGGCTCGACTTTCACTTTGCAGGAAATAAATGCAACTGCCTACAATGTTACTTACACTGCCGAAAGCGGTGAAATCACTCATATATCCGAAGACGGCTCGGAATATGTTGAAGGAACAATCGAATATGAAAATGCCGTTTCAATACACGTTTTGAATGACAAAGAAGGTACAAAGCTTAAAATTCCCGCACACAAAACCTTACTTCGTCCTGACGGTAGCGAATATACATTTAATTTCACCTTACAGCAGATTGTTTCTTACACCGATACCGAACCGATTGAAAACGGACTTACTCTTATTGCTTCGTCAACGCTTTCTTCGGGAAGCGACGAATTTGAATTTGTTTTGAATTATCCTCCCGGCACAGAAGCGGGAAAATATTATTATTTGATAAGTGAGAATGACTGCGGCACTTCAGCGATATCGGATGATTCTCAATACATTGCGGAAGTTACCGTAAGTGTTTCGGGCGGAACCGTGTCTGCCGAAGTTACGGGAATTTTCAAGGATAATTCGGAACAGGAAGAAATTATTTTTATAAATCACGTTGCACGTTCGCTTTCAATATCGAAAAGTGTTGAAGGAGTTGATGACACAACAACCGCCTTCGCTTTTGATATTTATATCGAAGTTGACGGCAAGCCTTTGAACGGTACTTTTGACTGTACCGGCACAGACACAAAATCAATTACTTTTACAAACGGAAAAGCAACTGTTTATCTAAAGCACGGTGAAAATTTAACTGTTATTAATTTACCCTATGGTGCAACGTGGTCGGTAACAGAGCAAAAAACAAACGGTTTTTCGACCAAATGCGCTCTTAATGACGAAAAAGTTGAACCGGGTAATGCAATAAGCGGCACACTAAACGAAAATTCAAAAGCCGTTTTCGTAAACATAGGCGGCTTTGAACTTCCCGAAACGGGAAACAGCGGTACTTTTTATTGGACATTAGGGGGTCTGTTTATCATTTCAGGCACTCTTTTGTACGGAATACACAGAAGATTTAAAAGAAAAAGGCGTCCTGATTAAGCCTTAATCTTTTCAATCAATTCATTATGTATTCCTAAATATAAAATTTTAGAAAGGATGAAAAAAATGAAAAAGACATTATCAATCGTTCTTGCGGCAATTATGATTTTCACTTTGGGACTTTCAGCATTTGCTGCGGAAACAACCGGTAATATCACCGTGAAAAATGTCGTAGAAGGTCAGACATACAAAATCTACAAGATTTTCAGTCTTGAAAGCTATGACACGGAAACAGGAGCTTTTTCCTACAAAACAACGAGCGATTGGGCAGATTTTGCCAAAAGTGCTACAACTTATGTAACTGTTGACGATGACAATTATGTTACTTGGGTTGAAGGTGCTAATGCTGCCGAATTTGCAAAGCTTGCACTTGCATATGCAAAAGCAAACAATATCAGTGCAACTGAAACTTCCGACGCCGTTGCTAAAGGTCAGACAGAAGTTGTTTTCTCAAACCTTGAGCTCGGTTATTACCTTATCGACTCCTCACTCGGCGCTCTTTGTATTCTCAACACAACAAAGCCGAATGCGGAAGTAACAGAGAAAAATGACCAGTCTACCGCAGAAAAAGAGGTTGAGGAAGATAAGACAGGAACTTACGGCGAAACGAACGATGCCGATATGTTCCAGACAATCAACTACCGTACAACCGTCACCGTTCAGAACGGTGCCGAAAACTATGTGCTTCACGATAAGATGGATGCAGGTCTTACTTTCGGTGAAATTAAGAAAATTTCGGTTAACGGCGTTGACGTTGATGCTTCCAAATACACTATTTCTTACAACACGGCTGACGGCTGCACATTTGAAATTAAGTTTGACAATGATTATGTTGCAGGTCTTGCCGCAGGAACAGAAATTATCGTTGAATACACAGCTTCTCTTAACGAAAATGCTGTAATCGCAGGCGAAGGAAATGTCAACGATACGTGGCTTGACTATGGTGATGACAACCACACAACTCACGACAAGACAACAACCTACACTTACGAATTTGACCTTATCAAAACCGATAGTGAGAATAAGCTCCTTGACGGTGCTGAATTCAAGCTTTACGATGCTAAAACAGGCGGAAACGAAATCAAAGTAGTTTACGATTCGGATAAAGAAGTTTATCGCCTTGCAAAAGCAAGTGAAGAAGGCGTAAGCATCGTTGTTACAGACGGTAAAGCAACAGTTGTAGGTCTTGACGGTGATACAACATATTACCTTGAAGAGACTGTTGCTCCCGACGGATACAACAAGCTTAACGGACGTGTGGAATTTACAATTGTAGACACTAACATCAGCGCTCAATTTGAAAATGAATCAAGCGATTATGTTCCCGGCACAGGTGTTCAGGTTGTCAACAAGACAGGTTCTGAACTTCCCTCAACGGGTGGTATCGGTACAACATTGTTCACATTCTTCGGTGCAATTCTTGTTCTCGGTGCCGGAATACTTCTTATCACAAAGAAAAGAGTTTCCGCATAATTGGGAAAACTTTTAATTAAAGGGAAGGGTTAATCCCCTTCCCTGTTTTATAATAACATCAGGGAGGGACTTATGAGCGACAAAAATAGTAAAAAGAAAAAATCTTCGTCCTCAACTTTCTTATTGCTTTTGATTTTCTTCGTAGGTCTTTCCGTGCTGTTATATCCGACATTGAGTAACTATTGGAACTCCAAAACACAAACAGAAGCAATTGTTGACTACGAAAACATATTAAAAAACATACCCGTTGAAGACTACGATTCTATGTTTGCGGAAGCTGAAAAATACAACACGGAGCTTTATAACAACGTTGACTTTCCTTTACTTGAATACGATAAAGTGAAAGGATATTTTGACATTCTCGATGTTACGGGAACAGGTATGATGGGTTACATAGAAATTCCCAAAATAGATGTTGAACTTCCAATCTATCACGGTACAAAGGAAGAAACGCTGAACATTGCGGTAGGTCATATGCAAGGAACAAGCTTTCCTGTCGGCGGTGTCAACACCCACGCCATTCTTTCGGCACACAGAGGTTTGCCCTCCGCAAAGCTTTTTTCCGACCTTGACCGCATGGAAGTCGGAGATACTTTTACCGTAAAAATTCTCGACAAAACTTTAACGTATGAGGTTGACCGTGTAAGAATAGTTCTGCCTGAAGAAGTTGATGACCTTATGATTGTTGACGGCGGCGATTATTGCACGCTGCTGACCTGTACCCCATACGGAATTAACACTCACAGACTTTTGGTAAGGGGACAACGAACGGAAACAGTTCAGCACAAATCAATATATATCACATCGGAGGCTTATCAAATCGATACGCTTATCGTCACACCTGTTGTTGCAATGCCCATGCTGATAGTGCTTATGATTATTGTGCTTGCAAAACCCGTTAAGAAAAAGAAAAAATAAAATAGTAAGCGGAGCTGTAAAAAACACAAGTTTTTTACAGCTCCGCTGATTTTTTCTGAAGATTCTTCAATTTGTTAGAAAAACGTAAAAGCTTTTACTTTAAGTTAAAACAGGCTTATTTGGTTCGATTCCGGCAAGCCGGAAAGTGCACCTGCTTCCTGTAAGGCAGTGATAACACTTGAGGAAACTCCTGAACGAAGTTGTAAATCCTCTGCGGAAATAAATTCCCCGTTACCGTCCTCGCGTGCCGCCTGAAGCTGCTTTGCAGCATTTTCGCCCACACCGTTAAGTGCAGAGAAAGCAAGACGTATTTTACCATCCTCAATTTGATAAACCGTGGCATGGGATTTGTAAATATCAACCGGCAAAAGCTCAACACCTCTTGCCATCATCTCGTTAATAACCTGCAAAGCCGTGTATGTACCTTCTTCTTTTGCCGTGGCTTCTTTGGCTTTCATTTTTGCGGAAATGTCAGCCATTTTTTTCTTAACCGCAGACCTTCCCTGCATAATTGCAACAGTATCGACATCTTCACCACGCACAGTCATATAAACGGCATAATATTCAACCGGCTTATATATCTTATACCATCCGAGTCTGAGTGCCGCACTTACATATGCCGCAGCATGAGCTTTGGGGAACATATACTTGATTTTCATACACGAATCGATATACCACTGCGGAACATCGTGTTCTTTCATTGCGTTTATATGGTCTTCAGTAAGCAATTTTGTTGCTTTACCTTTACGGACAATTTCCATAATTTTAAAAGCCATATCCGGCTCCAAGCCTTTGTGCATCAAGTAAACCATTATGCTGTCACGTGTTCCGATAACCTCGGAAATTGTGCAGGTACCGTCCTTAATCAAATCCTGTGCGTTACCGAGCCAAACATCGGTTCCGTGAGAAAGTCCCGAAATTTGCAAAAGGTCGGTGAAATTTTTAGGTCTTGCGTCAAGAATCATTTGACGCACAAACGGTGTTCCCATTTCGGGTATTGAAAGAGTACCTGTTTCACATTCGATATCGTCAGCCGAAACTCCGAGCGGTGTCGGTGAATTAATCATTTCGTAAATCTTAGGGTCACAGATATCAACATCCATTGCCGCAATGCCCGTGGAATCCTCAAGATGCTTATAAAACGTCGGAACATCATGGCCGAGGTTATCGAGCTTCAATATTGTATCGTGCAAGGAATGGAAGTCGAAATGTGTTGTTAAAATGTCCTTATCTACCTTATCGGCAGGGTGTTGAATCGGTGTGAAATCTTCCGCAACATAGTCATTCGGAATAATAACCATACCGCCGGGATGCTGACCTGTGGTTCTTTTTACACCTGTGCATCCCCTTGTCAAGCGGTCTTCTTCTGCACGAGAAACAACCTTTCCTCGTTCAGACAGATAATTTTTAACAAAACCGTATGCTGTTTTGTCGGCAAGCGTACCGATTGTTCCTGCTTTAAAGCAGTGGTCTTTACCGAAAAGCTCCTCCGTATATCTGTGCGCCCAGAATTGATATTCACCCGAAAAGTTCAAGTCAATATCGGGCTGTTTATCGCCCTTGAATCCGAGGAAAGTTTCAAAGGGAATATCATGACCGTCACGGTTTAGAACGTGACCGCATTTAGGACAGTTTTTCGGCGGCAGGTCGTAACCTGAACCATACTCACCTTTTAAGAAAAACTCATTATACTGACATTCGGGGCAAACATAATGCGGTGCTAAAGGGTTAACCTCGGAAATGCCCGCGGCATTTGCGACAAATGACGAACCAACCGAACCTCTTGAGCCGACAAGATATCCATGTTCAACAGAGTTCCAAACAAGCTTTTGAGCAATTACATACAAAACGGCAAATCCGTTTTTAATAATTGATTTCAGCTCTTTGTCAAGCCTTGTTGCAACATATTCCGGCACGGGGTCACCGTACATTTTCTTTGTTCTCTCCCAACAAATGCGTTTGAGTTCTTCTTCCGCACCCTCAATATACGGCGGATAATTTCCCTGCGGAATCGGTCTTATTCTTTCAACCATATCTGCGATAAGGTTAGTATTTTTTACAACAACCTCATATGCTGTTTCTTCACCCAAATAGCTGAATTCTTTAAGCATTTCTTCCGTTGTTCTGAAATAAAGCGGTGCTTGCTGGTCGGCATCCTTAAAGCCTTGACCTGCCATAAGAATTGCACGGTAAACGCTGTCACTTTCGTCAATAAAATGCACGTCACCCGTCGCAACAACGGGTTTGCCGAGACTGTCGGCAAGTGCGATAATGGAGCGGTTGATGTTTTCGAGTGCCGCAACATCCTTAACCTTTCCGTCACGAACCAAGAACATATTGTTGCCGTTTGGCTGAATTTCAAGATAATCGTAGAACGAAGCGATTTCAAGCTGTCTTTCTCTGTCTTCACCGCCCAAAATCGCTCTGTAAAGTTCACCTGCTTCACAAGCACTTCCGATTATCAAGCCTTCACGGTGTTCGATAAGCTCCGACTTCGGGATTCTCGGACGTTTGTGAAAATAATCAAGATTCGACTTTGTAATGAGCTGATACAGATTTTTAAGTCCTACGGTATTCTTTACAAGCAGAATAATATGATAGGTTTTTTCGGCTTTAATTTCTTCCTTTGTCAATTTTCGGTCATCCAATTTCAGGTCATCTACAAAATAACCTTCCATACCGTAAATTATTTTAATTCCGCTTTTTCCTACCGCATTCATTGCATCGGGAAAAGCTTGAACCACACCGTGGTCGGTTATTGCAATTGCTTTGTGTCCCCACTTTATCGCACGTTCAACGAGCTTGCCTGCAGGTGTCATTCCGTCCATTGAGGACATATTGGTATGAAGATGCAGTTCGACACGTTTTTCTTCGGCATTATCATTCTTTTCGATTTTTTCTATTTGAGTTATTGCCCGTGCCTGAATACAATAGTCTTTCATCCATTTATCAAACACAACGGTTCCTTTGACGGCAACCACAATGCCGTCTTTTAATTTTGCAAGAAGCGATTTTGTGTTTTCGTTTGCTTCAAAAAGCTTGACCGTATAGGAATCGGTAAGGTCAGTGATATTGAAACTTATGATTTTGTTTCTGCCGTCACGGGTTTCTCTGACATCGAGAGAAAAAACCTCACCCCAAACAGTCACCATTCCGTCATCGTGGCTGACATCTTTCAAAGACGTCGGCTTTGTCTTTACCGTGTTACCGTAAAGCGGAAAAGCATTTGTAAAGCTTATGGGCAAATCAGAATAATCCTGAACGGGAGCTTTCTTTTTGGGCTGAGAAATTTGACTGTTAGCTTCCTGTTTTTGCAAGGTTACTTCTTCGACTATTCGGCGGAATTCATCCTTATCGATTTTTTCGCTCACAAATTTTACGGAAACCTCAAGCCCGAAAATATCCTTAATTTGCTTTGCGGTGAATTTATCGACACCGGCTTTTTGAAGAATTTCCGCACCGCCCTGTTTGAGATTTACGGTTAAAATCCCGTTTTCAAGAGAAGCTTCGGCATCAACAAGAAATCCGTTTGCGGCGGCAAAATTCTGCTTTGTTCTTTCAGCTATATAAGGATAAAAAGAGGTACTGAAAGCTTCGGACGGAAATTTAGGTAAAAATTCAACGTGATTTAGCTGCAAACAGTTTTTAATTAGTTTTTCGCTTTTAAGTATTGTATTCGGAGGCACAATCTTATCGCAGAAAAAAACAACGGCAAGATTTCTTTTTTCTCTGAAAAGTGTCATACTTTCAATCGTAACATTTTTTAACTGTCCTTTTAAAGTATCACTGTCAAGATAATCACCGAATACCGATAAAAAATTTTTGGAATCCATTTTCTTTTTCCTTTAAAGTTTATCTATTTCTTTGAGCAATTCGCTTACTATATTTTCTTCGTCAATTTTTCTTATAACTTCACCGTGCTTAAACAAAACAGCACAGCCGTCACCGCCTGCGATACCTATATCGGCATCCTTGGCTTCGCCTGGGCCGTTTACAACACATCCCATAACGGCAACTTTTATGTTTTTGTGACAATTTTTAAGTGCATCTTCGACATTTTTCGCCGTTGAAATCAAATCTATCCTTGTTCTTCCGCAGGTGGGACAAGCAACAATCTGCGGTCTGTTTGTTCTGATATTTAATGCCGAAAGCAAATCCAAAGCACTTTCGACTTCTTTTACAGGCTCATCCGTCATTGAAATTCTGATAGTATCTCCTATACCGTCAAGCAAAAGTGAGCCTATTCCGGCACAGGATTTTATAAGGCTCATTTTGTATGTACCGGCTTCGGTAACGCCCAAATGCAAAGGATAATCACACATTTGTGCCATAAGTCGATATGCTTTTACCATTTTTGAAACATCCGAGGACTTGATTGAAACAACAATATCGTCAAAATCAAATTTATTGAGAAGCTCAACGTGATACATTGCACTTTCGCACATAGCTTCCGGTGTTATTCCACCGTGTTTTGCAAGAATATGTTTTTCAAGTGAGCCGGAATTAACACCGATTCTTATAGGGATATTCTTCTCACTGCATTTTTTTACAACAGCTTTAACCCTGTCGTCATCGCCGATGTTTCCCGGATTTATTCGGATTTTGTCCACACCCGCTTCGGCACTTTCAAGGGCAAGCTTATAATCAAAATGAATGTCAGCCACAAGCGGAACAGATACTTTTTCCTTAATTTTTGAAATTAGTTTCACTGCCTGCATATCGGGAACGGCAGCACGTATTATTTCACATCCCGCTTTTTCAAGCTCAATTGCCTGTTTTACACTTCCCTCAATATCCGTTGAAGGGACATTTAGCATTGACTGGACGGAAATCGGAGAATCGGAGCCGATGACTGTGTTTCCGAGTTTAATCTGTTTTGTTTTTCTTCTTTCCATATTCGCTTACTCCTTTATCGAATAAGTTTAAGAATATCACTTGCCGAAATTACCAACATAAGTGCAAGCAAAAGCACCAATCCTGCGGCGTGAACCCAAGCTTCGTACTTCGCTTTTACGGGCTTTCTTCTTACAAGCTCTATCAACATAAAGAAAAGTCTTCCGCCGTCGAGTGCGGGTAACGGCAGCAAATTGAACACACCTATATTAACGGTTATCAAAGCCATAATGAGAAACAAGTTTGAATAATCCCTTGTTTGCCCCGCACTTGTTGCGGCATCTGCAATATACGTCACGGTGCCGATTGGGCCTGACAAATCGTTTAAACCGTATTGCCCTGTAACAAGGTCAAACAAACTGAGATATACAACCTTTATTATCGAATATGTTTCACCGACTGAGGCTTTTAAAACATTGAAGAATGTCGGTTCCACACCGTAAACCATAAAGTCAAAATACAATGCGTTTGTTCCGTCATCATACTCACGCATTTCAAATTTGACATCATTCAGTTCGACATTTTCACCGTCACGTTTGACGGTAATATCCATAACACCGTCTTTGTCACGCATCATAAGAAAAGATAAATCCATATAGCTTGTCACGGAATGACCGTCGATTTTTATAATTTTATCGTTTTCTTTCAAGCCTGAGGAAACGCTGACTGCATCCTCCCGGAATGATGCAACAGTTGAAGTTGCCACCAAATTCTGGTTTGCATTTATACACAGACAAATAATCAAGCCCAACAGCAAATTCATCACAGCACCTGCAGCGACAATGATTATACGCTGCCAACACGGTTTTTTTGAAAATGAATTTTCGTCTGTACTTTCCTCGTCCTCACCCTCCATACTGACAAAACCGCCGATAGGGAAAAGACGAAGAGCATATGTTGTTTCCTTGCCTTTCTTTTTCAGAATTGTGGGCCCCATACCCAAGGCAAACTCATTTACCTTGACTTTAAAAATTTTCGCAAAAATAAAATGCCCGAATTCGTGGATAAAAATAATCACACCGAAAAATAAAATCGCTATAATTATAGGCCATGCCTTTGACCAAAGAGCCGATATATCAAAAGATAAAAGATTAATTTTTACCACTTCTTTCGGAAACAAATTTACGGGTCAGCATATCGGTTTCAAAAACATCCTGAAGACAATAATCTTCCTTTATCGGGATGTTTTCAAGTGCTTCACCGACAAGCTCGGCTATTTGCAGAAATTTGATTTTGCCCTCACGGAAAAGCTTATTTGCTTCTTCGTTTGCGGAATTTGCAACTGCCGTTGCCGTGCCGCCTCGATTTAAAGCACTTTTACAGTATTTTATGCAGCAAAATGTATCTTCATCCGCTTTTTCAAAAGTCAATGAACCGAAATCGGTTAAATTTAACTGTTTGACGGGACTTTCATACCTTTCCGGATATGTCAGTGCATACTGAATCGGTATTCTCATATCGGGTACACCGAGCTGTGCTATTACGGAATTGTCAACATATTCCACAAGGGAATGAACCACGCTTTGACGGTGGACGACAATATCGATTTTGTCGGCGCTCATACCGAACAGCCAAGCGGCTTCAATCAATTCAAGACCTTTATTCATCATCGTGGCGGAATCAACCGTGATTTTAGCTCCCATTGCCCAATTGGGATGATTGAGAGCTTCTTTGACGGTTACGTTTTCAAGCTCATTCTTCTTTTTCCCGAAGAACGGGCCGCCGGAAGCCGTGAGAATAAGTCTTTTTACCATTGATTTTGAAACGCAGCCGCCCAATGACTGAAAAATTGCGGAGTGTTCACTGTCAACGGGCAATATTTTGACATTATTTTCGTCTGCTTTACCCATAACAAGCTTACCCGCCGCAACAAGAGTTTCTTTGTTGGCAAGTGCTATTTCTTTTTTCGCATCAATTGCCGCAATCGTCGGCTTTAAGCCCACCATACCGACAACACTGTTGAGGACTGTATCTGTTTCTTCAAGTGCGGCACATTCGCATATGCCGTCAATTCCCGAAAGCACACGAATATCCGTGTCGGCAAGTTTAATCTTTAAATCTCTTGCCGATTTTTCATCATTCAACGCAACATATTTGGGTTTAAATTCTCTTGCCTGTTCTTCAAGAAGACCGACATTACTGTTAGCGGTAAGTGCAGTAACGGAAAAACCTCTCATACGTACAACGTCGAGAGATTGTTTTCCTATTGAACCGGTAGAGCCGAGAATTGAAATTTTCTTCATGCCTTACACCTTCAATTTATAAATTTTAAAGCCGCCGACAAAACCGTGATGACGAAAATATAACTATCGAATCTGTCCATAATTCCGCCGTGTCCCGGCATAATTTTTCCGAAATCCTTAACTGAGAAATTACGCTTGAGAAGTGATGCCGAAAGGTCACCGAACATACTTATTGCGGAAAGCAAAATCGACATTACGGCGATGAACCAAATGCTGATTGCCGATTTTCCCCCGAAAATCCAAGCTCTGACACCCACGAAAACGAGAATATTGAAAGCCGTGGACAACACAAGACCTCCGACTGCACCTTCCACCGTCTTTTTGGGGCTGATTTCCGGGCAAAGCTTATGTTTGCCGAATTTTCTTCCGACAAAATATGCGAAAGTATCGGTAATCAATGCACAGAAAAGTGCAAACAACACAAGATAAACAGACTCCGACTTAGTATAAACTCCGTCATATGTAATATATACATCCCTTACAATCACCGTACACGAAAAAGCATACGGAATAAACACTGACGCATACAAGGCAATTGCCAATTGCTCGAATTTCAAGTTTTTATGAGATTTCAGCATTAAAATCATTAAAACTATCACATATATGCTCAGCACAGCCGAAACAGGCACATCAAAAGGAAGCAAATTTTTATATGCAATGTAATTCGGCATTATTGCCGAAAAAGCGATTGCGGGTATTAAAATCAGCTTGCTTTTAATTTTTGCCACGTGCATAATTTCATATGCCGCCATCGCACTTAAAAAAGCAACAAACAGCGAAAAGAACGGGGTAAAAATAAGCAAAAAAGCACATACACCGATAACAATCGCTACCGCTGCCGAAATTATTCTTGTTTTCATTTGAGAATCACCGAATTTCTTATTCATATTCCGCCAAAGCGACGGTTTCTTTGTTCATAAGCCCTTAAAGCCTCATTGAAATTTTCAATTGTGAAATCGGGCCAAAGTATGTCCGAAAACCAAAATTCGGAATAAGCCGACTGCCATGTAAGAAAATTTGACAGCCTGTATTCACCGCTCGGACGGATAATCAAATCGCATGACGGAAAATCCGAAGTGTACAAATTTTTTTCGACCAAATCGGAGGTTATATCCTTTGAAGAAATTAAGCCCTTTTCCACATCCTCTGCAATCGATTTGATTGACCTTAGAATTTCCTGTTTTCCGCCGTAATTGACGGCAATATTGACAACCGTGCGTGTTTTATCGGACGACTGCTTTTCGATGATTTTAATCATTTTTTGCAGGTCTTTATCAACACGGCTTGTGTCACCGATGAATCTGATTTTCATCCCTTTTTCTTCATTTTCTTTTTTTCTTTCGAGTGCTTCGGAAAGATAGGAACGCAAAAGAGACATAATGCCCTTAATTTCCATCTCCGGTCTTGCCCAATTTTCGGTAGAGAAAGCGTAAAAAGTAATACACTCTATACCGAGGTCACAGGCATATTCGCAAATTGTTCTGAAAACATTTGCACCCGCCTTATGACCCTCGGAGCGTTCAAGTCCCCTCTTTTTTGCCCAACGTCCGTTTCCGTCCATAATCACTCCGACGTGCTTCGGCAAAACATCAAAAGACTGAAGTTCAAATTTACTTTTCATAAATCAATATAAACGGAAAGTTATATTTCCATTACTTCCTTTTCTTTTTCTTTGGACATATCATCAACTTTTTTGATATATTCGTCTGTTATTTTTTGGATTTTTTCTTCGCCGTCGGAAAGGTCATCTTCCGTAATTTCGGAATTTTTCTGCTTTTTCTTGAGCTTATCCATAGCATCACGTCTGATAGAACGAACGGCAACCTTACCGTCCTCCGCTTTTTTCTTTATGTCTTTTACGATTTCTTTTCTGCGGTCTTCCGTAAGCGGCGGGAAAACAAGACGAATAATATTACCGTCATTAGTGGGATTGATTCCTATTTCGGAAGTAAGTATTGCTTTTTCGATTGCGGAAAGCACGGATTTATCCCACGGCTGAATCGTAAGGATTCTTGCTTCGGCAACAGACACGGTTGCAAGCTGATTAATCGGTGTTGCGGTACCGTAATAGTCTACACTGATTCTGTCAAGAACAGCCGAGCTTGCTCTGCCGGCTCTGATTGAAGCATATTCAGAGTGAAGCGATGACAATGTTTTTTCCATTTTTTCTTTTGTTACGTTAAAAATTTCCTGCATAAAAATTTCCTCCTGAAATGTATGTATTATTTTACTATTGTTCCGATATTCTGCCCTTCGACAGCACGGATAATGTTGCGTGGATCATTAAGATTGAAAACAAGAATAGGAATATTGTTATCCTTGCAAAGTGCCGCTGCGGTGCTATCCATAACTTTCAAATCTTTTTCGAGAATTTCAGCTTGTGTCAGCTTATCAAACTTAACGGCATCGGCAAATTTATTCGGGTCTTTATCGTACACACCGTCAACGTTTGTAGCCTTGAAAAGGATGTCCGCTTCGATTTCCGCAGCCTTTAAAGCAGCACCCGAATCTGTTGTAAAGAACGGGTTGCCCGTACCGCAGCCGAAAATGACGACTTTTCCGCTTTCAAGATATTTTTTTGCTTTTTGGCTTGTAAATGTTTCGGCAAACTGCTCCATAGGAAGTGCCGACATTGCCACGGCATCAACGCCGATTTGTTCAAAAGTATCTTCAAGTGCAGTTGCGTTCATAACGGTGGCGAGCATACCCATATGGTCTGCACGGGAACGATCCATTTTACCGCTTGACCTGCCACGCCAGAAGTTGCCTCCGCCGACAACGAGACCCACCTGCACACCTGCACGGTTAATTTCCTTTACAGCCTTGCAAATGCCGAGTGCAGTATCAAAATCGATACCGTGACCTGCTTCACCGGCAAGAACTTCGCCGCTGATTTTCAAAAGTATTCTTTTGTAAACAGTTTTCATTTTATACCCTCCGCTTATATCAAAAGATGATTTTATACACATTTATTGTACTAAATTTAAAGCTATAAGTAAAGAGAGTTTACAAAAAATTTCAAATAATAATTTAAAAAGCCTTTTAACATAAGTTTTACTGATTGTAATACCGTTGCATTGACATTTTTATTACATAACATTATAATACATAAGTTTTACTCTTGACAGTAAATTTATATATTTTGACCTTTTACGCCCCATACATCTTGTATGCAATTATTTGAATAATTATTGATTTTTACGCATTACAATATACTGAATATAAAAATTAAACAAAACAAATAATCCGAACCCGTCTCCGATAATGAAGTAGGGTTCGGATTTTTCTGGTTTGGTGCGGATAACAGGACTTGAACCTGCACAGTCTTGCAACCATTAGAACCTGAATCTAACGCGTCTGCCAATTCCGCCATATCCGCAAATACAATGTGAACGGTTAAAAACATAACCGAATTAACAACGGGAACATTTTATCATAATCGCATTGTTTTGTCAAGGAAAAGTAATCACAAATATTTTTAAGTAATTTATCAAAGCAAATGCAACAGCAGGATTTGCAATTGCATTTTGTGTGAGAATTTACGCAAATATTTTATGTTTACACTAAGTTCTGTTACGAAAACAGATTTTTAAAACAATATAAATGGGATTTTCATTTTAACCACATCTACTACATCTAATCTGCACTGATTATTTTTGTATATGCCGTTACTCTATCCTCGGCATATTGGCGGGCGTCTTTTTCTAAGGGCTGGTCATAATACATATCATAATCAATAACAGACGGAACATAATTATCAATATTATTTTTCCACTTACGAGCGTTTTCAAAATAATAATTGTTCTGTACCATTTCAGAATCAAAGTCTATATTTTCCACAACATAATATTCGTATGCGTGAAAAACTTCGTGGCAAACAGTAATTAAACAATCCTGTAAATCTCCGTGTGAAATTTGAGAGCTATTCAAGTAAATTTGATTTTCTTCGTAAGAATAAAATCCACAGCTATATTCATCAAGCTTATCACCGATCACCAAAAAATCAGCATCTTCTATACCGAGATTTTCTTTTTCAATCAACGCAACCTTTTTCAGAAGTGTAGTTCGGTCATCGGTGTTCAACTTTTCCCACGAAGCCAGCTCATCAATAACCTTATCGTACTTATTGAAGAGGTCTTCATCATCTTTTGCACCGTAATCTGCCTTAAAAGATGCTACAAGCTTCTCCCACTCATCCGAAGTCGCAGAGGGAGAAATGTATTCTTTGTCAAAACCGATAAATGACGGGACAAGCAAAACAAAGCACAACAAAAGACAAATAACAGCATTTGCACGATTATGGCGTTTGCTACCGTTAGATTTACACTTCATCTGAATGTAGCAATGAAACGATATCGAACACACAACTGCAACAGCAACAATCAAAATAGACACAATCACAAAATATTGTGCGAACAAAGCAAAGAAAAACAACTCCACAATCAGGTAGTCATATGCTGCTTTTCCCCAGTTTAATTTGTCAAGCTCTTTGTTTTTATTTGAGCAATATGAAATATAAATACATATTAAAAAATAGAAAAACAGAAACACATATTTGTTGATGTACAAATCAAAGCGTTCAATATAAAGGTCGTTTATTCCGTGCCATACCATCAAGAAAAACAAGAGATACTTTACATACGGAGATATGGCAATAAGTATTTTTTTAGGAGTCAGACTTAAAAGCTTTTTCATTTTTGACCTTCTTATTTTGTAAAATAAGTGTATTGTTCAGACGATAATCCTAACAAGCGGAGCTGTAAAAAAACTTAATTTTTTACAGCTCCTTGACATTACTTACGTCCCGTTAATTCTACTTATTCAATTAAAACGGATTGAAAAATCTGTCGAACACGCTATATCCGAGTGCAAAATACTTGAATGCCCAGATAATCGGATTAAAGCGGAAGAAAATCCAATCGACAACAGTAACAAACTTACGCAAGAAAGTTGATATATCATGTGTTTCGGGAACTTCGACTGCTTCAAAGCTTTCACCCTCAACGTTCAAAACGAAAGGCTGCGAATAGCAAATACCGTTTTCTCCCGTGATATAAAACCTTACATAAAGATAAGGTTCATCAAGCAAATCACTTCTGTGCAGGTCGAGAGTTGCCGTGCCGTTATTTATGTTTTGCTCACGCAAAATCACGTTACCGTTTGATACCCAAGTGATGCTGTTAAAGTTTTCGCCCTCGATAGTTATTGTGTCATCTTCTTCGTTGACATCAACTTTTGTTACCATAGGTGTGTTGTTATAAAGGTACAGCTTGCCCTCATCAACTTTTTCTTCACTGAAGCCCGGAATTTCTTCCATACCGTTTAGCTCAACACCGTTTGAATAATGCGAAACCGCAAAGCTCCAGCCGTTTTCCATACTCTCACGCATATTATCCATATCAAAGTCTTCCATCAAGAGCATTGTGTAGGCATAATTCACCGAACGGTCACTGTGAGAATCGGAAAAACAGTAATTCCACGGAACAACGCCGTTCGGAATTGTTTTTTGAAGAATTTGGTCATAAAGTATTCTGTCGCAGCGTGTGTTTTCATCCCTTGAACTGTTGATGCCCATACCTACGCTTGAGCCGACGTTATCCAAGAAAATGCGTGCAAATTTGTTGACGTAATATTCATCGCATTTTTGACCGACATAATCCTTGCTGTCCATACGGTAGAGATATTCACCGACATGGGCAAGCATAGATATTCCCCCTGCCTCGTTGACACCGGCAGTCGGTGTTTCGTAATCGCCGTAAACACCTGCAAGTCCCTGACCGTAATCGGAAAAATAGCCCGTAAGGTGACAGTCTGCAATAGGCGTTGCCATATTAAGCTCTATGCCTTTCGGAACATCGAGCATACCGTTTTTGTGTGTTCTGGTTTCCGACTCCGCAGTTCCGTTAAGGTACGATTCATACGCTTCGTCCGTCAGCGGAACTATGGGTGCCATATGTGTACGCTCGTATTTCACAAGCCTTACAAGCGGAATTAAATCAGGTTCTTTATTCCATCCCTTATTTATAGTTCCGTGGTCAGTTAAAGCCACAATATCATAATCGAAATCGTAGTGCATTTGAACAAACTCGGCAATCGTTTGATAGCCATCCGTTGCGTTTGTGTGGGCATGCGGCTGAAACTTGTAGCTGCCCCATTTATCCCAATCAACCGCTTCGTAGGGATTGGTAATTATGTACTCTTTTTGTTTGTCTTTAGCCGAAACGCTCAGCACAAAAACCTGTGACACAAGCAAAACAGCCAAAATCACGGATATTATTTTCTTTGCCATAAAAATTCCTCCTTGAAATTTTTTACATTAATATTATGAGGTATTTTATGTTGTTTGTCAACATCTTTGTCAAATCAAGTTAACAATTTATATACAAATTGCATAAAGATGTCAAAAAATTGAGCCGAAACAACATAAATTTGCTGTTTCGACTCTTATAATATCGATTACTTATGATTTTTAATATAATACTTGTAAAACTTTACGCCTTTTGCAAGGTTATCGGTCGAAATGTTTTCGTTTGCGGCGTGCATTGCGGCAAGCTGTGACGGTGACATTTTGACGGGACAAAAGCGAAGACAGTTATCCGTAATTCTTTCGTAAAATCTGCAATCGGTAGCACCCGCCATATAATAAGGCGTTACGCACACATCGGGAAGAACTTCGTTGATACATTTTTTCAAATATAAAAATTCTTCGCCGTTTGCATCCGTCACTTTTGATGCACTTCTTCTGTTCATCGGTTCGACAATAAGGTCATACTTCTTCGCAATTTTTTCAAGCACCGCAATTGACGAATCGGCATCCTGATGAGTTGAAGGTCTGATGTTGCAAATTACAGAAGCTTCATCGGGTATGACATTCGGTGCTGTTGAACCCGAACACATCGTAAAGGCACAGGTAGTCGAAAGGAACGCTTCACCGAACGATGACAAAGCCGGCAACAGCTTTATAAGAGCCGGTTTGAACAGCCAAACATTGCCGAGAACCAAACGCATCGGGAAAGAAGCATAGGGTGCAACGGAAGAAAACATCTGCTTTACCGGTGTATCCATATACTTTTTAAACGGTTTTGTTTTTTCAACCTCATTTATAAAAGCGGCAAGACGTGCAATGGGTGTATTTTTAGGCGGGGTGGATGAATGTCCGCCGGAGCCTTTTGCGGTAATTTTGATGTTGCAGTTGCCCTTTTCGACAATACCGATTGCCGCCGTATCACAAGCAACTCCGGGGAACGCTTTTTCCATAATTGTACCGCCCTCATCCATAACGGACGAAAGATGAACGCCCTTATCAAGAAGATAATCGACAATCAAATCGGCTCCGCCGCCGAAAATTTCTTCGTTTGCCGAAAAAGCAAGATAGACATCACACTCAGGCTCAAAGCCCTCACTCAACAGTTCTTCAACCGCGGAAAGCTCGGCAAGTACCGTACATTTACAGTCCATAGCACCTCTTCCGTGAACAGCACCGTCTGCGATTTTACCCGAAAAAGGCTCATACTTCCAATCGCTTTCTTCGGCAGGTACAACATCCTGATGTCCCATCAAAAGAAATGCCCGTGAAGAATCCTTGCCCTGCCATTTGTAAATAAGGTTGCCTTGAATTTCTGTTTTTTCAAGCTTTCGGTGAACAAGAGGAAATTCCTCCTCAATAACCTTATGAAGCTTGTAAAACTCCGTCAAATCTGTGTTACCACGCATTGAAACGGTAGGAATTTTAACCATTCTTGAAAGCTTCTCGGCATACGCTTTTTCTTCATCTTCCGTATAAGAAAGCTCGGCTTTTCCATTTTGCGGCTTTGCCTTTATTCTTACGGCATTAATTGCCGCAACAAGAAGCAAAAGAACAAAAACGCCCAAAATTACCAAAAGCACTATTCCCAAATACTTCATTTAACTTCCTCCGTTTTTTCAAGAACCGGTTCCTTTTGTATGCCGATTTCCTTGAAATAGTAGTATTTTGTATAGTCTTCGTCTTCAACTCTCCATGCTCCGGGGCCGTGCCATCTTCTTGCCAAATCGTTATTATGAATTGCTCCGAAGCTGTTGTATCTGTGACCGAAAGCAGTTATTTCTATTGTATGCTCCCCTGCCTCCAAATAACCTAAATCAACGCTGTAAGGCTCAAATGCGATTCTGCCGCAATTCTTGCCGTCAACGCAAACAGCAAGCACGGGGTTGCGGAACATAGTACAGCTTAATCTGTATTCACCTGCCGAAACGTTGACATTATAGCTGTAAGTAAGGTTGCCGCCATAGAAAGGAAGACCGTATCTTACATAATCTCCAAACGGGATTTTTTCCTGCTTTTCGGTGACGGTAATTCTTTCTCCCTCAACTCTAACACCGAAATCGCCAAGCAAATATCCCCATTCAACATTTGTCTTTTTTGAGAAAGGCATTTTAACTTCGATTGTATTGTCACCCTTATGAAGTTTTCCGATATTCATTTTTACGAGACATTCGTCAACATACCAGCCGTCATATTCAGGCTCGATTTTTTTGCCGTTAATTTTAAATTCGCAAAGCTCCGGTCTTTCGTAAGCAAAATACACATCATCCGTATCGATTTCGGAATGGACGGTATAACGCAACTGAAGTGTATGGTTTGAATTTTCCTCATTGCTTATTACCCACGGCTGTGCCACAGATTGCTTTCGTGACGGATATCCGAGAGTTTTTCTGAACTCATCATCAATAAGCAAAACTTCTTCTTCATTTTTCCATTCTCCGCCGTCGAAGCAATATTCAGCCCTTTCCAAAAGAGCGACATTCGGCTCGGAAAGCTTATATTCCATATTGCCCAAAAGATGAATTTTTTCGATTACCTTACGCTCTTTAAAAGCAAGCACCGCAGAATGTTCTTCGGCTTTTGTGAGCTTGATAAGTAAACTGTCGTGACCGAAAATCAGACGTTTTATAATTGTAAAGCCGTCTTTACAATCGGTTTCGATGCTGCTTATTTCTCCGTTCATTGTGTCATAAAGCTCGGCATTGAAGCAACCTTTGATTTTTATTGTAAGCTCCGTTTTTCTTATTAAATCGGGTGTTGAACGTTTAACTGCGTTTGCAATGAAAAGCCATTTGCAATCGTTATCGTTCCTAATTTGATAGAAAAGGTCTTTTGCTGTTTTTCCCGAACCGTCAAGAAGATAAACCGTTTTAAAGCTTTCAAGACTTTTAACAAGACTTGCCTGCGTAAAAGATACGTTTTCGCACTTTTGTGCAAAGTCCAAAGCTTTATCGCTTCTTACAGCGTCAACGTACTTAGGTGCAGAACCGAGGAAAATCACCTTTCCGCCCGCTTCACGGAATTTTTCAAGCCTCGAAAGAGTTGTGCTTCTGACAGTTTCAAGTGCCGGCACGATGACAACATCATAGTTCATTTCACCGACATTGAAGCTTTTGCCGCTTTGCTCTTTGTTCTGCGACGGCAAAAGCGATTCCGCAATAAAATCAAAGTCAAGTTGATTTGAAAGAAGCCAGAAAACAACGTTTTGGAAATTCTGTTCAAGCTCTTCACGGAAAAGTGAGGTTTGTTCCTGAGGGCCGAAATGAATCCAATAGCTTTCAATTGGATGGATTACACCTATTTTCACCTCTGCCTTACCACGTGTCATAGCTGTGTTAACCCTTGCGAAATGGTCTTCGACAAGCTTATATTCTTTATACCAAGGTGACTGATAGAAAATGGAAGCCGGATAATCACGTTTGGCTTCACCCTCCATACTGTACCACGAAAGATGATGTACTCGGTTGGTTATTCCCAAAACAGCCTGCCAATCGCCCTGCTGCTTGTGTCCTCTGAAATCAAACTCCCAGCCCGTAACGCCGTAAAGCTCGCTGAGTACGCCCTCACAGCCGAACTGATGCGATGCACTTTGCGCCTGCTTTGCCGTAGAATACTCTCTGTTATCGCAGAGCATATCTATACCCGGCAAACCGAATGAACGGTAAGAACGCATAGCCTCGCCTATGGCAGCGGTTTGAGAATTAAGGTTTTGTTCTTCCATCATATGACCTGTTAACGGAAGATTGTGTTCACGACACCAATTTCCGATTGTGTCGGCATATGCACAAGCCAACAGCTCACTGACAGTATCGTGGAATCTGTATCTTGCAACGGAAACCTCGGAATCGGGCAAATCCCAAAAAATTTCGGGAAGCGTATCAAAGAAATCTTCACCGTATTTTTCACTGTAAATTTCGGGAAGACTTTCCGTATAGGGAATTATTTCACTCGTTTTGTCTTCGGCAAAATCAAGAGAAGTTTTTCTTGTGTGTTGCGGTTCATCAGTAAAAATTGCGGGGATTGTGTCACCTATATACTCTTTGAGAGAATCGTAATATTTTTGATGAGTTACTTCGACAAACTTTGATATTGCCTTGGGGTTAAGCGTGTCAACATACGTCTGATTGTTAAACCACGGAGCAGGCTTTGAAATTTCGAGGTAAGCATACCATACATTTTTTCCGTTTTCATCCAAAGACAGTCTTTTGTAGCTTTCAAGATAGCCGTTTTTTAAAGTTATGTCATATTTTGCAAGGAGCTTACCGTCCTTACTCATCGACCCCCTGCTTGATGAATCGTCAATAACGGATGTTTCATTAATCTCATCCTTTGCAAAAGGAGAAAACGCAATGTATCTTGCACGAAACTCCTCGTTACGGGTAACAAGTCCGCCCGCAAAGCCGGACGGCCAGCGGTCTTCGTCATACAGATAAGCTTTCATCCCTTTTTCTTTCGCACGCTCAACCACAGCTTTAATATAAGAAACGTATTCATCACTCATATATTCAATATCAAGTCCTGTACGGCAATGCATATGAACACCGCCGATGCCCATTTCCTCGAAATAATCGAGCTGTTTTTGCATTTTTTCCTTATTAAGGCTGTTGTTCAATGCCCAAAAAGGTTCGCCACGGTACTCATTTGTCGGGTTTTTGAAAAGTTCCGAATCTAATCTTTTTTCTTTGGACTTTGGAAAAATCATATATATTCTCTCCT
>CAYYRN010000020.1:0-16780 GCA_964474295.1 uncultured Eubacteriales bacterium
TTGTTTCGGTAGATTTTTTGCCCCTGTCTGTCATCCTTGAATTAAACGAAGGATCTGACAGGGGTTTGTGATTTGTTTTATCGGATTATTCCGTTGGTAGATTCTTCGCAAAGGCTCAGAGTGACGGTGTGTTCCTGTCAGCCTCATTTCACACGTCATCCTGAACGCAGTGAAGGATCTCGTTGCGGTTGAGTGATATACTTTGATAGATTCTTCGCTGACGCTCAGAATGACGGACAAGGTCAAGATGACGAAAAAAGCTCGAAGATGACACGGCGGGGTTGCGGTTTATTTTAGCAGATTCTTCACCCCTGTCTGTCATCCTTGAATTAAACGAAGGATCTGACAGGGGTTTGTGATTTGTTTTATCGGATTATTCCGTTGGTAGATTCTTCGCCAAAGACTCAGAATGACGATGTGTTCCTGTCATCCTCATTTCACACGTCATCCTGAACGTAGTGAAGGATCTCCTTGCGGTTGAGCGGTATACTTTAGTAGATCTTTCGCTAACGCTCAAGATGACGATTAAAAAATAAGAATGACGGACAAGGTCAAGATGACGGTTGAAAAATAAGAATGACGGTAAAAATTCAAAATAACCGTGAAAAAACAAAAACGGCAGAACACGAATGACAATATAAATATGTATGGCGAAAAGCACGTCCGGCAGAGTTGATTTTACAAATTTACGCATATTTAAAAAATTTTTCAAAAAAACTGTTGACAAATTTTTCAAAATATGTATAATAATAGTAACAGTTATCGATATCATTAAAAGAGGTGAGTTAAAATAGTTACCAAGCACAGTGCGCAGCGTGAAGCGGTTTTGAAAGAACTTTGTTCGAGAAAAGACCATCCGACAGCAGATGAGTTATACTCTGCTCTCAGAAAAACAATGCCGAACATCAGCATGGGTACGGTTTACAGAAACCTTTCACTTCTGACGGAAACGGGAAAGATAATGCGTTTGTCTTACGGAGGTGCCGACCACTTTGACGGCAACGCTCAAAACCATTATCATTTACACTGTACGGAATGTAACAGGGTTTTCGACATCGATATGCCCATTTTCGACCACATGGAAAAAGATGCCGAAATGCACTCACACGCTTTAATAACAAGTCATTCTTTAACTTTTATCGGTATCTGCGAAAACTGTCAAAAAAAAATAAAAATAATTTTATGAAATGCGGAGGAAAAAATTATGAAAAAATTTGTATGTTCTGTTTGCGGTTATGTTCATGAGGGCGATTCTGCTCCCGAAAAATGCCCCCAGTGCGGTGTTCCCGCTGAAAAATTCGTTGAGCAGGCAGCTGAAAAAGTATGGGCTGCCGAGCATGTTGTAGGTGTTGCCGACGGCGCACCCGCAGATATCATCGAAGACCTCAGAGCAAACTTTAACGGTGAATGTTCCGAAGTCGGTATGTACCTTGCAATGGCAAGAGTTGCTCACAGAGAGGGTTATCCCGAAATCGGTCTTTATTGGGAAAAAGCAGCTTACGAAGAAGCCGAACACGCAGCAAAATTCGCAGAGCTTCTCGGTGAGGTTGTAACTTCAAGCACAAAGAAAAACCTTGAAATGAGAGTCGAAGCAGAAAACGGTGCAACACTCGGCAAATTCGACCTTGCAAAGCGTGCAAAAGAGCTTAACCTTGACGCTATACACGATACCGTTCACGAAATGGCTCGTGACGAAGCACGCCACGGCAAGGCATTTGAGGGACTTCTCAACAGATACTTCAAATAATTTAAACATAAAAACTTAATCAATATTGTTACGAGGGTGTTATTTATGAACTATGATGATCAATCAACATTTTCAACGGCATCGGGTAAAGATTATCAGTATGTTGTTCTTCAGGTTACTCTGAAAGAAAAGTTTTTAGGCACCGGTTCCGGAAACCTTACCGAGTTGGAAAAAGCAATAAACCAACAAGCTCAAAAAGGCTACAGGCTCCACACAATAACAACCTCAAACGGTGGCAGTAAGGGACTTATGGGCGGCGACAGAATCCAAGCCACGATGGTGTTTGAAAAAATAGTTTAATTTCATTCTGTAATTTTTAAGGGCATTGAACGTCAAAATTCAATGCCCTTTTTTCACTTTAGCAGATTCCTCGGCAAAATTGAATCCGAACCCCTGTCAGATACTTCGCTTCGCTCAAGGATGACAGACAGAGGAAGAATCTGCTAAAATAAACCGCAACCCCGCCGTGTCATTTTCGAGCGTAAGCGAAAAATCTCGGCGGGGTTTGTCTTTTAAAGTTTTGAAAATCCGTGGCAATTTATAAGTGCATCTATTTTTTTGCCCTGCTTGCAAAGCGGACATTCATGCGGAGGGCAGGTAAAATATCCCGTCAAATCGCCCGGATTGAAAACAGACGCAACCTCGTAACCGTCACATTCTTCCTCCGTTGCGAAAATGGATGCCACTCCCACAACCTCGCCGCCGTAATATTTCACGGCATCTATCGCCGCCTTTGCGGTAAATCCCGTTGCAACGGAAACAGAAAGCACAAGAACGTGTTTTCCCTTTATCATAGGAACAATGTTATCCCTGAACAAAAGCTGCGATGTGCCTATCATTTCCGGTGTTACGACATAAATCGTCTGATGAGCGTTGATGTTCATAAAATTATTTTTCGTAAGCTCCTTTGCAAGGCAAGTGCCTATCACTTCCGTGCCGTCAATGCACAAAATCGTGTCAACTATTTTGCAACTGAACTTATAGTCGCTCGCAAGCTCCTCGGCTATTGCCGTGGCTTCGGAAAGCCTCGATTTTTGAGCCGCTACATCAATATAATAATTACTGTGTGAGTGTGCCGTTGCAAAATGTCCCTCGGCAACCCTCAAATAAAGATTCTTACGTTTTGATTTTATTTTGTTTATTTTATTCGTTGGCATAATATTCCTCCTTAAATGAGTTTATATTTCACTGCAATTTTATTTTATAATAAAACTATTTCGATTACAAGATATATTTTTAAAATTTTAAACTATTGATTTATTACAAACGATTAGATATAATAACATTATAAAACTAAAAGGACTGATTGTATGAACATATGGCATGATATTGACCCCAAAAGAATTACTCCCGAAGACTTTGTGGCGGTAATCGAAATTTCCAAGGGAAGCAAAAAGAAATATGAGCTTGACAAAGAAACAGGCCTTATTATGCTCGACCGTGTGCTTTATACTTCAACTCATTATCCCGCAAACTACGGCTTTATTCCACGTTCTTACGGCGATGACGAAGACCCGCTTGACGTTCTTGTTCTTTGCTCCGTCGCACTTGAGCCGCTTACACTTGTAAGGTGCTATCCTATCGGATACATTTCCATGATAGACGGCGGCAGACACGATGAAAAAATTATCGCCATACCGTTCGGTGATCCCACATATCACGGATACAAGGATATTTCCGATTTGCCCGAACATATTTTCAATGAAATGAAGCACTTCTTTTCCGTATATAAAGCTCTTGAGGGTAAAGAAACCGATTCGGGTGACGTAAACGGCAAGGATGCCGCAATCACGGTCATAAGAGAAGCTCTTGATAATTATATAGAAAACTTTTGTAAATAATTCGGGTGAGAAATATGAGAACCGTAAGAGAATTTTATGATTTTTTAGATTATATAGCTCCGTTTTCTTCTGCCGAAAGCTGGGATAACAGCGGACTTTTGGTGGGAAGCTTTGAGAAAAAAGTCGAACGTGTCGCAGTTGTTCTCGATTTGAATGAGGAAACTCTCGAACAGGCGATTTCTCTCGAAGCCGACCTTATAATAACACATCATCCCGTCATTTTTAAAGCACAAAAGAATTTCCTTTCCGATTGTGTCGCCTACCGCCTTGCGGAAAATTCGATAAGCCTTATTTCCACCCACACTCCGCTTGATGCGGCTTCAGGCGGTGTAAATGATGTTCTTTGCGATTTGCTTGAGCTTACAAAAACAGATGTTTTGCAAACAAAATCAAGCGAAAATCTTTTGCGTGTGGGATTTACCGACAGAACAACGCCGAAAGAATTTTCAAGCTTTGTTTCACGTCAGCTCGGTGCCGAGGTTCGTTACTGCGATGCCGGACGTGAAATCGAAACAGTTGCCGTCTGTTCCGGTGCGGGTGCGGATTTTGCCTGCGAGGTTGCGGAACTCGGCATTGATGCTTTGGTAACGGGAGATGCAAAGTACCACGATTTTCTCGACGCAAAGGAAAACGGTCTTACTTTAATTGCGGCAGGTCATTTTGAAACGGAAAACCCCGCAATGTCAATTCTTGCAAGTAAATTAAGGGCAAGCTTTTCCGAAACGGACATAATCGTCCTCAGTGAAACAAATCCCGTTAAATACATCGGTTCAAAGGAATAATTTTTATGGCACTCGACGGAATTTTTTTAAAACAAATAAAGAACGAGCTTGAACAAGAAGCTGTTTCAATGCGTGTGGAAAAGGTACACCAACCCTCAAAAGAGGAATTGGTGTTGGTTTTGCGTGGCAAAAACGGTCAAAAGAAGCTGCTTCTTTCTGCCCGTGCAAACAGTCCCAGAATCCATTTTACAACTCACGCACCGGAAAACCCGAAAACACCGCCTATGCTTTGTATGCTGTTGAGAAAGCACCTTACAAGCGCTATGATTACGGGCTTTCGTCAAATCGGCAGCGACAGGGTTCTTTTTATCGATTTTGATTCCACAAACGAAATCGGTGATAAAGTTTCGCTTTCGCTTGTAATTGAAATAATGGCGCAGTACAGTAATATAATTTTAATCAATTCGCAAAATATAATAATAGATTCTCTGAAAAGAGTTGACCTTTCCACTTCATCGGTCAGGCAAATTCTTCCGGGGCTTTCTTATTCACTGCCTCCAAAGCAATTTAAACTTGATTTATGCACAAACAGTAGCGACAAAATTTGCGAAAAAATTTTATCTTTCAAAAACAAAAGTCTTTCCTCTGCCGCACTTTCTTCAATCGAGGGAATATCTCCGATTATCAGCCGTGAAATCTCTTTCAAAGTCAACGAAAACGATGTGCTTTGTTCCCTGCTTGACGAAACGGAAAAGTCAAAGCTCAAAGCCGTAATAGAAGATATTCAAAAAACGGTAACGGACAAAAAAGCTTTGCCTTATATTGTAGAGGACGAAAACGGGCGTCCGACGGATTTTGCTTTTTGGGAAATAGCTCAATACGGAAAGATAAGAAAATGCGTAAAAGAAGAAAGCTTTTCGCAGCTTCTCGACAGCTTCTATTTTGAACGTGACAGACTTGAAAGGACACATCAAAAATCCGATGACCTTTACAAAAAGTTAAACAGCTTGATTCAACGCACCGCAAAAAAGATTAACCTGCAAACTGCCGAGCTTGAAGCCTGTGCCGACAGGGAAACGCTGAGAATCAACGCAGAGCTTATTTCCGCAAACCAATACCGTTTGGAAAAAGGCTGTACGTTTTACGAGGTTGAAAATTATTACGATGACAACAACGTTGTCAGAATAAAAGCCGACCCCGCACTTTCGCCCTCGGCAAATTCGCAAAAATATTTTAAAGAATACAGAAAAGCGAAAACTGCCGAAAAAATGTTGACCGAGCTTATCGAAAAAAGCAAAGATGAGCTTGAATATTTGGAATCTGTTCTTGACGAATTGAACAGAGCGGATGGCGAAGACGAAATAAACGAAATCCGCAGAGAACTCGGTGAAAGCGGATTTTTAAAATCCAAACAAAAAGATTCAAAAAACAAACCTCCGAAATCGCTGCCGCCGAAAAAATACGTTTCCGAGGATGGATTTACGATTTTGGTCGGCAGAAACAACGTTCAAAACGATAAGCTTTCCCTGAAAACGGCAAAAGGGAGCGACTTATGGCTTCACACACAAAAAATTCACGGCTCACACGTCATTATCGTTTCAGACGGAAAAGAAATTTCCGACACCGCAATCGAACAAGCAGCCGTTATTGCCGCTTATAACAGCAAAGGCAGATATTCATCACAAGTTCCCGTTGATTACACACCGGCAAAAAATCTGAAAAAGCCGAACGGTGCAAAACCCGGATTGGTAATTTACCACGTCTATAACACAATTTTTGTAAAGCCGGACGAAAAGCTTGCGGAAAAATTATCTTTTGAAAACAAAAAATAATTTTTGAATAATTCAGCTCCTTACGGTCACAATAGTTTTGACAGGAGGAGATGAAAAAATGCTTGATAAAACATCCTTGGTACTCGTCATCATCGGTGCTTTGAACTGGGGTTCAATAGGACTTTTTCAGTTTGATTTGGTTGCGTGGATTTTCGGCGGTCAGGACGCTATTCTCAGCCGTATTGTCTACACACTTGTTGCACTTGCGGGAATCTGGTGCATTTCGCTCTTGTTCAGAAAGACCGATGAAGTTGTCGAGTCCACAAGTATGAACGATGACGTTCATTAAAAACGCAGGGAGGGGCTGTAAAAAAGTTTGTTTTTACAGCTGCTTCCTAAAATTTTTGCGGAGGTATATAAATGAGATTTTACATAAAAAATATGAATGACTTTTCTTCGGAAAATTACGATGAATTTCTCACATTTCTCGATGAGGTTAAACGCCTTCAATATTCTTCCGCAAGCAATCCCGAAAGGAAAAAATCCATTTTACTTTCGCAGGGTTTTGCAAAAGAAACAATTTCAAAGGAATATAACATTCCGAAAGAAAAGCTGATTTTTTCAGTCACATCTTCGGGAAAGCCTTATTGCAAAAGCCACCCCGAAATTCACTTTTCGCTGAGCCACTCCGATTCGTTCATTGCACTTGCGACAAACGAAAGTCCCGTCGGAATCGATATTGAAAAATTAAGAAATCCCGCAGAGGACTTGATAAACAGAGTTTGCTGTGAAAACGAAATAAAAAAAATCAACGAAAGCGAAAACAAAAGCAAAGCTTTTACCGAAATCTGGACTAAAAAAGAAGCATATTTAAAAGCCCTCGGCACGGGAATCGATCGAGAGCTTAAAACGCTTGACACAACGGATGACAAAAAGAAATTCGTCACAAAAAGCTTTGATAATTTTATTGTTTCCGTTTTTTCTCTTTAAAAAACATCAGACAAACGAATATAATCAGCGGAAAAGCGACGGAAACCAACATACCCATTCTAAGTCCTGCCTGTTCGCTGTCCAAACCGAAATTTGCGGCAAAATTTACGATTGCTCGATTAGTGCTTGCAAGGTCTGTGATTTTCCCCGAAAGCCACGGCCCCAATGTGCATCCTATATCGCCGCAAAGTGCGAGAATACTGAACATTGCCGCCCCTCCACGGGGATATTCTGAAGCGGAAAAAGTCAGCGTGCCGGGCCACATTATGCTAACGGCAAAGCCGCACAAAGCACATCCGGCGAGCGACACAAACGGATTGAGCGAAATTGCCGTAACGAGATAGCACGCTGCCGCAAGCACGGAGGAAGCAACAAGTGCTTTTTGAATGTTGATTTTTTCTTCAAACTTTCCGCAGAGGAATCTGCCGACAAACATAAACACGGCAAAAAGGCACGGCCCCAGCAAATCGCCCACCATTTTGCTCACTCCGAGACCTTTTTCCGCAAACATCGATGACCACTGAACCATCGAAATTTCGGCAGCTCCGCCGCCTATCATAACAATCATTGCAATAATAAAAATCCTCGATGAAAAAAGTTCTTTTATCGGGGTTTTTTCATTTTTTGCGAGTGCGGGTTTTATCGGAACACGCAAAAATCTGTAAAGATTATATATCGGAAGCAACGCCCACAGCCACGATAAAACATACCAGTATTCCTCACCGAAAAGCTTAATAAAAAGTGTTGTAAGCAAAACGGTAAGGCACTGACCTATGCAATAAAAAGAATGAAGAAAGCTCATAGAACCCGATTCAAGCTCATCGGAAATCGAATCCACTATGGGGCTTAAAACCGTTTCCTGAAATCCCGCACCCACTGCGTAAATTACCGAACACAAAGAAAGTGCCAAAAATGAATTTTCCATAATTCTCGGCAAAAATCCCAAAAGTATAAGTCCTGCCGCCGAAAAAGTGTGGGAAACAATTGCCGTTGTTCGGTATCCCATTTTATCAACATATTTTATGCTGAAAATGTCAACCGCAAGCTGCGTCAGAAACAAAAAAGAAACAAGGCTTGCAAGCTGTGAAATCGTAATGCCGAAATGCGTTCTGAAAATCACAAAAAGAAGCGACGGAAAATTGTTGATAACCGCTTGAATCGAAAACCCTATATAGCACGAAAGTGCCGTGCTTTTGTATGTGTATTTTCTACTCATTTTTATCCTCACTCAAAGTTTTTTACCATTATATAAGCAAAGCAAAAATAAGTCAAGTTTTTACATATTTTTCTCCGAAAGGTATTGACAATATTTTCCGTTTGGAGTATTATGAAATTCAAAAAATTTTTTCGTTATCGAATGCTATGGAGATGTTTTTAATGAATGAAAACTTAATCAAAGAACAAATTTGCGACGTTTGCCACAGAATGTGGCAGCTCGGCTGGGTAGCCGCAAACGACGGCAACATTACCGTAAAGCTTGAAGACGGCAATTTCCTTGTAACACCTGCCGGAACCAGCAAAAGCTTTATCACACCGGAAAAAATTATTAAGGTTGATTCTCAAGGCAACGTAATTGAATCCGCAGACGGTTACAAGCCGTCATCGGAAATCAAAATGCATTTTCGCTGTTACGAAAAGCGTGATGATATCGGTGCCGTTGTTCACGCTCATCCCCCCGTTTCCACTGCGTTTGCCGTGGCACACATACCGATGGATGACTACATAATGCCCGAATCGGTTCTTGCTCTCGGTTCCGTTCCGATTGCACCTTACGGCACACCCTCCACGGACGAGGTTCCCGATTCAATAGAGCCTTTCCTCAACGAGCATGATGCGTTCTTGCTTGAAAACCACGGGGCTCTCACCGTAGGAGCTGATTTGCTCACCGCTTATTACAGAATGGAAACACTTGAGCTTTGGGCAAAAATCAGTATGAACGCAAGACTTCTCGGAGGAGTAAAGGAAATTTCAAGAGAAGATATCGACACTCTCCTTGATTTGCGTGTCAACAGATACAAAATGACGGGCAAACATCCCGGATACAAAAAATTCAATAAATAATTTTCGGAGCTGTAAAAACCAACGTTTTTACAGCTATTTTTGATTGGAAAATTTAAACGTTTTTACCCCGCTTTTGTATTGCATTTTTTCTCACAATATTGTAAAATAAAATGATATATTATTGTCTGTTATTTATTGAAAGGAAATGCGTATGCCCCCGTTTGAGGAAGAAGAAATAAAAGGCGTTGTGGAATCTATCACTTTCCGCAATGACGAAAACGGTTTTACCGTGCTTGACTTAAACTGCGATGATGAGCTTGTAACCGCTGTCGGCGTTTTGCCGCACATCGATGCGGGCGAAAGTCTTCGCCTTATGGGACATTTTGACTTTCATTCTTCGTTCGGCAGACAATTCAAAATTAAGCTTTGCGAAAGAACTATGCCCAAAAGCACCGGCGATTTGCTTAAATATCTGTCCTCCGGTGCTGTCAAAGGGATAGGCCCGTCCACCGCTTCGAAAATCGTGGAGGCTTTCGGTGAAAACACGTTTGATGTTCTCGAACACGAACCTGAAAGACTGGCACAAATTAAAGGCATTTCCAAAAACAAAGCCGTCCAAATGTCACGCACATTCAGACAACAGTTTGCAGTCAGAGAAATTATGATTCACCTTGAGCATTACGGTATGTCGCCGTCGGAATGTCTGCACGCATTTAAAGCTTTCGGAAACCGTGTTGTCGAAATTATACAAAACAATCCGTATATGCTTTGCGATGAGCGAATCGGCATAGGCTTTGAACGTGCCGATGCGATTGCTTCGAGTATGTCTTTTGACGAAAAATCGGATTTTCGCTCACGGGCGGGATTGGTGTATATCGTAAAACACAATCTCTCAAACGGTCACACCTGCGTTCCGAGGGAAAAGCTGATTAAATCCGGCGAAATGTTTCTTGAAGCAAGCAGTGAATATATCGATGAACAAATTGACTGTCTTCTTAAATCAAAGGAGCTTATCGAATACTTTATAGGTGACAGAAGCTTTGTGTTTCTTCCCCACATTTTTGCCGCCGAAAAACATATAAGCGACAGAATTAAGCTTATGGTTCAATTCCCGCCGGCAGGTCACAAAACCATTTCGGATGATATAAACAAAATCGAAAAAGAGCATAACATACATTATGAAGAAAAGCAGCGTGAAGCTATCGTAACCGCCGTTGAAAAAGGTATACTTATTCTCACGGGCGGCCCCGGAACGGGTAAAACCACAACCATTAACGGAATTATAGAGCTTTTTGAAAGTCAGGGACTGAAAACGGCTCTTTGCGCACCTACGGGACGTGCCGCAAAAAGGATGTCCGAGGTCACGGGGCACGAAGCAAAGACAATACACCGTCTGCTTGAGGTTGAGTTTGATTCCGAAGAAAGACAAACATTTGCAAGGAACATCCGCAACCCGCTTTCGGTTCAAGCCGTTATTGTAGACGAGCTTTCAATGGTTGACGTTTGCCTTTTTTCAAGCCTGCTTGACGCACTTCCTTTGGGGTGCCGTCTTGTAATGGTGGGTGATTCAAACCAGCTTCCTCCCGTGGGTTCGGGAAACGTTCTGCATGATTTAATCAATTCAAACCTCCTGCCCACAGTTGAGCTGACCGAGGTTTTCCGCCAGGCAATGCAAAGCCTTATAGTAACAAACGCACACAAAATCGTCCGAGGCGAAAATATAGACGTAAACAACAAAAACAACGATTTTTTCTTTATGAGCCGCACCGTGCCGTCTTCCGCCGCACAAACGGTCAGCGACCTTTTAACGGCACGTCTGCCGAAAGCTTACGGGTATTCGCCGCTGGAGGATATACAGATACTTTGCCCGTCAAGAAAAGGCGAAACAGGTTCAATTAACATAAACAGGCTCATCCAAGCCACTCTCAATCCCCCGTCTGCCGAAAAGAAAGAGGTTGCCGCACAAGGCAAAATTTTCCGTGAGGGCGACAAGGTGATGCAAATAAAAAACAACTACGATATCGTTTGGAAAAAAGGCGAAGAAAGCGGAACGGGTATTTTCAACGGAGATATCGGAATACTTAAAAAAATAGATTTAAAATCGGGACTGATGACAATTGTTTTTGACGACAAAACAACGCAGTATCCCACCGAGAGCCTTTCGGAAATAGAACTTGCTTACGCCATAACAGTCCACAAAAGTCAGGGCAATGAGTTTTCGGCGGTAATTATGCCGCTTATAGGACTTCCGCCTCAACTTTCTTACAGAAATTTGCTTTACACGGCAGTAACAAGAGCAAAAAAGCATATGATTATAGTCGGCAGCGTTTCACAGCTTAATGCGATGATAGAAAACAACAAAAAATCAAAAAGATATTCCGCACTCAAGGCGATGCTTAAAGAATGATACGAAACAGTGAATACAAAATACGCCCGAATATCCTCGGAAACTTGCTTTTTACAAACCGCTGCCGTGTTTGTGAAAAGGTTATAGAACTCGGTGAAGTTTTGTGCGAAAGCTGTTCGGTCGAAAAGCTTCGAGTTCCCGAAAAAGCTCTTGAAAATCAGTCCTTGTCAAACAAGAATTTTGACCTGTTCACCGCACCTTTTTATTATGACGCAGATGTAAGAAAGTGCATCCATAACTTTAAATATGACAATTTTAAACAGGCTTCGGAATTTCTTGCAGACGAAATGATAAAGGTAATCGAGCGTGATTTTAAAACTCAAAACCCCGATTTTGTAACCTGCGTTCCGATGACTAAAAAACGTAAAAGGCAAAAAGGCTATAACCAATGCGAAATTTTGATAAAATATATTTCAAAAGCATTTTCTCTTGAATCACTTCCGAATCTGCTCGTAAAAATCAAAGACACTCCGACACAGGTTAACTTGAATTACGAGGAACGAATTAAAAATCTTAAAGGTGCTTTTAAAGCAAATGAAAAATATGACATAAAGGGCAAAACGATTTTACTTTGCGACGATGTCAGAACTACAAGCAGTACGCTTAACGAATGTTCAAAGGCACTTAAAAAAGCGGGTGCCGCAAAAGTAATATGCGTCACTTGCGCCATAAACAGCAAAAACATTTAAAGGAGGTCGAACAACAATGCTCGGTACAAACATAGGAATAGATTTGGGTACGACCTCAACGATTATTTATGTTGAAGGCAAAGGGATAGTAATTTCCGAACCGTCCGCAATTGCATATGACAGCGACACGGGCGACATTATAGCCGTCGGCTCCAGAGCTTATGAAATGTACGAAAAAACTCCCGATTGCATAACTGTTGTGCGTCCCCTTGAAGACGGTGTGGTTTCCGATTTTACGGCGGCGCAGCATATGCTTAAATGGTATCTCCACAAAATTGCGGGGTACAAGTTTTTCAAACCGAATATAGTCGTCTGTATGCCCTCAGGTGTTACCGACCTTGAAAAAAGAACACTGCTTGACATTGCAACACTCTCCGGTGCGGGCAGAGCGTGTCTTATAGAAGAACCGCTGGCTGCCGCCGTGGGTGCGGGAATAAACATAAACAATCCCTCAGGCACTTTGGTTGTGGATATCGGCGGCGGTACTACGGATATTGCGGTTATCACTACGGGCAGTATTGCCGTTTCAGAATCTGTAAAAGGTGCGGGCAACGCTTTTGACAGAGCGATAAAAAACTATTTAAAGCGTGAACGTAACATAATCGTAGGGCTTAAAACAGCCGAAAACATAAAAAAGCAAATTTCGTGTGCAAGATTCCGTCAGGATGAAATTACCATTCTCGCAAAAGGCAAGGACTATATTTCAAGTCTGCCGACATATTTTGAAATTTCATCCGCAGAAGTTTTTCTTGCAATGCGTGAAGGTATTGAAAACATTATCAAGGGAATTTACGATATTATGGAAAAAACTCCGCCCGATTTGGTTTCGGACATTATGAAAAACGGAATTTACATCACGGGAGGAGGAGCGCTGATTCTCGGAATTGACGAAATGATTGAGCAAAAAACCGGAATTAAAACTCATATCGCCCCCGACCCGCTGAACTGTGTTGCAAAAGGAACGGGAATGGCTCTTAAAGATATGAATATTCTCCAAAACAACGGCTACATCTTCAAAACCCGTGAACAAGTCAAGGGCTACAGCGAGGAAAGCTCAACATAAAAGTGCTTAACTTTTAAAAAATCTAAATTTCTACGGAAGGAATATAATTATGGAAATGGATGCGTGGAACGTGGGCGTTGAACCCGGCGGACTTACAAACAAAACCGAAATAAAGCTTCTTATATGCTACTTGCTGAAAAGTCTTGATGCTCCCCTTTCAAAGCTTCAGCTTAGCGATATCATTCAAGGCGAGGGACTTGCAAATTATTTCGAGCTTATTCAGGCTCTTGACGAACTGATATCGGATAACAATGTCACTATGACGATTGAAAACACAGATGAAATTCTCACAATAACCGAAAAAGGCATAAGTGCCGCAGAAAATCTTGAAATGGATTTTTTGCCTAAAAGTGTTAAAGAAAAAGCGGTAAACACGGCTATTCGTATGCAGACAATCGCACGCAGAAAAAAAGAAAACAAAATCGAGGTTGAAAAAACGGACAGCGGTTTTAACGTAACATTCTTTTTCGGTGACGAAAAAACGCAGCTTATGAAGCTTACGATTTATGTTGCGGACGAAATTCAGGTTGAAACAGTCAAGAAAAATTTTCTTGATGACCCAATAAAACTTTATTCGGAGATTATCACATCTCTGACAGTATAAAAGGAGTGTTTTTTTATGGCAAAATATACTATCGGTCTTGACTACGGTACGCTTTCGGGAAGGGCGCTTATTGTAAATGCCGAAAACGGCGAAGAGCTTGCAAGCTCTGTTTTCGATTATCCCCATGCGGTAATGGATGAACAACTTCCCTCCGGCAAAAAGCTCGGAAAAGACTGGGCATTACAGCATCCGCAGGATTATCTTGACGTAATTTACAACGCAATTCCCGATGTTTTGAAAAAATCGGGTGTCAGCAAGGAAGACGTTATAGGCATCGGCATTGATTTTACAGCCTGCACCGTTTTGCCCGTAACGGAAAACGGAACTCCGCTTTGCTTCCTTGATGAATACAAGGATGAACCTCACGCATATGTAAAGCTTTGGAAACACCATTCAGCACAAAGCTATGCAAACAGACTTAACAAAATCGCAGAGGAAAGAAACGAACAGTGGCTTGCAAACTACGGCGGTAAAATTTCGTCGGAATGGGCAATCCCGAAAATTTGGCAGATACTTGACGAAGCACCCGAAATTTACGAAAAAATGGACAGCTTCGTCGAAGCTGTCGACTGGGTTGTGAGGATGCTCACGGGCAAAGATACAAGAAACTCCTGCACGGCGGGATATAAGGAAATGTGGAACAAAACAACATCCTTCCCGTCAAAAGAAATTTTCAAGGCACTCGATACACGTCTTGAAAATGTTATCGAAGAAAAAATCAACAAAAACATTCCGATTACCCCCAGCGGAACATATGCGGCAGGTCTTTCAAAAGAAATGGCTGAAAAAATCGGACTTTGCGAGGGCACTGCCGTTGCCGCAGGTATTATAGACGCACACGTTTTTGTTCCCGCCGTCGGCATTTCCAAAGCAGGGCAGATGCTTGCGATTATGGGTACTTCAACCTGCCATATGCTTTTGGGCGAGGACGAAGTTCAGGTCAAGGGAATTTGCGGTGTTGTTGCGGACGGAATTATGCCCGGATTTTACGGCTATGAAGCCGGTCAAGCCTGTGTGGGCGACCATTTCCAATGGTTTATCGATAACTGCCTGCCCAAAGCTTACTATGACGAAGCCGAAAAAGCCGGTATGAACATACACAAGTTCCTCCGTTCAAAGGCAGAAAAGCAAAAAGCGGGCGAGCATGGTTTGATTGCTCTTGATTGGTGGAACGGAAACCGTTCGATTCTCGTTGACGTTGACCTTACGGGTATGATTCTCGGTATGACGCTCCAGACAAAACCCGAAGACATTTACAGAGCGCTTATCGAAGCCACCGCATACGGCACAAGAATGATTATCGAAGACTTCCGCAAATACGGTGTTGAGGTTAATGAATTTTTTGCTGCGGGCGGTATTTCGCAAAAAGACCCGATGACAATGCAGATTTATGCCGATATAATTAAAATGCCGATTAAAATTGCAGGCAGTGAGCAGGGCGGCGCACTCGGCAGTGCAATTTTCGGCGCTGTTGCGGCAGGCAGTGAAAAAGGCGGATACGACAGTGCTTACACCGCTTCGGAGGTTATGGGCAAGGTAAAAGATACAGTTTACTATCCCAACGAAGAAGAATCAAAGGTTTACGACAAGCTGTTTGAAGAATACAAAATCCTCCACGATTATTTCGGAACGGGTGCCAATGATGTTATGAAAAGGCTTAAAGAAATTAAAAAATAAGCTTTTTCGATTTTAAAAAATTAAAGGATTCTTTTGGTTAGTCAACTGAGAAAAACCAAAAGAATCCTTTTTTAACTTACATTAACTTACATTATTGTTTTGGACGCTCCCGAAAAAAGTCCGAAAATGAAATCAACAATAAACCACGTTATCCATTGAAGAATTGTAAATTTAACCTCAACATTGCAAACGCAGGAAACTGATTTGCCGTCCTTATCGGTCACGGTGCATACAATTTGCGTACTTCCTTTTGTTTTCGCCGTAACAACACCGTCCTCGCTGACCGTTGCAATCGACGTGTCGAGCGATTCGTAAGTCACCGTGTATTGAGGTGTTCCGTCAAACTCGATTATCGGGGAAAGTGTGACGGTTTCATCTTTCTTCATTGAAATATCATCGAGTGACACGGAAATGAGCCTGCTCAAGGAATCTGTGTAATCGGCAACATATGTGTCGCCGCAATGCTCACACACATATGTTGTGTAGCCTTGCGAAGTATATGTCGGCGGAGTAACAGTGGCTTTATAATTGTGCTTTATGGGGTTAATTTTTTCCGTTTTTGTATGTCCCTCAACACTTTCGTCACATACGGAGCAGGTACATTTTCTTTCGCCCGCTTTTTCACATTCCGCTTCTATCGTTACTGTCCATTCGCCGTAAAGATGTCCTGCTGCGGAAACCTTGTCGCCCACATATGAATACGGACAGTTTTTACAGGTGTAGGTTGTGTATCCCTCATCCACACAGGTGGGTGCTGTTACGGTTTGCGTGTAGGAGTGACCTGCCGCAGGAACCTTTCCCCACTGTATATGACCTTCCGTAGAAGCCGAGCAAACCTTACATTCTCTGTGCTTTACGCCTTCAGCCGTACACGTTTCATCAACATCTATTATCCAATTATCTTCATATTGATGACCTTTTGCTGGAACTATATTCCTATCCTCATACTCTCCGCAAATGGAGCAAGTGTATCTTGTACAGCCTTGCGTTACACAGGATGCTTCGATTATCGTTCCGTCGTCGTAGCTGTGTCCTCCGTTTTCGACCTCAAACACAAGCTTTAACGTATAAGTTGCGTCACCTAAAGTAATTTCGGTTTCGGTTTTGTTGCCCGCTTTATGCCAATCGTTAAATGAAAGCACATATTTTCCGTCAGCTTGGGTAATTGACGTATCACTCGTTTTGATAACGATTTTCTGTTTTGACACCGTTTCTTCGCTGATTTCGATTTTGTCCGTACCCTTTGCCGCAGTGACGGTAATTACAA
>CAYYRN010000020.1:16880-25131 GCA_964474295.1 uncultured Eubacteriales bacterium
TCTTCGCTGATTTCGATTTTGTCCGTACCCTTTGCCGCAGTGACGGTAATTACAATGCCGTCAGCCTCAGCCTTTGCACCGACAACAGTTAAATCATTTGCAAGTGCCGCCGCAGCCTCCGTATCGCTGACGTTCTCAAATATAATTTTTGCCGAAGTGAGCTTCTCGTTGCCGCTTTCGATTGTAACCTTTTTCCACTTTGTCTGTGTTGAGGAAAATGTTACGCTTTCGATTGAAGTACATCCTTCAAATGCGGATGCTTCGATTTTTGTAACGCTTTCGGGAATTTTAACGGTTTTAACATTTTTGCAGCCGTAAAAAGCCCCTGCTCCGATTGTCGTTATGCCGTCCGGTATTTCAAGGTTTTCTCCCGCTTTTGACGTCGGGCAGTAAAGTAATACGGTTTTGTTTTTGTTGTAAAGGATTCCGTTTTCGTCAGAACAGAAGTTTTCGTTGCCGACAGCTTCGATAAAATTAATTTTCGACCCTGCAAATGCAAGCTGACCTATTGCCGACACGCTTGACGGAATGATAAGCTTTTCGATTTTTTCATTTCCTTTGAAAGCCTTGCTGCCGATAGCCGTTACATTGTATCCGCTGATTGTTTCGGGAATTTTAACTACCCCGCTGAGAGAAGCATTGCAGCCGATAACCGTAACTTCGTTGTTGACGATAGAAATTTCATATTCCCTTTGCTGACAGCTTGAGCAAACATTGTTGCTGAAAGAGTGTCCCGCTGCGGGATAAGTGACCGTTTCTTCATGACCGCAGGAGCATTTTTGCGTTTTATATCCGTCTTCTGTGCAGGTAGCTGATTTTTCCGAAACCGTTACCATAGAATGAATGTGAACATATTTCTTTTCTGCCGATGTAATGCTTTCGTTGTTCCTGCCGATGACAACGTTTTTCCATTCTTCTTCACTCACACCGCAGTTAACATTCTTAATTCCCGTGCAGCCCGAAAAAGCCGAATCACCGATAACCTCAAGTCCCTTGGGGAAAGTGACGGATGTCAATTCGGAGCGTGAAGCGAAAGCGTAATCGGCAATTATTTTTGTGCCGTCCTTTACTTTATATTCGCCCTTTACTCCGCTGCCGGCTTCTATCAGGAAATTGCCAATGTACAAAACACCGTCTTCCCAATTTGAAGATTTGTTGTAATAACCCGTCTTGTAAAAAGCACAGCTTCCTATATCTTTTACGGTATCGGGGATTGCAACGGATGTAATCTTTTCACAGTTTTCAAACGCACTGTCGGCAATTGCGTTAACGTTATATCCCTCTAACTTTGAAGGAATTATCACTGCACCGCCGATGCCGTTGTAGGCTGTGATTTTTGCGTTTGTTCCGTCTGTTGTGAAAACGTATTCCTTTGTCGAGCATTTTGTGCAGATATTGTCTTTAAAGCTGTGGCCCGTAGGAGGAATTGTTTCCGTATAAGAACTTCCGCAATCGCACTTATATGTTCTTACGCCGCTTGTTGTACAGCCGGCTTTTGTTGTTACACTCGGCGTGTATGAATGTTCATGCTCTTTGCCCTGGGCATATGTAATTTTCGCCGCTGTAAGAAAGCCGTTGTTTGCACCTATCGTTATGCTTTTCCACTCTTCCTCAGAGCCTAAGTAATTAACATCGGTTATGCCGGTACAACTGTAGAAAGCGGATGCGCCTATTGTTTTAACATCTCGGCTTACGGTAAGTGTTTTTAAGTTGACCGCCCTTGAAAAAGCAAGCACGTCTATTTCGGTTACTCCGTCGGGAATCGTAAAAGCTGTTCTTACATTTCCCGCAGGATATTTTATTATTTTATTTTTGGCTTTGTTATAAAGCACACCGTTTTCATCGCTGCAATAAACAGTGTTGTCGGTGCCTACGCTGATACCTGTAAGTGCCGAACAGTCTTCAAACGCATCTTTGCCTATTGAAGTCACACCCTTGCCGATAATTACGCTTTCAAGCTTTCTGCTTCCCGAAAAAGCGTTCATACCGATTGAAACAACGTTGTCGCCCATAACAATTGTTTTAACGTTTTTGCTTGCCGCAAAGGTGCTGTCGGCAATTGTTTTAACATTTTCCGCCACCGTGTATATTGTTGCGGAGTTTGACGCAGGGTAAAGAAGCAATTCGGTTTTTGCTTTGTTGTAAAGCACACCCGTCTCGTCACTTGTGTAAGCGGTATTGTCTGATGATACCTCGATTTTTTCCAAAGAAGTACAATTTGCAAAAACATTGTTTCCTATGCTTTTTACACCTTTGCCTATCTTAACCGATGAAAGTGCCGTACATTCCGAAAAAGCATAATGACCGATTGATTCAACACTGTCGGGAATCACAATGCTCTTTATGCTTTCACATTCGGCAAAAGCGTAAAGGCTGATTGCCGTAACTGTGCAGTCACCGAGCGTTTCGGGAATAACGACCTCTCCCGACGCTTTCGTTTCACAGCCGATTATTGTCGCTTTGCCGTCATTGACGGAGTACATAAGCACACCTTCGGTTGCGGCACTTGCCGTAAACATTCCCATGGGGAACATACCGAGCAACATTACAGCCGCAAGCAAAACAGACAAAAATTTTAACTTTCTGCTTTTTACTGCCATTTAAACTTCCTCCTCAAAGGTAATTTTTTACAAGTACAGTATAACACTTTGCTCTTGCGTATTCAATAATAAATTATATTTAAAAAATAAAAAAACATTAAAATTAATATCTTTTTTTGATATTGACAAAAATTTGATTAGACGATACAATCAAGATAAAAATTCAGCAAAGAAAAGGAATGAATATGAACGAGCTAAGCAGACTGTTTACCGCCGTAAAAGACGGTGACACGGTTTTTCTTGAAAAAGAAAAAGTTTATGATGTACGAAGTGACGATTCGTTTGACCTTGAGGGGTATTATTGCTCCAATACGGCAACAAAACGTGAAAATCCGAACGGGTCAAGAAAAGCCGCAATATATTTGAAAGAGAAAAAAGACATTACGATTGACGGGAACGGTGCGAGCATAACCGTACACGGGAAAATGACTCCGTTTTTATTTGATAAGTGTCAAAACATTACCGTTAAAAATTTAACCGTTGACTATGCTGTTCCGACAATGACGGAATTTAAAATTCTTGCAAACAATAACGGCATATGCGTTATTGAAATAAACCGTGACTGCCTTTTTGAGACAAAAAGACACAACTTAATTTGGCTGGGAGAGAATGACCTTTGCGGGAAACCCTACTGGAAAGAAAAACACAATTCTTCCAAAAGATTTTCAAAGCTTTTTGATCCCGAAACCGAGTTGAGCCGTGATTTTGACTGTAAAAAATTAACAATAAAAAAAGCAGAACGGATAAATTCAAACACACTCAAATTAAGTTTAAAAAACAAATCTCTCAATTTACCGCCAAACAGCATTGTGCAAACACGAAACATAGTGCGTGATCAAACAGGCGGATTGTTTCAGCGATGCACAAATCTGATTTTTGAAAACTTGCGGATAAAATTTATGCACGGTTTGGGAATGGTTTCGCAATTTTGTGAAAACGTCACATACAAAAATTGTGATTTTACACCCAAAGACGGTCGAACCATCGCCAGCACTGCCGACTTTTTTCAATTTTCCGGATGCAAAGGACAATTACTCCTTGACAACTGCAAAGCCTGCGGCGCTCACGATGACTTTGTGAACGTACACGGAACACACTTACAAATTATAAAGAAAAGAAAAAAGGATAAAAGCATCGTTTTGCGTTTTATCCACAAAGAAACTTGGGGTTTTCAAGCTTTTGAAAAAGGCGACAAAATCGAATTTATAAAATGGGACACTTTGATTCCCTATTACTCGGCAACCGTTGTAAAATACAAGCGGCTCAACGATACTGATTGCCGCATCTTTCTTGACAGGGATATTCCCGATATCGAACTGAAAAAGGATGTTGTCGAAAACGCGATCTGTACTCCGAACCTGCATATCAAAAATTGCACTTTCGGTTATACCTCCGGCAGAGGTATCCTTTGCACCACAAGAGGAAAAGTTTTGATTGAGAACAATGTGTTTGAAAAGCTCTCCGGCCCTGCCCTGCTTATTGAAGATGATTGCAATTTTTGGTTTGAATCGGGATATACAAAAGATGTTGTCTTTAAAAATAATAAAATTATTTTTTGTGATTATTCGTCGGGAAAAGAAAATTCATTTTCCATTCGATGCACTCCGAAAGTTATGAACAAAGACTCAAATAAATTTGTTCACGGTAAGCTTAAAATTTGCGGAAACACTTTTAAAAGAGCATACGGCAATGAACACCGCTTTTTGTTTGAATATATAAACAGTGTTGAAATTTCGGATAATTTTTTCGACAACGCATATACGGTGAAAAACAAGTGTGTAGGAAAAACGGAAGAAAAAAATAATGCAATTCTAAAATCCCCCGACATTACTCCGTCAAATTGTGAAAATTAAAATGGTTTTTTCGGCTTTATCACTCTTTTTGTCTTCGGTGTAATAAAATTTCAATTTGGTATATTAAACAAAACATCACAAATAAGTTGACGAAATTTGAAAAATATGTTAAACTGTAAGATACTAAAATAACGTTCCGATAGGAGGAATAGATGTGAAATTTAAAAAATTTATGGCAGTTTTGCTGAGTGCCACAACTCTTTTTGCCGTTTCACCGATGACTTTGGCGGCTGACACGGAAGATGTTGATTACACAATCAGCAATCCCTATGACGGTGTTGACTTTGACACTTACAATGTTTACAAAGCCGACCTCCACTCACACACAACATTCAGTGACGGTAAAAACACCCTCCCCGAAATGGCGGAAAGACATTACGAATTAGGGTTTGACATTTATGCCGTTACAGACCACAGCACAACTTTTTACGGTTACACTTCAACAAACCACGTACCCGCTATGAAGGTTATGAGCATTTTCAGAAACAAAATTCTTTGCGATGATGCACTTTCTCCCGAAGGTATTGCCGCAAACGGAAATGCTTATAAAATCATCACTTCTGCCGCAGGTGACGAGTATTATTCGCAAACTCTTTCCGGCAGTAAAGAAGGTCAGCAGATGCTCGCCGTTCCTTACGGAAACGAGCAAAACGGCACATCCTTCAACAACGCTCACGTCAACACTTGGTTTGTTGATTACGGCAACGGACGTCTCGGCGGCACAAGCGATTACAAATCGGTTATAAGTGCCATTGACAAGCTCGACGGTGTTTGTGTTATCAACCATCCCGGCGAATACTCCGACGCAAGAGACGAAATCTACACAGCAGACGCTTACAACAAGGATGACGCTGTTTACAATTACAAAATCAAAAAGTTTGAAAAGCTTCTTCTTGATTACGATGCTTGCATAGGTATTGATGTCAACAGCAAGGGTGATGCAAGAACACGCTTTGACAGAAAGCTTTGGGACACTATGCTTCAAGACCTGCTTCCTCTCGGCAGAAATGTTTTCGCAATCGCTTCAACCGATGCACACAACGTTGATATTGTCGATTCGGGTTACACTATGCATTATATGCCCGCCAACACCTCGGAAAACCTCAAGAAAAATCTTCTGAACGGTGAGTTTTTCGCAGCAAGTAAATATGTCGGAAACTATGATGAGCTTGTAACACTCAGAGATGAGCTTAAAGCCCTCGGCACTTCCGATGCTCTTGCAATGGCTACGGAGCTTGACGGCATAATAGAGCAAAGTGCTTCCGAAATGGCTAACGGCGGTAAAGGTCAGAAGTATTATGCACCGACAGACGCTGCTTCTCCCCTTTTCACAAACGTTAAAGTTGATGACGTAAACGACACGATAACTCTTGAAGCCGAAAACGCTCTTATCGTACATTGGATTGCTAACGGCAAGGTTATCCACGTCGGCAACACAATTGACCTTGACGATTATTCGGACGAAATCGGAAACTATGTAAGAGCAGAAGCATACGGTGTGGGCGGCGTTATTTACACACAGCCTTTTGCACTTGATTATGACGGCGTTCCGACAAGTGACAGCTTCGGCAAATTCTTCGATTGGGGCGGAATCGTTTCCGCTATTTGCGATACACTTATAAAAGTTGTTGTTGCAATTCTTCCCGTTAACGCTTTGGCAAGCTTCCTTGCAAAGGTAATGCTCTAAAAAATAATATCAAGTCCTAATAAGCGGAGCTGTAAAAAACGCAGGTTTTTTACAGCTCTTTTTATTTATTCTTAAATTGATGATTGTTTTGCAAAAGTATTTGTGTTATACTTCTTTCAGAGGTGAGAAAAATGAAAGAAATTTATTTATTGTGCAATGCACATTTAGATCCCGTTTGGCTGTGGCAAAGGCAAGAAGGTACGGCTGAGGCCATTTCAACTTTCCGTGTTGCGGCAAAGTTCTGCGAAGAATATGACGACTTTGTTTTTAACCATAACGAATCGCTTTTGTATGAGTGGGTTGAGGAAAACGAGCCTGAACTGTTTGCCAAAATACAGAATTTGGTAAAAGAGGGCAAATGGAAAATTACAGGCGGCTGGTATTTGCAGCCTGACTGCATTATTCCGTCAGGCGAATCGATTATACGTCAAATCGAGGTCGGCAATAAATATTTTGAAGAAAAATTCGGAATAAAACCCGAAACCGCCGTCAACTACGATTCTTTCGGTCACGCACAGGGAATAGTCCAAATTCTCAAAAAATGCGGTTACAAGCACTACGTTTTTCACCGTCCTCACGGAATAAGTGAAGATGATGATTTTATTTGGAAAGGTTATGACGGCAGCGAGATAATCGGTCATATTTCGCAAAACGGATATAATTCGGCAAAAGGAAAAATTATAGAAAGACTTGAAAGCACACTTGAACGTGTTCAGGACGGCCCCAATCTTTTACTCTGGGGTATCGGTGACCACGGCGGCGGGCCGTCGAAGGTTGACCTTGATGAGCTTAAAAATTATATGGAAACGCACAAGGATGTTTTAGTTAAACATTCTTCCTTTGAAGAATATTTCGGCAAAATCGAAAAATCAAAGCTTAAAACCGTCATCGATTCTTCTCTTATCCATTGTATGGTCGGCTGTTACACATCTATGGTGAGAATCAAACAACTTCACCGTGCGCTTGAAAACGAGTTAAACATTTGCGAAAAAATGATTGTCGCTTCCGGCATAGACTATGATAAAAAGGAGTTTTCCGAAGCCGTAAAAGCTCTGCTTTTCTGCGAATTTCACGATGTTCTTCCCGGCTCTATGATAAAAAGCGGCGAGGAAGATTCAATACGTCTAATCAATTACGGCAGAGAAGTTGCGGCAAAAATTTGTACGAAAGCTTTCTTTAAGCTTTGCAGCGGACAAAAAGAGGGTAAAATCGGTGAAATACCCGTGCTTGTGTTTAACCCCAACCCCTACACTGTCACGCAGGATATTGAGGTTGAATTTAACCTTGAAGACCAAAACCGCAACGAAAACGAGGTTACAACCGCAACGGTTTATGACGAGGACGGCAACATTTTGGCATCACAGAACGAGCAGGAAGAAAGCAACATAAATCTCGACTGGAGAAAACGCATTGTTTTCCGTGCCACACTCAAACCGATGTGCATCAACCGATTCGACTGCAAGCTTAACATAGTAAAGCTGCCTCGCAGACCCATAGAAGCCTGCGAAGAAACCGATTCAGCGTTTGTTTTCAAAAACGATAAGAGGGAAATACACATCAGCAAAGTGACCGGATTAATCGACAAATACACTTTTGACGGGTTTGATTATCTTGAAAGCGGAAGCTGTAAAATAAACGTTTACAAAGATAACGAAGACCCGTGGGGAATGACAGTTGACAGCTTCAATGATAAAAAAGGTGAATTTACGCTCCTCACAGACAGTGAAGCCAACAGCTTTAACGGATATTCCTGCGAAAATTTGAAAAATGTTAGAGTAATCGAAAACGGAAATGTCAGATGCAAAATTCAAGCTACTTTCAAAAACGGAAATTCTTTTGCGGTTATCACTTACACCGTGCCGAAAAACGATTCTTACATTGACATTCACATCAAAACATTCATAAATGATGTAAACACAATGTACAAGCTTAATTTCGGCACGACATTCAAAAACCCGAAAGCGGTTTCTCAAATGCTTTTCGGCAAGGAAGAAATGGTAAAGGAAAGCAAGGAAGTTATGTGCCAAAAGTGGTGCGGACTTTTTGAAGGAAATCGTGGATTGGCTGTTTTAAACCGTGGAACCCACGCTTACAGTGCAAACGGCGGTGAC
>CAYYRN010000020.1:25231-34446 GCA_964474295.1 uncultured Eubacteriales bacterium
AAAAAACAATCGAGGCTCACCGAACGATGAACCTCGATTTTCAGACTGTACACAGTCATTTTGTGTTAACGTATCTTTAAGACAACTTAGATAAGTTCGATGATGCACATTTCGGCTGCATCACCACGGCGAGGGCCGGTCTTGATAATACGGCAATAGCCGCCGTTTACTTCTTTGTATTTAGGAGCAACTTCATCAAACAATTTCTTAGCAACATCTTCTTTTGTAAGATATGCCAATACTTGACGTTTTGATGCAAGAGAACCGTCTTTAGCGACTGTGATCATTTTCTCAGCCATAGAACGAACCTCTTTTGCTCTTGTAACGGTGGTTTCAATTCTGCCGTTCTCGATAAGATATGTTACCATTGCTCTGAGCATTGCTTTACGATGATCGCTTGCTCTGCCGAGTTTTCTGGTACCTGGCATTTAAAATCACTCCTTTATTCTTCTTCCGCGCGGAGCTCGAAACCAAGGGAGGACAACTTTGCAACAACCTCATCAAGAGATTTTCTGCCGAGGTTTCTAACCTTCATCATGTCATCCTCAGACTTGTTAATCAAGTCCTCAACAGTATTGATACCCGCTCTCTTCAAGCAATTGAATGAGCGAACGGACAGGTCAAGTTCCTCAATGGTCATCTCTAAGATTTTTTCTTTACCGTTGTCATCTTTCTCGACCATAACCTCTGTGTCGTATGCCTCATCAGAGAGGTCACCGAAGAGGTTGAGGTGCTCGTTGAGGATCTTGGCTGCGAGAGAAACGGCTTCCTTTGCGGTAATTGTGCCGTTTGTCCACACTTCAAGCGTGAGCTTGTCATAGTCGGTAATCTGACCGACACGTGTGTTCTCAACTGTATAGTTAACCTTGATTACGGGAGTATAGATTGAGTCAATTGCGATTACGCCGATTGCAGGCTGCATAATTTTCTTATTACGCTCTGCCGAAACATAACCGCGTCCTTTATCACAGGTCAACTCCATATACACATGAGCATTTTTATCCAACGATGCAATGTGATGTTCGGGATTGATGATTTCGACCTCACTGTCGGTTTTTATGTCACCGGCAGTAATTTCGCCTTCACCGTCAGCCTCGATATACATTACCTTGGGACCGTCACCGTGGAATTTCAAAATTACTTCTTTCAAATTAAGAACAATTTCTGTTACATCTTCTTTAACGCCTTCAATTGTCGAGAACTCGTGAAGAACGTTATCGATTTTTACGGAAGTAATTGCATAACCCGGAAGCGATGAAAGAAGAACTCTTCTCATCGAGTTACCGAGAGTAAGTCCGTAACCTCTTTCAAGGGGTTCAAGAACAAACTTACCGTAGGTGCCGTTGGCTTCATGTGCAAGTGTTTCAATTTTCGGTTTCTCTATTCCAATCATTTGAAAACCTCCTTCGTTTATGATATGTCACTCTTTTAGCTTATGCGGCAAAATAATCTTTTACCGCCAAACCCCATATCCGACTGTTCAGCGGATTATTTAGAGTAGAACTCAACGATGAGATGTTCTTCAACGGGAGCGCCGATCTGATCACGTTCGGGAAGTGAAACGATTTTTGCTGTTGCAGCATCCCTGTTAAGATCGAGCCACTGCGGAACAGGACGTGATGCGTTTGCTTCAAGAACTGCCTTGAACTTCTCGCTGTCCTTACTCTTGCTCTTAATGGAAACCGTATCTCCTGCTTTGAGAAGATATGACGGAATATCAACTTTCTTTGAGTTTACTTCGTAATGTCCATGAATTACAAGCTGTCTTGCCTCTGCTCTTGAGTTTGCCCAGCCGAGAAGATAAACAACGTTATCAAGTCTGCTTTCGCAAATTCTGAGAAGGTTTTCACCTGTAACACCCTGATGCTTTTCAGCCATCAGGAAATACTTATGAAACTGAGTTTCATTTACGCCGTAGTAACGTCTTGCCTGCTGCTTAGCACGAAGCTGCAAACCGTATTCGGAAACCTTTTTACGGCTCTGGCCATGCTGACCGGGAGCATATGAACGACGTTCAAAAGCGCATCTCTCTGTATAGCATCTGTCGCCTTTGAGGAAGAGCTTCTTGCCTTCACGGCGGCACAATTTACATACCGGGCCGGTATATCTTGCCATAATATTACACCTCCAAAAATTAGGTTATACGCGTCTTCTCTTGGGAGGACGGCAGCCGTTGTGGGGAATCGGAGTTACATCCTTGATCATTGTAACATCAAGACCTGCTGTCTGCAATGCTCTGATTGCAGCTTCACGTCCCTGTCCGGGGCCTTTAACGTAAACCTCAACTGTTTTCATACCGTGGTCAATAGCAACTTTTGCTGCTGTTTCTGCTGCTGTCTGAGCTGCAAAGGGAGTAGATTTTCTTGAACCTCTAAAGCCCATCTCACCTGCACTTGCCCATGAAACAGCGTTGCCCTGAGTGTCGGTAATTGTTACGATTGTGTTGTTGAAGGTGGATTGAATGTGAGCTGCTCCACGCTCGATATTCTTGCGTTCACGGCGTCTGCGTGTTGCACCGGCTTTTTTAGCTACTGTTTTTGCCATTACTTATTCCTCCTTCAATTACTTCTTCTTGTTAGCTATTGTCTTTTTCGGACCCTTACGTGTGCGTGCGTTTGTCTTTGAACGCTGACCTCTTACGGGCAGACCCTTACGATGACGTACGCCACGATAGCAACCGATTTCGATAAGCCTTTTAATATCAAATGCTGTTTCTCTTCTGAGGTCACCTTCAACTTTAACGTTGTGGTCAATATACTCACGAAGCTTAGAAACATCTTCTTCGGTCAAATCCTTAACTCTTGTGTCGGGATTGATACCTGTTGCTGCTATAATGTCACTTGCAGTTTTGCGACCGATACCGAAAATATAGGTAAGAGCAATTTCAACTCTCTTTTCTCTCGGCAAGTCAACACCTGAAATACGTGCCATTTGTCAGTTGCACCTCCATTAAGTGGTTTGCGTCGGATTAACCCTGACGCTGCTTGTGCTTGGGATTTTCACAGATAACCATTACTTTTCCCTTGCGTTTAATAATCTTGCACTTCTCGCAAATTTTCTTTACAGAAGGTCTGACTTTCATAATTGAATACCTCCTAATAATACTTGCTTAGCACAGCTTTGCTGTACTGTTTTACTTATTTGGATCGCCAAGTAATTCGACCTCTTGTAAGGTCATACGGCGACATTTCTACCGTCACTTTATCTCCCGGAAGAATACGAATGTAGTTCATTCTGAGTTTTCCGGAAATGTGAGCTAAGATCTTAACTCCGTTTTCCAATTCAACATTGAATGTTGCGTTCGGAAGAGCTTCGATAACGGTTCCTTCAACCTCTATCATATCCTGTTTGGACATCAACAAAACCTCCTGATGATTTGTCTGCCTCGGCTTTAATTCTGCCGAGTGCTTTCCTTAACCTTCCATTGGCTGCCATTTCTTCGGGTGAAAGCATATAAGGTGTGACCTCAATGTGCTTTGGGTTTTTTCGCTTGGGTTTTTCAACCCTGCGTTCTTTCCCGTCACTGATAAAAACATAGTTTTCGTCAGCCCCGACAACCGCAAAAATATTGTTCGAATCGTGTCCGGCTTTCGACCTGACAACTCTGCCTGTTTTGAATTCCACGGCTTTCCTCCCATTAAAGAGCGGTAAGAATTACCGGCCCGTCTGAGGTTATAGCCACCGTGTGTTCAAAATGTGCCGAAAGTTTTCCGTCAGCCGTTTTTACCGTCCAGCCGTCTGACATTGTTTTTACGCCTGCAACACCTTGATTTATCATAGGTTCAATGGCAATTGTCATGCCCGGCAACAGACGCACACCTCTTCCCGGTGTGCCATAATTCGGTACGCTTGGGTCTTCATGAACTTTTCTGCCGATGCCGTGTCCCGTGAAGGTTCGCACAACACCGTAGCCTCGCTGTTCACAGTAATTTTGGATTGTCCAGCCGATATCACCGAGTCTGCCGCCTGCGAGCGCCTTTTTGATGCCTTCGTAAAGGCTCTCTTTTGTGACGTCGCACAGCCGCTGCGCCTCAGGACTTATTTTTCCTGCTGCGAAAGTGGCGGCATTATCGCCGTTATATCCGCCGAGCTCGGCTCCAAGGTCAATGCTGACAATGTCGCCTTCCCTAATTACACGTTTTTTGCTCGGTATTCCGTGAATGACCTCATCGTTTATGGAAATGCATGCGGTAGCAGGAAAATCATACAAATGAAGGAAATTCGGATTTGCACCCTGTTTCTTTATATATTCGTATGCGATCTTATCTATTTCAGCGGTCGTGACGCCCGGCTGAACTGCTTTCCCTGCTGCCTTTAACGCTCCTGCCGATATTCTGCAAGCTTCACGCATAAGTGCAAGCTCGCGAGTGGTCTTGAGCACTATCATGCTTAATCCTCCAAAGCTTTAAGGGTAAGAGCAGTTGTGTCTTTAACTTCCTCCTGACCCTCAACTACACAAAGAATTCCTTTGTTGCCATAGTAGTTTTTAAGCGGTTCCGTCTGCTCATGGTAAACATTAAGTCTGTCAAGAACCGTATCCGGATGGTCATCCTTTCTCTGAACAAGCTCGCCGCCGCAGATGTTGCAAACGCCGTCTTTTGCAGGTTTCTTGTACTCCAAATGATATGAAGCACCGCAATCCTTACAAACACGTCTGCCGGACATTCTTTTGACGATTTTCTCATCGGGAACCTCGATATCGATAACCTTGTCAATGACAATGCCCATATTATCGAGAGCTTCTGCCTGAGGAATCGTGCGAGGGAAGCCGTCAAGGATAAATCCGTTATTACAGTCATCATTTGCAAGTCTGTCTTTGATGATGCCGATTACGACTTCATCGGGGACAAGCTGACCTGCATCGATGAACGATTTTGCTTTAAGTCCCATTTCCGTGCCGTTTTTCAAAGCTTCACGGATAATGTTACCTGTTGAGATAGCAGGTATGGAAAGCTTTTCGCAGATAACCTCTGCCTGTGTTCCCTTACCTGCACCCGGTGCGCCGAGAAGAATAAGTTTCATAAAAACACACTCTCCTTTAATTAATCAAGGAAGCCCTTGTAGTGACGCATCATCATCTGGCTCTCAAGAGTCTTAACAGTTTCAAGAGCAACACCGACAAGAATGATAATCGATGTACCGCCCAAAGAAATGTTCATACCGTTTTCGAGGAACAGACCGCAAATCTGTGAGTAGAGAATCGGGAAGATTGCCACAACACTGATAAGCAATGCGCCGAGAAGTGTAATTCTCGAAAGGATTTTTCCGATATAATCGGATGTGGGCTTGCCGGGACGAATACCGGGAATTGCGCCGCTGTTCTTTCTGATGTTGTTTGACATTTCAACGGGATTGTACTGGATTGACGCATAGAAATATGCAAAGAAAATAATCAATACGAAGTACATAATACCGTATGCCCAGTGGTCGGAAGTAAATACATCAAAGAATTTCTTCCATCCGTCCGAGGGGTTTGAAATGAACAACTGAATCGTCGGCGGAAGTGAAAGAATTGAGCTTGCAAAGATAATCGGCATAACACCTGACATATTAACCTTAATCGGAATATGTGTGCTTTGACCGCCGTACATCTTACGTCCTACAACTCTTTTTGCATACTGAACGGGAATTCGTCTTTCTGCGTTATCCATCCAAACGATGTAAGCAATCATAAGAAGCATGATTACCACAACGAGGGGAGAAAGTACCCAATAAGCTCCGCCATACTGCAAATATCCGTAATCTGTGCTGAACAGATTTGCAAACATTGTAGGTATTCTCGAAACGATACCTGCAAAAAGGATAATTGAAATACCGTTGCCTATACCCTTATCATTGATTTGTTCACCGAGCCACATAATAAGTGCGGCACCTGCGGTGAAGCAAAGGATGATTGTTATTGCCTGGAAGACTGCCCAGAAGCCTGTGAAAGCACTGCCGTCGGCTGCAACCGAAAGGTAGTTGCCGCTTCTGAGGAAGAAGTAATAAGCTGTACTTTGCATAATTGCAAGACCGACTGTTACATAACGAGTGATTGTGGCAATTTTCTTTCTGCCTTCCTCGCCTTCCTTTGAGAGTCTTTCAAGAGGGGGAATAGCAACTGTCAAAAGCTGCATTATGATTGAACTGTTGATGTACGGTGTGATTGACATTGCGAAAATTGTACCATAGTTGAATGCCTCACCTGTCATGATATTCAGGTACTGAATGAAAGTACCCGCATATGCACTGGAGTCAAGTCCGTCCGCAAGGTTAACAAACGGAACGGGAATGACTGAACCAATTCTGAAAATCAGAACAATGAGGGCGGTGAAAAGAATCTTCTTACGAAGCTCCGGAATTTTCCAAGCATTAACAAAGGTCTTGATCATGTCATACCACCTCTGCCTTTCCGCCTGCAGCCTCAATCTTAGATTTAGCTGTTTCAGAATAAGCGTTTACTTGAACTGTAAGCTTCTTTGCAATTTCACCGTTGCCGAGAACCTTAACACCGTCAAGAGTTTTCTTTACAAGGCCGTTGTTTACAAGAGCCTCGATTGTTACTGTGTCGCCATCGTTGAATACCTTATCAAGGCTTGCAATGTTAACTGTTGCATATTCCTTACGGAAAATGTTGTTGAAGCCTCTTTTGGGAATTCTTCTCTGCAAGGGCATCTGTCCGCCTTCAAATCCGGGACGGATACCTCTGCCGGCACGTGCCTTCTGACCTTTATGTCCTTTACCGGCTGTTTTACCCTGGCCTGATGCGGGACCTCTACCGATACGCTTACGTTCTTTTGTTGAACCCGGTACCGGGGAAAGTTCGTGCAGTTTCATTTGTCGCACCTCCTTGCTTACGCTTCGGTTACCTCGATGAGGTGGTTAATTTTGTTGATTTTTCCTTGTGTCTGCGGGTTGCTCGGCTGAACCGAAACATCACCGATTTTGTGAAGACCAAGTGCATGGGCGGTGGCAATCTGGTCTTTTTTGCTTCCGATTAAGCTTCTTACAAGCTTTACCTGAACGTTTGCCATTTAGTCCACCCTCCTTAACCTAAAATTTCTTTTGTTGATTTTCCACGAATCGCAGCAACTTCATCTGCATTGCGAAGCTTGGAAAGACCGTCAATAGTTGCTCTAACAACATTGCACGGATTGTTTGAACGAAGAGCCTTTGAACGGATATCCTTGATACCTACTGTTTCAACAACAGCACGCACGGGACCGCCGGCGATAACGCCTGTACCGGGAGCAGCGGGTTTCATAAGAACTACGCCTGCACCGAATTTGCCGATTACCTCATGAGGAATTGTTGTTCCCTTGAGAGAAACTTTAATAAGATTCTTTTTGGCATCTTCAATACCCTTACGGATAGCGTCCGGTACTTCACCGGATTTACCGAGACCGAAGCCTACGGTTCCGTTACCGTCGCCAACAACCACAAGAGCTGCGAATTTGAAAATTCTACCGCCCTTAACTGTCTTTGAAACACGGTTGATGGTAACTACTCTTTCCTGAAGCTCGTTTGTTGCCTGTGTGTCAATATTAGCCAAAGTTATTCCTCCTTCTTAGAACTTGAGGCCGCCTTCACGGGCGCCTTCGGCCAGCTCTTGCACACGGCCGTGATAGATATATCCGCCACGGTCGAATACTACGTCTGTAATATCCTTCTCGATGGCTCTTTTTGCGAGCATTTCGCCAACCTTGCGGGCTGCGGATTTATTTCCGCCGTATTCTTCAAAATCTTTCTCAACAGATGATGCTGTAACGAGTGTTACACCGTTTACGTCATCGATTAACTGAGCGTAGATATTCTGAAGGGAGCGGAATACACTAAGACGAGGACGCGCTGCCGTTCCGCTGATTTTGCCGCGGACTCTCTTATGGCGCTGACTTCTTGCCTTATTGCTGTCAGGTCTGTTAACCATAATTTTTCACTCCTTGATGTTAGATTATTTACCGCCCTTAGCGGCCTTACCTTCTTTGCGGCGGATGTGTTCGTCAACATACTTGATGCCCTTGCCTTTGTAGGGTTCGGGAGGACGTACTTCACGAACTTCTGCTGCAAACTGGCCGACTTTCTGTTTGTCAGATCCTGAAATGATGATCTTGTTCGGACCGGGAACTTCGATTTTGATACCGTCGATTTCCGGAATGTTAACAAGGTGAGAGTAACCAACTGTAAGAACGAGTTCGTTGCCCTGCTTTGCGGCACGGTAACCGACACCGTTTACTTCAAGCTCCTTTGAGAAGCCCTTGCTTACACCTTCAACCATGTTAGCGATGAGAGTACGGGTAAGTCCGTGAAGGGACTTGTTGAGATTCTCATCATTGGGACGTGTAACAACTATAACGTTGCCGTCCTTTTCAACTGTGATATTCTTATGCACTGTTCTGGTGAGTTCGCCCTTGGGGCCTTTAACGGTTACAGTGCTGCCGTCGATTGTTACATCAACACCTGCCGGAATATCAATCGGCATTTTGCCTATACGTGACATTCTAACAGCACCTCCTTACCAGATGAATGCAAGAACTTCACCGCCGACATTTGCCTTGCGTGCGTCCTTGTCTGTCATAATACCCATTGATGTTGAAACGATTGCGATGCCGAGGCCTTTCATAACCTTAGGCATATCCTCGCAGCTTGAGTAAATACGCAGACCGGGTTTTGATACTCTGCGTAAACCGGTAATGACCTGACTTTTGTTCGGGCCGTATTTAAGGATAATTTCAATCATACCCTGTTTACCGTCTTCTTCAACAGAAAAACTTTTTATATAACCCTCATCAACAAGAATCTGAGCAATTGCTTTTTTCATGTTGGATGCGGGAACTTTCACCGAGTCATGCTTCGCTGAATTAGCGTTGCGGATTCTTGTAAGCATATCGGCGATAGAATCAGTAATTTGCATACCGTCAACCTCCTTTTAACAATTGCTCTTACCAACTGGCCTTCTTAACTCCGGGAATTTTGCCCTCATGAGCAAGCTCCCTGAAGCAGATACGGCATACTCCGTACTTGCGAAGGTAGGCATGTGGTCTACCGCAGATTTTACATCTGTTGTACTGTCTTGTTGAGAATTTTGCAGCTCTCTGCTGTTTCTCTTTCATTGCTTTTTTGGCCACAGTAATTCCTCCTTACTTTGTGAACGGAGCGCCCATAAGCGTAAGCAATTCACGGGCTTCTTCGTCTGTATTTGCGGTTGTAACAAAGCAAATGTCCATACCGCGAACTTT
>CAYYRN010000021.1:0-31405 GCA_964474295.1 uncultured Eubacteriales bacterium
GTTTGTACATAAATAACTCCTTTTTGTGTGAAAATCACAGGATAAGCATTGCATCACCGAACGAAAAGAATCTGTACTTTTCCTTTACGGCTTCTTCGTATGCTTTCATTGTTTTTTCATAGCCGTAAAATGCACTGACCAGCATAATCAACGTGCTTTCGGGCAGATGAAAATTGGTGATAAGTCCGTCGATACACTTAAATTCATATCCGGGATATATAAAAATATTAGTCCAACCCTCGTCTTCCTTTATTTCGCCCCTGAAGGTCGCAACGGATTCGAGCGTTCTGCAACAGGTTGTGCCGACGGCGATTACCCTTTTTCCGTTTTCGTGCGTTTTGTTAATCATATCGGCAGTTTCTTTGGGCAACCAATAATGCTCGCTGTGCATTTTGTGGTTTAATATGTTTTCTTCCTTTACGGGACGGAATGTACCGAGTCCGACGTGTAACGTTACAAAGCAGACATTCACGCCTTTTTTCTTTATTTTATCCAACAGTTCGGGTGTAAAATGAAGTCCCGCCGTAGGTGCTGCGGCAGAGCCGAGATTTTCGGCATACACCGTTTGATATCTTTCTTTATCCTCAAGCTTTTCCGTTATGTAATGCGGAAGCGGCATTTCGCCTATTTTATCGAGAATATCATAGAAGTTTCCGTTATAAAGAAATTTCACAAGCCTGTTTCCGCCTTCAAGAATTTCAAGAACCTCGCATTTTAAAATTCCGTCACCGAACGCAAACCTTGTGCCGGGTTTCGCTCTCTTTCCGGGGCCTGCAATAACCTCCCACACATCCAGCTCCTTTTGATTGAGCAAGAGAAATTCAACAACTGCACCCGTTTCTTCTTTCACACCGTAAATACGGGCGGGCAAAACCTTTGTATTGTTCAAAACAAGGCAGTCGCCTTCTTGCAAAGAATCGACAATATCGTAAAAATGACCGTGTTCGATTTTATCCGATTTTTTATCCAGCTTCATCAAACGTGACATTTCACGCTGCTCAATAGGATGCTGTGCTATCAATTCGGGCGGTAAATTGTAGAAAAAGTCGCTTTTTTTCATAATAAATCCTCTATCTTTGTACATAAAAATATTTGACAATGATATCATATAATGGTATTATATTAAGTAATTACGGTATTTAATATATTAACACTTGTTGTGTGATTTTTCAATGCCAAATTGTAAAATCGGAGGTTTTATTATGAAAAAATTTAATGTAGGCATTATCGGTGCCACGGGTATGGTAGGTCAGCGTTTTGCTACACTGCTTGAAAACCACCCTTGGTTTGACGTAAAGGTTCTTGCGGCGAGTCCCAGAACAGCCGGTAAAACTTATAAAGATGCTGTCGGCTCACGCTGGTGTATGGAAAAGCCTATCCCCGAAAAAATGGCTGATATGATTATTATGAACGCTTCTGAAGACGTTGAAAAAATCGCTTCGATGGTCGATTTCGTTTTCTGTGCTGTGGATATGGAAAAAGATAAAATCAAGGCTCTTGAAGAAAGATACGCAAAAGCCGAGTGTCCCGTTGTTTCAAACAACAGCGCACACAGAGGAACTCCCGATGTTCCCATGATTCTTCCCGAACTCAATGCGGAACACGCAAAAATTATTGAAGCTCAGAGAAAACGTCTCGGTACGAAACGAGGATTTATCTCGGTTAAACCCAACTGCTCTCTCCAGGGATATGTTCCCGCCTTGTTCCCGCTTTCCGAGTTCGGAATAAAAGACGTGCTTGTTTGCACTTATCAGGCAATTTCAGGTGCGGGAAAAACATTTGAGACTTGGCCCGAAATGGTCGATAACGTAATTCCGTTTATCAGCGGCGAAGAAGAAAAGAGTGAGCAGGAGCCTCTTAAAATTTGGGGTAAAATTGTTGATGACCACATCGAAAACGCAACTTCGCCCAACTTTACGGCACAGTGTATTCGTGTTCCCGTTTCAAACGGTCATATGGGTGCTGTTTTTGCAAGATTTGAAAACAAACCGAGCATTGACCAAATTAAAGAAATTTGGAAAAATTACAAAGGCAGAGCCCAGGAGCTTGAGCTTCCCTCTGCTCCGAAGCAGTTCCTTAACTACTATGAAGAAGACAATATGCCGCAGACAAAGCTTTGCCGTGACCTTGAAAACGGTATGGCAATTTCAATAGGCAGACTCAGAGAAGATACTCAGTATGATTACAAGTTTGTATGCCTTTCGCACAACACATTAAGAGGTGCCGCAGGCGGCGCAGTTCTTATGGCAGAGCTTCTTTGTGCCGAAGGTTATATGGATTGATTTCAACTTTAGGAGGAAATTCCAATGAAAGAAACTTTATTTACAGGTGCAGGCGTTGCGATTGTTACCCCGTTTGACAAAAATATGGACGTCAATTACAGACGTTTGGGTGAGATTATCGACCAACAAATCGAAGAAGGCACCGATGCAATTGTTATTGCGGGAACGACGGGAGAAGCTTCCGTTCTTTCTACCTTTGAACATATTGACGTTGTTAAATACGCAGTTGACGTTACAAACAAGCGTGTGCCTGTTATTGCGGGTGCCGGCAGCAACTCGACAAAATACGCTGTCAGACTTGCCAACGAGTGCGAAAACGCAGGCGTTGACGGTTTGCTTATGGTAACACCTTATTACAACAAAACCTCGCAGAAAGGTCTTATTGAGCATTACAGCTACATTGCAGAGAGAGTTTCCACACCGATAATTCTTTACAACGTTCCCTCAAGAACGGGTGTGAACATTCTTCCCGAAACATATGCAATTCTTGCTCAAAACGAAAAAATCATTGCAACAAAAGAGGCAAATGCAAACATTTCCGCACTTGCAAAAACTATGTCGCTTTGCGGTGACAGTCTTGATATTTACTGCGGTAATGACGACGAAGTTGCGGCATTCACGGCAATGGGAGGCAAAGGCTCAATTTCCGTTCTTTCCAACATCTGTCCGAAAATCGCCCACGACATTGCTCAACTCGGCGTTGACGGTAAAACCAAGGAATCTGTTAAACTTCAGCTTGAATACACAGAGCTTTGCAATGCTCTGTTCTCCGACGTTAACCCCATTCCCGTAAAAGAGGCTATGAACATTATGGGTATGAATGTAGGTGAATGCAGACTTCCCCTTGTAGGTATGACAGAGGAAGGTCACAACAAGCTTGAAAACGTTCTCAGAAAATACAATCTTATTTAAAGTTTGAACAAAAGGAATTTTAAAATGGTCAATATTTTATTAAGCGGCTGCAACGGAAAAATGGGCAAAATCATAACCGAGTGCTGCAAAACTTTTGAGGATTTGAAAATTGTTTGCGGAACAGACATCAACACAACCTCTTCGGAATATCCGGTTTATTCCTCGCCTGCCGATGCAAAAGAAAAATTTGATGTTATAATCGATTTTTCGCATCCGAGCGCACTCAAGGGTATTCTCGATTACGCTGTAAACACAAAAACGCCTGTTGTGATTTGCACAACGGGGCTTGACGAAAGCCAGAAAAACGACATAAAAACAGCTTCGGAAAAAACCGCTGTTTTTTTCAGTGCAAATATGTCATTGGGTGTTAGCCTTATTGCAGAGCTTGCACGCAAGACAACAAGCATTTTGGGAGACCGTTTTGATATCGAAATAGTCGAAATGCATCACAACCAGAAAATCGACGCTCCCAGCGGTACAGCACTTATGCTTGCAGACGAAATCAGCGAAGAATTTAAAGAAGCTCCCAAATATGAGTTTGACAGACACTCCAAGCGTGCAAAAAGAACGAAGAATGAAATCGGTCTTCATTCGGTACGTGGCGGCACTATTGTCGGTGAACACGAAATAATTTTTGCGGGACAGGATGAAGTAATAAAAATCAGCCACAGTGCTGCGTCAAAGCAGATTTTCGCAAACGGTTCACTTAATGCCGCAAGGTTCATTTCCGACAAGGATTGCGGCTTATATTCAATGAAAGATCTTGTCGCAACAGTTTAAGCGATAACTTCAACTGAAAAAAAAGCACAGACCGTATAAAACAAGAATAACGTTAAAGGATTCCTTTGGTTTTTAAAATTATACCAAAGGAATCCTTTTTTTGATTTATAAAAATTTATCAATCGCCCAAAAGCTTGTGATATCTTCCCATCCAATAAGGAAGAAGGTAAACCCCCGGCATAGTGGCTTTCATTGCGTTTGCTCCGAAAGCACCCGGCAGAGTTGCCGTTCTGTTAATTGTTTTGGTGTTTATTTCAACAAACTCTTCCGCACCCGAATCGCACACAAACTGATTGCCGTCATAGTTCACAAATACTCTCGAATAGTATTCAACCGGATGTTTAAGCTGTGCGGGTATGCCGAATTCTTCCTGCTCGTCATCCCAAACAAGGTCTTTTCTGTAACTGTTGTACACGGGCCATCTTACAAGGTCAAGGTTCATTTCGGAAAGCGATTTGGCAGCATTTTCGATATCACAGTTGTTATTCGTCAAAGCACCGTAGACAATGTTGAACAAGGGCGAACGCTCAACCCTCTCATACTGCCAATGATGTGTAAGTCCCATTTTGAAAAACTCTTTTTGAGCTTCGTTTTCCGTATATGTAAGGAGCGGATAAATGTTTAAAAAATCAAGCTGGTCATCAATATGCGCAACGTGGCCGTCCTCGACCTTATACTGTATACAATTCATTGCATAATGATGTTTTTCGATAAGCATATCGAAAACCTCGTTATACTTTTCTTCGCCTGTAACGTGATAAGTTGTTTTGAGGAACGAAAGAATTTCAAGAGAATTTGTTCCCCTTTCGTAAAACCATCTGTCATCATTGTTTAACAATTCCGGTTCCCAGTTCGCCCACGTTGTGGGAACACCGTCAACATCAGTCAAATGGAAATTGTTTTCGATAATATGGTCTGTAATTTTCTTTACAACCTCTGCTATCTTCTTCTTTTCTTCGTCATCCGCAACAAGGTCAAAATAAATTCCGTAAGCAAAATAGTGTCCCGACATTTCATCCGATGAAGTTTCACCAAGCCATTCACAATCGGGGTTATCCTCGCAAATGTGCCATTCTTCTCTGTTGCCCGTTCCGAAATTTTCCTCATAAGAATATCTTGTTGCTCTTGCCGTAAATCCCGGTCTGCCTGTAATTTCGGTAAGCTTAATCATTGCGTTGACTGATTTGCGGGCATTTTCTTTTGCTTTTTCATCGCCCGTAACTGCATAACGAAAACACTGGCTTGCACAGTAAACGCCCGTAAAAAGTCCGTCGTTATCGGAGTTCGGAAGCCATCCCGAATCAAGGTCGCCGTATTTACGGAGAGTTCTGTTTACCTGATAGCCCTCGTTCCTTGTGAAATATTTTACCGCCATTTCATCATAATGAGCGGCCTTTTCTTCAAGCGTCATTTCTTTTGATGTAATAAGGCTGATTCCCCTCGGAGTAACGGCGGCAATTGTGCCGTTAGAGGAAACTGCGATTTTTTTGACGTTCGGATGAAGAAGCCATGCACCGAATGAATAATATGAAATTTTACCCTCGATGAGAGTGATTATACCGGTTGTTGTTGCGAAATACTTTTTGCCGTCCGGTGCAAAATACATATCGTTAAAAGAACCGTCGGGAACAGAGTAAAAATCGTTGCCGTTAAACCAATAATTTTTTCCGTCATAAATGTTAAGACCGTCATCAGAGCCTACCCACAAGTGGCCGAGTGCATCAATTGAAATGCAATTAATTTTTTGGCTTAAAACTCCCGTTACGTCGGGAAGCAGCTCTGCCCAATGACGTCTTTTGCCTTTCATAGATAAAAGTCCCTCAACTGTTGAGCCGATATAAACGGTTTCGCCGTATTTTGATTTATTATCGTGTGCGGCAAGGCAAACCGTTCCCTCAGGCAAATCCACAACCTTGACGAAATTTTCGTTTTCCATAAGGAAAAGCTCGGTTTCCGTAATGAGCCATACAGAACCGTCAAGTGCCACCGAAATATCGATGACGGGCGTTGAAAAGGATGCTATATTATTGCATTTGCCTTTTTTTATTTCGGTAAGTGAATTTTCCACCGCTGCGAAAAGTCTGCCGCTCCTTGAAAAAAGCTTTGATGCTTTTATTCTGAGTTTTTTAACTTTACCGTCGGAATAAGCAAAAACACTTTCACCGTCAGCTATATAAAGAGTTTCGCCCTCAAAAGCGACAGATGTTACTTTTTCGACATCTACCCCGTCCTCGGCGGTGATAAACCTTTTATCAAGCTGTTTAAATTCCCCGAAATTAAGAGTTGGTTTTTTCATATTCTCTCTCCTGTTTATTTTTAATATTGTAACAATAATACCAAAAATACATATTATTGTCAATGTAGATTCAACATTTCGGCTAAAAAACAAAGGAGTTCTTCGACTTTACGAAAAACTCCTTTTTATTTCGGCTTATAATTTTGACGAACAATAACAGCTTACTCTGCCGCAGCTTGCTGCAAGGCACGCTTGAGCCAAATTTCACCGATATCGATTGCCGCATAAAGACCCTTTTTTTCGCTCTTTTTAATGATTCTCTCTCTCGGACTTGCGTTTGAATCAGTCGAAAGAAGCTGAACAACAACTCTGTCCGCAACCTCGATATCACCGAGGGGTTTAGTAGAAGTTATTGAAAGCATAACAACAAACGGATCTCTCATATCTCCGTAATAAACGGTGTTTCCGCAGCGAACCATCGGCTTACCTCTGAACATCAAAAATTCATCTTGAACTTTTTTTTCATCAGCCACTCGGAACAACTCCTTTTTAATCTTTCAGGTAATTCTCGACAAGCTTTTGCATAAGCTCATCCCTGTCAATTCTGCGAATTACGCTTCGTGCATTATTATGGGTTGTGATATAAGTAGGGTCTTCGGAAAGAATGTAACCTACAATCTGATTAATGGGATTATAACCCTTTTCCTTCAGAGAATTGTAAACATAGGTAAGGTTCTTTTTTATTTCATCCTCACATTCTGTTTTAATGGAAAATTTTATCGTTTTATCATCCATAGTAATACACCTCCGTATCACAATATAATATATTATACACTACATTTTGCGATAACACAATGGTTTTTCATATTTTTTTACTTAAAAAATATGCCAAAATCTTAACTTCTGAGGGAAATGCCGAGTTTATCAAGTGCCTTAATTGCTTTTTTGACAACATTATCGGATTCCTCATCCGTAAGCGTTCTGTCTTCGGCTCTGAGCTTTAAGCTGAATGCAACGCTCTTTTTGCCATCTTCGATTTGAGAACCTGTGTAAACATCGAAAAGCTCGATTTTTTCAAGAAGCTTGCCTGCGGCACTGCTTATTGCTTTTTCAAGCGTGAGAACGGGAATTTCTCTGTCACAAACAAAAGCAAGGTCACGGCTTGTTGCGGGGAACTTCGGCAAACGCTTGTATGTTTTCGGCTTTCTGCCTTTTGTGAAAATTGTTTCAACATCGATTCTCGCAACGTAGCATTTTTCGCCTATGCCGTAGTTTTCAAGAACAGAGGGATGAATTTCACCGAACACGGCAAATTCTTCACCGTCTATTGTAAGCCTTGCCGTTCTTCCGGGGTGGAATGTCGGATTTGTGCTTACAGCCTCAACATCATAGCCGTAAAGTCCAGCTTTTTCAAGAATTTCTTCGACAATACCTTTAAGCTCGAAGAAATCACATTCGCCGTACATACCGATGCAAATTTTCTGCTTTTCAAGAGGAAGCGTATCTGTTCCCTGATAAGTATATTCAACGGGAATTTCGTAAAGATGAGCTTTTTCGTTTCTGTTTTTATAGTTTCTTGCAAGAACTTCCATCATTGACGGAATAGCGTTTGTTCTCATCACGCTTGTATCTTCACCGAGAGGGTTGGAAATTACGACCGAATTTCTGAACTCGCTGTCGGACGGAAGATTGATTTTGTCATAATATTTGGGACTGATAAACGAAAATGTTTCGATTTCCGTCAAGCCACAGCCCAAGCAGGTTGAACGAATCAGCTTTTCAAGCTGCTGTTTTTCCGTAAGTCTTGCATTTGCAACACCGGAAAGCTCTCTGTTCGGAATTGCCTGATAGCCGTAAAATCTTGCGATTTCCTCGGAAATATCTGCTTTATGCTCAATATCGTTTCTGAAATACGGAACGGTAATTTCTCCGTTTTCAACGGTAAATCCGATTTTTTCGAGTATCTTTTTCTGCTCCTCGGCACTTACATCTATACCGATAAATTTATTTACCCATTCAGGCTCAAAGCTAAGCTTAACCGCCTCTTTAGGTGTGGGGAAGCAGTCAACTATGCCGCCGACAACATCGCCCGCATCGAGCATTTCGACAAGCTCCAATGCCCTTTTAAGGCAAACTTCACAGCTTGCGGGATTAAGCTCTTTTTCATATCTTGTGCAGGCTTCGGTACGAAGTGAAAGTGCTTTTGATGTTCTGCGGACACTTACGCCGTTAAAGCCTGCGGATTCAAAGACGATAGTTGTTGTGTCATCCATAATTCCGCTGAACTCACCGCCCATTACGCCTGCCACGGCAACGGGTTTGTTTTCATCGGCAATAACAAGCATTTCTTCGGAAAGGTTCCTTTCAATACCGTCAAGGGTTGTTATTTTTTCATCCTTGCGTGCATTTCTTACAATTACCTTACCGCCGTCAAGATATCTCAAGTCAAATGCGTGCATAGGCTGACCGTATTCGAGCATAACGAAGTTTGTTATATCGACAATGTTATTGATAGGTCTTACACCGCTTGCACGAAGTCTTTCTCTTATCCACCTCGGTGACGGCTTGATTCTGACATTTTTTACAACCGCACCGCAATAACGGTAGCATTTTGAGGGTTCTTCGATTGTAACGGAAAGATATTCGTTTACGTCCCCTCCGACACCTTTGACAACGGGTTCGTTGATTTTCAACGGCTTGCCGAATGTTGCTGCAGCTTCCCTCGCAAGACCGATAACGCTCAAACAGTCTGAACGGTTTGATGTAATTTCAAATTCCGTAACAACATCATTAAGACCGATGGCATCGTGGATATCCAATCCCAATGTTTTTTCGCAGTCATCACCGAGAACAAAAATGCCGTCCTCGATTGCGTTCGGGAAATCGTGAACCGTAAGACCGAGTTCACCGAGCGAGCAAAGCATACCGTTGCTTTCAACACCGCGGAGCTTTCCTTTTTTTATTTTATGTCCGCCGAAAACAACGGAATTATCAAGTGCGACAGGCACATAATCACCTGCTGTAAGGTTTTGCGCACCTGTTACGATTTGGATATTTTTTTCTTTTCCGACATTTATTTGGCAAATCCAAAGATGGTCGGAATCGGGATGTCTTTCAAGGCTTTCAACCTTGCCGACAACTATGTTCTTGAGTTCTTCGCCCTCTTTTTCGTAGCTTTCGACTTTTGAACCGGAAATTGTCATATCATCCGCAAACTGCTTATCGCTGACGTTAATTTCAACATAGTCATTTAACCACTTTTTAGACAAATTCATACCGTGACACCCTCCTTAGTTAAAACTGACCGAGAAAACGCATATCGTTCTCGTAAAGCAATCTCATATCATCAATATCAAAGCGGAACATTACAAGTCTTTCAAGACCTACGCCGAAGGCATAACCGCTGTAAACCTCAGGGTCAACTCCGCAACCGCTGAGAACCTTGGGATGAACCATACCCGCACCGAGGATTTCGATGAAGCCCTCGCCTTTGCACATCGGGCATCCCTTACCTCCGCATTTGAAACAGGTTACGTCTATTTCGCAGGACGGCTCCGTAAACGGGAAATGGTGCGGACGAAGACGGATTTTTGTATCGTTACCGTAAAGCCTTTTTGCAAAAGCTTCAAGCGTTCCTTTAAGGTCACCCATTGTGATGCCCTTATCGACAACAAGACCTTCGATTTGATGAAACAGCGGCGAATGTGTTGCGTCAACCGCATCCGAACGGAAAACACGTCCGGGAGAAATTACTCTGATAGGAGGCTTCTGCTGTTCCATAACACGAATCTGAACGGGTGATGTCTGCGTTCTGAGAAGCATATTTTCGGTAATATAGAAAGTATCCTGTGTATCACGGGCAGGATGGTCTTTCGGGATATTCAAAGCCTCGAAGTTATAATAGTCCCATTCGATTTCGGGGCCTGTTGCAATATCAAATCCCATTCCGAGGAAGATATCCTTAACCTCATCAAGCACAATGTTAAGCGGATGCTTATGTCCGAGCGATGCTTTTTTGCCGGGCATTGTGACATCGAGCTTTTCATCCTTTAACTTCTTTTCAAGCAATGCTTTTTTGATTTTTTCTTCCGTTGCTTCAACAAGCTCTTCGATTGACGTTCTGACTTCGTTTGCAAGCTGGCCCATTACGGGACGCTCCTCAGGAGAAAGCTTACCCATTTGCTTTAAAACGGCTGTAAGCTCACCTTTCTTGCCTAAATATTTAACTCTTACATTTTCAAGCTCCTGCTTCGTGTTAGCCAATTCGAGAGATGCCTTGGCTTCACGGGCAATATTTTCGAGCATTTCTTTCATTTCGGTCTTTCCTTTCATCAATAATATAAAAAAAGCTTTCGCCCCTTACAAGGGACGAAAGCATAAAATTACCTTCCGCGGTACCACCCTTATTTTTGCACTGCCTTGCGGCAAAGAGCAAACACTCTTTTTTCCTTTAACGCAGGAAACACGTCAAAACCTACAACCCGACAGCTTCAGTATGCCGCTCCAAAGTGAACTTCGGTGTTGCTCAAAACAGGCAGGATTTCAGCCTCGTCCCACCCTCTCTGACTTTTGACTGCAAACACTTACTCTCTTTTTCATAGCGTTTGGAATATTTTATCACAAACGCACAAAAAAAGCAAGGGTTTTCAATCAGTTTTTCTTTCGGGAAGTTTAAGTTGTGACAAAACTATACCTACGAATATCAGCAGACAGCCGATATATGCCGAATTTGTCATCTTTTCGTTTTGGAGCAAAGCTCCTCCGATTGCTCCGAAAACCGATTCCGTTGACAAAACAATCGCAGAAAAGGTGGGGTCGGAATCCTTTTGACCGAGAATTTGGCAGGTGTAAGCCACACCCACGGACATAAGTCCGCCGTACAAAATCGGAACAGCGGCATCTTTGATTGCGGCAAAGCTTATATCTTCAAAAATTAATGCACAGACAATGCACAGCACCGAACACACCGCAAATTGCATTTGTGCGAATTTAAGCGCACTGATTTGCGAAACGTATTTATCGATAACCAAAATATGCAATGCCCAGAAGACAGAGCCGACAAGCAAAACCAAATCGCCTATGCCCACACCCTCTTCGCCCGTCATACACAAAAGGTACAAACCGCCTACGGAAAAGGCGGCACCAATCCAAGTGAGTACGTTTGTTTTTTTCTTAAAAAACACAAATGAAATCAGCGGAACCAAAACGGTGTAAAGTCCTGTAATAAAGCCTGACTTTCCGGCACTGTTTGTTATTTCGACACCGTACTGCTGTAATGAGGAAGCTATAAACAGGAAAACACCTCCGATGAGTGCGGCTTTAAATGTCATTTTGAATTTTTCTTTATCGAACTTTTCTTTTTCAAAAAAATATATTACCGGAAAAAGAGAAACAGCACCGAGTGCAAAGCGTATACCGTTGAATGTAAACGCGCCCACATACTGTGCGCCTACTTTTTGCGCAACAAACGCAAATCCCCATATTATTGCCGTAAGAAACAGCAGAAAAACCGACTTCGGTTTTGTTTTCATTTTTTCACCTGCTTAAACATCAAACGTCATAAAGCTTTTGACGTTTTTTCTTTTTCACCCTGCTGTAAACAATTGCAGCCAAGCCTATTGCGGCAACAGAACCGAGCTTAATGTATATTGCCGTGTTGGACGTACCCTCAACCTTGAGTTGTGACCACAGCGTTGTCATAAGCGACAGCGTTTCGCTATCCAAGTTATGGAAATAAGAAACCGTGGGCATATCTTCCTCATCGGGGTAAAGAATTTTGCTGTCCTTTAAGCTGTAATTCTCGTTTTCAAGCACAAGCTTGTTCGGTGTGGCATAACACAAATACTCCGCATTTGCAAGTGCCACATCCTCACTGAGCAAAAAGTTTATATAAAGCTCCGCCGCTTCTTTATTTCGGCTGCTTTTCGGAATACATATTGCATCGATAAAAATGTTTGTACCCTCTTCGGGATAATAAAAAGCCAAATCATCATTATTTTCTTTCATCAGCAAATAATCGCCCGCATAATAAGCACCGATTGCCGCATCACCCGATTCAAGCTTGTTGAAAATTTCATCCGAAACATAAGACTGCACAACGCTTTTTTGTTCAACGAGCTTATTGTATGCCGCACGCCACTCCGATTCGTTTTGAGTGTTTACATCTATTCCGAGCAAAAACATCGCACTTGCGAAGCCGTCACGGGAATTGTTAAATTGCAAAATCTGTCCTTTGTAATTATCATCCCACATCAGGCTCCAGCTTTTCGGAGTTTCTTTTACAACGGAAGTGTTATAAATCACTCCGACCATACCCACGTTATACGGCACGCTGTATTCATCATCGGGGTCATAATAAAGTCCCTTATACTTCTCCATTATATTTTTGTAATTCGGGATATTATCGTAGTTGATTTTTTGCAGATAGCCCTCGTTTATAAGCCTCTGAATCATATAATCCGAGGGAATCACTATATCGTAATTTGCACCTCCGCTTTTGAGCTTTGTGTACATATTTTCGTTTGTGTCATATGTTGTGTAATTTACTTTAATACCTGTCAGTTTTTCAAATTCCTTATTGACATTCAAAGTTCCCTCGCTGCCGTCGGAAATATATTCACCCCAATTGTAAACGTTTATCGACGTGCCTGCAAGCTCTTTATATTTTTCCGCAAGCTCGTTTTCCGTAAGAGGTGAAGATTTTGCGGAGGAAATTAAGGGAAAGGAAAATGTTAAAGCCAACACAAGAAACAAGGTTGTGATTTTTTTCATATCACCCCTCCTGTTCTGAAAATTATTTGTCCTTTTTCTTCTTTTCTCCTCTTGCCTGTGAAAAATTAATAAGCATAAGAAGAACAAGAATCGCAAAGAAAATTAACGTTGAAAGCGCGTACATATCAGGCTTTACTCTCTTTTTTGTCATTGAGAACAGTCTTATCGGCAGTGTTTGCCATTCGGGGCCGCTGACAAAGTAGCTTATGATAAAGTCATCAAGCGACATTGTAAAAGACATAATAAAGCCTGTTATTATGCCCGGCATAATCGAAGGCAAAATGACCTTAAAAAACGATTTCACAGGCGTACATCCCAAATCCATCGCAGCTTCCGAAAGATGCCTGTCCATTTGTCTGAGCTTTGGCGACACGGACAAAATAACATACGGCAAATTAAACGTGACGTGTGCGATAATAAGCGTCTGCAAGCCGAGAACGCTTTTCATTCCCAAAAGCTTTGCTCCGAAAACAAAAAGAAGCAAAAGAGATATACCTGTAACTATATCGGGATTCATCATCGGAACGTTTGTTATGTTATTGATAAGCGAACGGACATATTTGCTTTTTATTTTTTCTATGCCCACCGTTGCGGCAGTGCCGAGGACGGTTGCAATAAGCGCCGAAGAAACGGCAATTACAAGCGAATTTTTCAGTGCCTTTATTGTATCCTCATCACGCAAAAGCTCCTCATACCACTTCAATGAAAAGCCTGTGAAAACAGACGTACTGCTTGATTCGTTAAAAGAAAAAATTATAAGCACAATAATCGGTGCGTAAAGAAAGATATAAACCAAAAGAAGGCACAGCTTTGATGAAACACTCATTTTATTGTTCACGGCATCATACCTCCTCCGGTTACTTCATCTTCGCCCGAAAAATGATTCATTATTGCCATACAAACAAGAATAAGAACCATAAGAACAAGTGACAGCGATGCACCGAGATTAAAGTTGTTTGAATTTACAAACTGACTTTCTATAACTTCACCTACAAGTGCAAAATTTCCTCCGCCCAATTTTTGTGAAATATAGAATGTACTTACAGACGGCACAAACACCATTGTTATGCCCGAAAGTATTCCCGAACGGCTCAACGGAAGAATAACCTTTGTAATAACCGTAATTTTTCCCGCACCCAAATCATATGCCGCTTCGACGAGCTTATTGTCAAGCTTTGTAAGAACGGAATAAATCGGCAAAATCATAAAGGGTAAGAAATCGTAAACCATACCCAAAACAACGGCACCGGATGTATTAATCATTTGAAAAGGGCCTATTCCGATTTTTTCAAAAAACGTGTTTATAATTCCCGTGTTTTCAATAAGCGACATTATCGAATATGTTCTTACCAAAAGGCTTGTCCACATCGGGAGCATAACCAGCATAATCATTGTGCTTTGAACTCTGAGCTTTGAGCGTGAGATTATATAAGCCGTAGGATAAGCTATGATAAGGCAGATAACCGTTGCGACAATGCCGTACCATATTGAATTGAGGAACACTTCCTTATAGGAGGAAAGTGCCTGAATGTTTGCTAAAGAAAAGTTTCCGTCCGCATCGGTAAAAGAATAATAAGCCACCATAATAAGCGGGGCAACTATAAACAGCACAGACCAAACAATATGCGGCGCTGCCAAAAGCTTTGCGGAAAGAGTTTTCTTTTTCATAAAATCATCCTCCCCCCGAATTATTCTTCCTCTGTAATATCGGATAAGTGGTCGATTTCATCACTGAAGGAGCTGTAATCACCGAATTTTCCCGAATAAATCGATTTTTTCATAATATGAATTGAATCCGGTTCTATCACAAGACCTATTTTGTCACCGACCTTTTGCTCATGAATGGATTGAATCATCCATTTAAAGCCACGTATATCAACGATAATTTCAAAATGAACACCCTTAAACGTAACGGAGGTTACTGTTCCCGAAATCATTCCGTTTTCGGGCGTTGTTACCACAATGTCTTCGGGACGGATTACAACATCAACCGCTTCACCTGTTCCGAAGCCTTTATCAAGGCACTGGAAAGTATGTCCCGAAAAGCTTGCACGGAAATCCTCCTGCATTATGCCGTCAAGAATGTTACTTTCGCCTATAAAATCGGCAACAAAAGCGTTTTTAGGCTCATTGTAAATATCTTGCGGTGTGCCGATTTGCTGAATAACTCCGTTATCCATAACCACAACCGTATCGGACATTGAAAGTGCTTCCTCCTGGTCGTGTGTTACGAAAATAAAGGTTATTCCCAATTTTTGCTGAATGTTTTTAAGTTCAACCTGCATATCCTTACGCAGTTTAAGGTCGAGTGCCGCAAGCGGCTCATCAAGCAGCAAAACCTTGGGGTCATTTGCAAGCGCACGGGCAATTGCCACACGCTGTTGCTGACCACCGGAAAGAGAATCGATATTTCTTTTGGAAAAACCTTTCAAGTTAACAAGCTCAAGCATTTCCGCTACACGCTGCTTAATTTCTTCATCCGATTTCTTTTTAAGTCTAAGTCCGAAAGCTATGTTTTCAAAAACATTCAAATGAGGAAACAATGCGTATTTTTGAAAAATCGTATTAACCTGTCTTTTATAAGGGGGCGTATCATTGATTTTTTTGCCGTTAAAAATAACATCACCGCAATCCGGCTGGGTGAAACCTGCAATAACTCTGAGCGTTGTGGTTTTGCCGCAGCCCGAAGGACCGAGTAATGTTATAAATTCTTTGTCTCTGATATAAAGACTTATATTGTTAAGTATTTTTTCTCCGCCGTATGATACATCAATGTTTTTAAGGTCAATAATGATGTCTTTTTCCAATTATACAGCCTCCCTTTGAGCCTAATTCGTTAGATATACTATAATGCTAAATTTTTGAAAAGTCAACACTTTTTTATAAAAATTTCGGACTAATCCGTGCCTTTTTCACACAAAAATTTATAAATCTGTTTTTTATTCGTTTTTTCTCCGTTTTTCTTTAAAATGCTCACTTTTTATTTTTAATAAAATTCACAATAAATAACCCTGTAAATGACTTTACAGGGTAAAATTTGACTTTATTACTTTTTCCGAAAGCCGCAGCGTCACAAAGTCGAACATCAGCGTTCCGTATTTTCCGCCCGCTTTGAGAGGATAAATCAAAAACTTTCCGTTTACTTTTTTTGCATTAAAACGAGGAATGACGGGCAAGCCTGCCGTTGAAAGGTAATTCAATATAAAGACATCGCCGTATTTTTCACCGCTGTCAAGCAAGGGTTTGACTGCTTTGTGCCACTTTTTGTTTCTTAAAAGCCCGTATCTGTCTTGAACGATTACGGAATCTGCCGCATTGGGTGAAAATTTTTCGCAGGAGCTTTCTTTTGTTCCGCCCTGGTCGGGCATAGAAGTAAAATCAACACCGATATCTCCCAAATCGGAATCGGTTCTTCTTACCAAAACAATTTTTCCCCTCACTTCACCGAGAAGCGGTATTCTGTTTTCGATATACCATTTTTCGGGATTAGCCTTGATAAAACCGTCATAAAGCAGGCGAAGACATTCGGCACTGCTTTTTCCCCTATCCATCTTAAACAAAAGCATTACCGTTTCGGAGGGGTTACTGTCAAGAAAGCCGTAAACATCTTTTATGATATCGTAAACGGTAAGCACTTTTCCGAATCGGCTTTTTTTACATACGCAAAAAGAGTGGACGGCTTTTGCACCGTTAACTCTTATATCAAGCGCTCTTACACCTATTTGAAGCTGTTCGGAAACAGACATATTTTGGCATCTTGAAAACAGCGAAAAGGAGCAGAATTTTGTTGAGGAATCGTGCGTACCCGGAATATTCAAGTCTTTTAAAGATTTGAGGTCATCTATATTTTTCATCCAATTATTCATAGCTTTTTATAACAACACGGGGCTTCGGCAAAAACCGAAACCCCGACTTTCTTAAAGATTTTTTATGTCGTCCTTGCTTACTAACTTAACACCGTTTGTTTCAAGAATTTTCATTGCCTTGTTGTTATCCTCAACACGAACAACAACATAAGCATACTGCTTTGAAATTGTTATGAAAGCATACATATACTCAACGTTAATTCCGTTTGTGTAAAGAAGCTCCATAACTCTCGAAAGGCTTCCCGGTTCGTCTGTTATCGCAACACCGACAACTTCCGTAATCGAAACGATGCAGTCATTCTTCTGCAATACCTTTTTAGCTTTTTCTTCATCGCTTACAATAAGACGCAAAATACCGAAATCCTTGGTGTCGGCAATTGACATAGCACGGATATCAATATTTTCTTCGGCAAGAATGTGTGTAATCTCACCGAGCGCACCCGCCTTGTTTTCAACGAAAATTGACAATTGATTGATAGTCATAATATGCCTCCTTTTATTTCTTTCTGTTATCTATAACACGCTTTGCTTTGCCCTCGGAGCGTGCAATTGTGTTCGGAGCAACGAGCTTAACATCGGCAGCTATACCGAGAAGTGATTTTAAGCCTTCTTCGATTTTATGCTCTGCCTTTGAAATTTCCGTCACCGTATCGGAGAACAGCTTATCCGACATTTCAACCTGAACCTCGATAGTATCACGGTTGTTTACCCTGTCAACAACAATCTGATAATTCGGTGTGTATCCCATATTGAGAAGAACCGTTTCGATTTGCGATGGGAATACGTTAACACCCCTGATAATAAGCATATCGTCCGTTCTGCCCATAGGCTTCGACATTTTAACAAACGTTCTGCCGCAGGAGCATTTTTCGTGCGAAAGGATTGCTATATCCCTTGTTCTGTAACGGATAAGCGGAAAAGCCTCCTTTGTAATGCAGGTGAAAACGATTTCGCCGGGTACACCGTCGGGAACGGGTTTGCCCGTGTCGGGGTCAAGAGCTTCGATTATAAAGTGGTCTTCGTTTACGTGCATACCCGTCTGTTCGGAACATTCGTATGCGACACCCGGCCCCATTATTTCGGTAAGTCCGTAAACATCATATGCTTTAATATTGAGCTTTTCTTCAAGCTGAAGACGCATTTCCTGTGTCCAGGGTTCCGCACCGAAAATACCTGCTTTAAGGGGAAGCTTTGATGTATCTATGCCCTGCTTTTCCATAGTTTCCGCAATGTACATAGCGTATGAGGGAGTGCAACAAAGAACATCCGAGCCGAAATCCTGAAGTATTGTTATCTGACGTGCGGTATTGCCGCTCGAAACGGGAATCGCAAGTGCGCCGAGCTTTGTGGCACCGCCGTGAAATCCGAATCCGCCCGTAAAAAGACCGTAACCGTAAGAAACGTGAACCTTTGAGCTTTTATCCGCACCTGTTGCAACAAGCTGACGAGCGCAAATATCGTTCCAAATTTCCAAATCGTTCGCAGTGTAGCCTGCCACTGTTTGCTTGCCTGTTGTTCCGCTTGAAGCGTGAACTCTGACAACATCATCCATACTGCAGGCAAAAAGTCCGTAAGGATAAGTGTCTCTTAAATCCTGCTTGCAGGTAAAGGGAAGCTTGCTTAAATCATCAATCGACTTAATATCCTCCGGCTTTACACCTGCTTCGTCCATTTTTGCTTTGTAGTAAGGTACGTTTTCATAAACCCTTTTTACGGTTTTCAAAAGACGCTCGTTTTGCCACTGCGTGATTTGCTCGCGAGAGGCGGTTTCGATTTCTTCCTGCCAATACTTCATAAAATCCAACTCTTTTCTTAATAATTATATCCAAGCGAAAGTGCTTTTTTGTTAAGTTCGATAAACTTAGGCTTAACCGACTGTGCCAATGCCTCTTCCCATTTTTCGTAATCGATATGGAAATATTTTGCAAGTCTGCCGATAAGCACAACGTTAACAGCCTTTGATGAGCCTGCCTGCTCTGCCAAAGACAAAGCATCGACAGCATCGATATCAAGTCCCTTTTGGGAAAGCTCTGCGAGAATATCGGCAGGATATTCCGCCGCACCCGTAATTACCGGCATGGGGTCGATTTGCTGGGTGTTGACAATAAGCTTTCCGCCTTTTTTCAAGCAGTGCGCCCATCTTGCACCTTCAAGCTTTTCAAAGGAAATTACAAAATCGGCTTCGCCCTCCTCGATTATGGGTGAATAAACCTTTTCGCCGTATCTTACATACGTTACAACCGAGCCGCCTCGCTGGCTCATTCCGTGAACCTCGGAAACCTTAACGTCATACCCTTCGTTCATAAGAACTCTACCGAGAAGCTTACTTGCAAGAAGTGACCCTTGACCGCCTACTCCGACAATCATTATGCTTTTTGTTTCCATCGTAATCACTCCTCCCCTTTTATGGCATCAAATGCACAAAGCTGCTCGCACACACCGCAGCCGACACAAAGAGTTTCGTCAATGTCGGCTTTTTTGTTATGTATTCTGATTGCGGGACAGCCGAGCTTCATACATTTTTTGCAGCCCTTACATTTATCCGTATCAACCTTTACGGGCTTTTTCGGTTTAACATATTTCAAAAGAACGCAAGGTCTTCTTGAAATAATAACAGACGGTTCTTCCGCTTCAAGCTCTTCCTTTACCGCCTTATCGCACTCGATAAGATTGTACGGGTCAACAACTCTAACCCTTTTTATACCGATTGCACGGCAGAAAGATTCCAAATCTATTTTTGATGCGGGGTCGCCTTTGATGTTGTAGCCTGTTGTGGGGTTCTGCTGATGTCCCGTCATACCCGTTATGGAGTTATCGAGAATTATGACGGTAGAATTTGAAGCATTATATGCGATATTCACAAGTCCCGTCATACCCGAATGCATAAATGTCGAATCACCTATTACCGCAACCGACTTCTTTTCGCCTTTTTCGCCCATAGCTTTGTTAAAGCCGTGAAGTCCCGAAACGGAGGCTCCCATACAGAGCGTTGTATCGATTGCCGCCAATGGTTGCTGTGCACCGAGAGTATAACATCCGATATCGCCGCTTACAGTGACTTTATTTTGCGAAAGAGTGTAGAACATTCCTCTGTGAGGACATCCGGCACACATTACGGGAGGTCTTACGGGCAAAACCGTATCGGGAGATATACTTTCTTTCTTTTCGATTCCGAAAACCTCGGCAATTGTTTTTTGAGAATACTCGCCCAAAGGAGTAAACAGTTCTTTGCCCTCAACGGCAATGCCGAGATTTTTGCAATGACTTTCAATTATTCCGTCAAGTTCTTCTATAACAACAAGCCTTTTGACCTTTGAAGCGAAATCCTTGATTTTGTTCACGGGAAGCGGATTTACCATTCCGATTTTCAAAACGCTTACGGAATTGCCGAAAATTTCTTTAACATACTGGTAGGATGCACCTGAGGTAATAATGCCAAGCTCTGTGCCGCCCATTTCCGTTTTGTTGAAAACATCTTCTTCCGAAATTTCGTTTCTGATTTTTTCGGTTCTTTCCTCAACAAACGGATGACGTTTTTTCGCCATACCCGGCATCATAACATATTTTGAAATGTTTTTTTCGTATTCTTTCTGTTCAACACACTCTCTTGATGATGTTTCGACAATGCTTTGTGAATGAGCTATTCTCGTACACATTCTCAAAAGCACGGGTGTGTCGTATTTTTCGGAAATTTCAAAAGCCTTTTTTGCAAAAGCCAAACATTCCGAAGAATCGGCAGGCTCAAGCATAGGAACCTTTGCGGCAATTGCATAGTGGCGTGAATCCTGCTCGTTTTGCGATGAGTGCATACCGGGATCATCCGCAACGCAGATAATCAAGCCTCCGTTAACGCCTGTATATGACATAGTGAAAAGCGGGTCGGCTGCAACATTAAGTCCGACGTGTTTCATAGCGCAGGCACTTCTTTTTCCCGCAAGAGATGCACCGAAAGCCACTTCGGTTGCAACTTTTTCGTTAGGCGCCCATTCGCAATAAATTTCTTCATATTCGCTTGCAAATTCGGTAATTTCGGTACTCGGCGTACCGGGATAGCTTGAAACCACCGAACATCCGGCTTCAAACAAGCCTCTGGCAACGGCAGCGTTACCGATCATAATTTCTTTCAACTTTACTTCCACCTTTTCAAAAAGCAAAATGCTTCAAACTGTAAAAGCCGAACATACAATTAAAATGTTCGGCTTTCTAATACTAAATATATACTATTTCGCTTTAAAAATCAAGCCTCTGCTTCATTTCTTTTGTCAATAATTCTTTTTGCTTTTCCCTCGTATCTTTTAAGCGAACGAGGTGCCACAAGAGACACCTTTGCGCTGATTCCCAATACGGTACGAAGCTTTGCAACAGCAAAATTTCTCAATTCCTCAAGCTTTGCGTAATTTTCAAGCAGTGACGCATCAACAAGCTCGATTCTCACTTCAAGATAGTCGGTATAATTTTTTCTCGTAAGTACAAGCTCATAATGAGGTGAAATGCCCTCGATTTGTGCAAGCACGCTTTCAATCTGTGACGGGAAAACATTCACACCTCTTATTTTAAGCATATCGTCTGCTCTGCCGCCGACTTTTTCCATTCTGCAATGGGTTCTTCCGCATTTGCAGGTATCGTAATTAAGCCTTGTTATATCCTTCGTTCTGTAACGAAGCATCGGTATACCCTCTTTTGTAAGAGTTGTAACTACCAATTCGCCTTTTTCACCGGCAAGCTTTCTTTCACCCGTTTCACTGTCTATAATTTCGGGCAGGAAATGGTCCTCCGCAAAATGAAGTCCGTCACGCTCTATACACTCGCCCGAAACACCGGGACCCATAAGCTCACTCATACCGTAGTTATCGGTTGAGAAAAGACCGAAGCCTTTTTCGATTTTGTCACGAAGCTCCATCGTACAACCTTCCGAGCCGAACAAGCCGATGCGTAATTTCAGCTCATCATTTGTTATTCCCATATCGTGAGCAACCTCGCTCATATACATAGCGTAAGACGGTGTACTGATAAGAACCGTTGTTCCGAAATCTTTAAGGAGCATTGCCTGCTTTTCCGTGTTTCCGCTTGAAACGGGAATAACGGCACATCCTAACTTTTCAAGACCGTAATGCAAGCCGAGAGCGCCCGTAAAAAGTCCGTATCCGAACGAATTCTGAGCAATGTCTTCATCATTCACACCAACCGCGGCACAAAGCCTTGCCACGCAGTCACTCCAATTGTTAAGGTCGTTTCTTGTGTAACCCACAACAGTCGGCTTTCCCGTAGTTCCGCTTGAAGCGTGGATACGCACGATATCCTTCATTTTAGCACCGAAAAGTCCGTAAGGATAATTATCTCTTATATCGGCTTTCGTTGTAAAAGGTATGTATTGAATATCGGAAAGGCTTTTGATTTTTTCCGCAGTTACACCCGCATCACCAAGTCTTTTTGCATAAAACGGAACGTTCCTTATGCTGTAATCGACAATCCATTTAAGCCTTTCAAGCTGAAGCTCTTCAATTTTTTTTCTCGGCATCGTTTCGATGTCTTTTTGGAAAAACATTTCTTTCATATCAACTATCCTTTTTAATTTTCTTTGAGCATATGCTTGCTCGTAGATTTGACTTCCTCATTATAACATTCAAACATCTTATCGACTTTTTTCTTATCAACCGTTTTTTGAGTAAGCAAGCTTACAACGGGAACCACAACAAAACCTACAAGCATTGCGAAAACACCCGCATTAATCGGTGATTGAAGAAGTTCGGGGAAAATATCCTTGCAGAACATATTGAGAATCATAATTCCGGCGCCTATAACAAAGTTGACATAAACTGCCGCCTTTGTTGTCTTTTTCCAATAAAGTGCGAAAAGGAACGGTGCCAAAAAAGCTCCCGCAAGAGCGCCCCAGGAAATTCCCATAAGCTGTGCGATAAATGTTACGGACGATTTTGCCTGAATTACGGCAATCACCGCAGAAACAGCTATGAAGAAAACTACAAACAATCTCATTATAGTCAATTTTGACTTTTCTTTCAAGTCTTTTTTGCTGACAGGCTCAATAAAATCGAGAGTAATTGTCGAGCTTGAAGTAAGAACAAGAGAAGAAAGCGTTGACATTGATGCGGAAAGAACAAGAATTACCACAATTGCAATAAGAATTTCCGGTAAATTTTCAAGCATTGCGGGAATAATACTGTCATAAATTATCGCACCGTCCGCAGAATACTCGATTTTATCGCCGTAAAGTCTTCCGAATCCGCCGAGGAAATAACATCCGCCCGCAACGATAAGTGCAAACAAGGTTGAAACCACGGTGCCTGTTTTTATTGATTTTTCATCCTTAATCGCATAAAACTTGCCGACCATTTGAGGAAGTCCCCATGTGCCGAGAGAAGTCAAAATTACAACTCCTATGAGATTTACAAGATCGGGACCGAAGAAAGATGTAAACGCTCCCGCCTGCGATGAACCTTCGGCAGGTATCAGCGAAAGGCTTTCAATCGCCGCAGTAAATCCGCCCTGTGTTTTGAGGACAGCCAAAACTACCGCCACAATTCCGAAAAGCATAATTATTCCCTGAATCAAATCGTTAATTGCGGTTGCCATATAACCGCCGATGACAACATATATGCCCGTAAGCACCGCCATTGCCACAACGCAAACCGTATAATCAACACTGAATGCCATTTCAAAAAGTCTTGAAAGTCCGTTGAAAAGAGATGCCGTGTAAGGAATGAGGAACACGAAAACAAGAACGGATGCAAAAATTTTAAGCGGATTGCTTTCAAAGCGTTTTCCGAAAAATTCAGGCATAGTTTTGCTTGACAAATGCTGTGTCATAACTCTTGTTCTTCTGCCCAAAGCATTCCATGCGAAAAGAGAACCTATAAAAGCGTTTCCGAGTCCTATCCACGTTGCCGCAAGTCCGTATTTCCAGCCGAACTGACCTGCATATCCGATAAATATTACGGCAGAAAAATACGAAGTTCCGTAGCTGAAAGCAGTAAGCCACGGGCCTACACTTCTGCCGCCGAGAACAAAACCGTTAACATCCGTTGAATGACGGCGGCAATAAACACCGACACCGATCATAACAACAACAAACACTGCAAGGAATAAAATTTTTACCAACATTTTCCCATCTCCGTTTTTTTGTTTGACTTATTATGTAAAACAATGTAAAATTATACACTGTAATCACCCATAAAGGATTTGATAATATGATAATTGATTTTCACACTCACATTTTCCCCGAAAAAATCGCAAAGCCGACAATTGAAAAACTCAAAGGATATCTTTGCGAACAAGGTGAAGAATGTGCTGCCTACACTGACGGCACAATCGATTCGTTGCTTAATTCGATGAAGAAGTCGGGCGTAGACAAAAGCGTGATTCTTCCCGTGGTTACGGCACCTCATCAGTTTGAAAGCATAAACAGGTTTTCCGCTGCCGCCGACGGCAGGGACGGAATTATCTCATTCGGAGGAATACACCCCGATAACGACAACATCGAAGAAAAGCTCGATTACATTAAAGCTTCCGGTATGAAAGGAATTAAGCTGCACCCCGATTACCAAAACACTTATATCAATGATGAACGGTATATCAAGATAATAAGCTACGCCGAAGAAATCGGTCTGATTACCGTTATCCATTGCGGATATGACCCGCTTTCACCGCAAGATTTGCACTGCCCGATAAATTCGGCTCTTGAAATGCTGGAAAAAGTCCGAGCGGGAAAAGAAAACAAAATTGTTCTTGCACATATGGGCGGTCACCACAGCTTTGAAGAAAGCTTTGAAAAGCTTTGCGGTAAAAACGTTTGGCTTGACACAAGCTATGTTATGAACAAAATCGAGTCGTCATTTCTTGTTAAAATGTTTGAAAAGCACGGCTTTGATAAAATACTTTTTGCAACCGATTCCCCTTGGGGAAGTCAAAAAGAATTTGTAAACACACTTCAAAAGCTTGACATTTCAGACGAAAATCGTGAGAAAATAGCTTGCAAAAATGCAGCACGCTTGCTTGCTTTAAACCTTTAAAGCTTTGCAACGTTAAACACATTATATCAGATAGCCTTCAAAATATCAATAGTTTTTTCAAAAAATACAGACATTTTACAAACGGGTGGTTTTTATGACGGAAATCAGAAAAATTCTTTTTTCATTGCAAGACACAGCATACAAACAGTTTAATTCAAAACTTATACCGAATGTATCCCCCGACACGCAAATCGGCGTAAGATTGCCGGACATAAGACGTCTTGCAAAAGAAATTAAAGGCACGGAAGACGCTGAAATTTTTATGAAAGACCTGCCGCACAAATATTTTGAAGAAAACAACTTGCACGGCTGTCTTATTGAAACAATAAAGGATTTTGACAGTGCCGTTTTGCTCACGGAAGAATTTTTGCCTTACATAGACAATTGGGCAACGTGCGATATGATAAGTCCACGTACATTCAAAAACAATACGGCAGAACTGAAAAAAAGAATAGACGTCTGGCTGAAATCCGAAAAGACATACACTGTACGCTTTGGGATAAGTATGCTTATGAAATTTTTTCTCGATGAAAATTTCAGCGTTGATATTCTCGAAAAAGTTGCCGAAATAAAAAGCGACGAATACTATGTCAATATGATGCGGGCGTGGTTTTTCGCAACCGCAGCGGCAAAACAGCACGATGCCGCAATGCCGTACTTTACCGAAAAAAGATTGGATGTGTGGACACACAACAAGGCAATTCAGAAATGCATTGAAAGCTCAAGAATTTCAAAAGAAGATAAAGAGTTTTTGAAAACATTGAAAATAAAGTCGTAAACATCCTCATAAATAAAAATATGGAAGTGATTTATTTTGATAAAGCTCAACCGAAGGTTACTTATGGCAGCGGAGGAAGTCAGAGCAGGCAAAAAGCTCGTTGACATCGGAACAGACCATGCGTACTTACCGTCTTACTTGATAGAAAAAAACGTTTCACCTTCAGCCATCGCCGCAGATATAGGAAAAGGGCCGCTCAAAAATGCAGAAAAGATTGTCGGCACTTCGGATTTACTGCGTGAAAAAATCGAACTGCGTTTATCCGACGGACTTAAAGAAATACGCTCCGACGAAGCGGAAGATATTGTAATTGCCGGAATGGGAGGACTTTTGATTTCGAGAATACTTTCCGATACGCCTTGGATTAAGGACGAAAGCAAAAGACTGATTTTACAGCCGATGTCACACGCCGAGGATGTGAGAAAATTTCTTTGCGAAAACGGTTTTGAAATATTAAAAGAAAAAGCCTGTCACGACAGCGGACACAATTATATTCTGATTGTTGCGGAATACAAGAACAGAAAAAACGATAAAGACGAAGCTTTCTACTACAAAGGATTGATTCAGTTTGACGAATCGGAGGATGCACGGCAATATCACAAAGCGAGAATGGAAAGCATAACAAAAAAATACCTTGCCCTCAAAGAAGCGGGACAAGATACAACACAAATCGAAAAAATAATTAAAGACTGACATATCATTAAAATAATCCTCCTCTTCCTTGACAATAAAAAGACCTCCTATGATAGTTTTATTCTACCATAGGAGGTCTTTTTATTGTCCGTTTTTGCACACAACTACCCTCTGTTCTTTTTCCAGACAAGAGCCGCAGCAAGCGATACCGCAGCCGCAGTGAATCCGAGTACAATCCAAAACGCAAACAACGTACCCCAATCGCCCGAATTATCAAGTATTTTACCTGCCGCCATATTTGCCGCCGCACATCCGATATACGCAGTGGCATTGAGTATTCCGCCGACAGTGCTGACAATTCCGTGCTTTGAAAAATGAAGCGGCACAATTGTAATGAGCATAACGTTAACGGCGAACATACAGTTAGTAACACCCGCCATACAAACAAGTGACAAAATTGCACTTTTTCCCGCAAAGACACGCAGCAGGAAAAGAAAAACAACTGCCGTAAGGAAAAAAATCATTGACGTTATAAGCTCGTTATTAATACGTTTGTTAACCTTTTTGGCAATAAACGCACCTGTCACGTTCACAATCGGCAAAACCATTGTCATAGCAAGCGAAAAAACGGTTGAGGAACCGAACTGCGATGAAAAAAACTCCGGCGTCCACTGCGTCACGCTATCCTTTAAGGTGCCTTGAACCATAATCGGAATGAGCATAAGCACCACTCCGCTTGTCAGACACAGTTTTAAAACCTTTAAAGCTTGCGGAGATTTTTGCCGTGATGCTCCCTCTTTTTCAGCTTGTCTTTTAAGCTTTAATTTGCCTGTTCCCACAATCCAAACAATTGCGGAAAGTCCTACAATCATACCGCAGACGAGAAAGACATAATGCCACGGCAGAAAAATCATCGTAACTAAGCTAACCGCATAGCTCAACACCGTTCCGACAGGCACGGTTGTTGCCATATCTATTCCGAACTTATCTCTCGATACGGCATCATATTCCACCGAAGCGATTTTTAAAATCGGCGTCCACACAAGCGACTGCACAATACCGTTTAACGCCCACAGAAAAACGAGGGCTTCAAATGTGTGAAAGAAAAAAATAAGTATATTGCAAAAAGACGAAACAAGAACACCGCTGAATATCATCATCCTTGTGTTGAGCCTGTCTCCGATTATTCCGCTGAAAAGCTGACCTATTCCGTAGCAAACGAAAAACACGGACGAAACAGCCGCAATACGGCTTTCACTCATAACATTCCCCGATGTAAGTTCGGGAATGACGGCGGAAAAATTAAGTCTGCAAATATATGTAGATGTGTAAGCAATCCAGCAAAGCAGGAATAAGCTTGAATCTTTTTTGCTGTTGTAACCCAAAAACTTTTTTGTCATAAAATGTTTCACTAACCCCAAAGATTCCAAATTAAAGCGAATTTATCATATTAATAAGCTCCTCAAAAAACGGTACGATATCCTTTGATAGAATAAGGTCGCCCATAAAGTGAGTATGGTTGCCGTAAACCACGGGCATTACGTTCCACACACCCGTTTCGACATTTGAAGAATCATATTCCTTTTGCGGAGCATTAAGCGGTGCAAGAGCCGAATAAGTGTTGACAAGTCCGTCATTTGCCCACCATTTTTCGTCAACCTCATAACCGCCTGCGGTTGTAAAGGAGTTTTTGCCTATTGCTATTGACCTTGTGTAAAACATCGGTTCCATCTCTCCGAAGGTCGGCACCTGATAGCCCGATTCGTTTTCCGTAGTGGCACACGTTGCGTAAGAAAAATAATAAACGTTATCAAGAGTTGAAATCGATTTGTTCAATTCCATAGCATTATCTATTTGCATATCGAAATGAGCATTGTCGCTCTTTACATTTCCGTTTTTGTCACTGTGCAAGCCCACAACAACATCAAACAAAAGCTTTGACGGGTCAACTATGGTGTAAATTTTTTCTATGAGCGTCAGACATTTGTTTTCGGTAGTTCCCGCCCAAGATGTCGATTCGTAAGCACTTGTGCCGTTATGCGGAGCGGAAAGCGTTGTGATGCTGTAAATATAATCGCCCTTTCCGCCTTTAAAAAGCTCCGACAAAGTGCCGTCGGCAGTAGCATTTCTTTCTGTCTCGCTGCCGTTTTGCATAAGCTCGGCAAGAAGCCTTACCGTGACACCGCCGAAGCTGTGTCCGACAAGATTTATTTTGTTATTCTCATCCCACTTGTTTTTCATAAGCGGTTTTTCGGTATAATCTTTTCCGTATCTGCTGTGGTTATGCTCACGGGAATGTGCTTCGCCGTAATCAACAACTTCTCCCGCAAGCTCGGCATAAAGCTCACAAGCTCTGTCCCACGCACTGCCCGAACCGTCGACAGACGGATAATAACATTCATATCCTTTTTCCTGAAGCTCGGACATAAAATTGCCGCCCATCATACCCCAATAAGGCATAATGTCATAATAAAAATCATATACTCCCCAGCCCATAAGACCGTGGACAAAAACGAACGGATACTCTGTTTTATCTTTTGAAGCAACGCTTGCCGCAGCCGACATTGACGTGCAAAAAATAAGCACCGCCGCCAAAAAAACGCTCATTAGTTTCAACTTAAAATTTTTCTTCATAAAACACCTCACTGTGATGAAAATTTTTCTTCCGCCGCCTTGGTTATTATACCTTCAAAGCCGTCTTTTTTCAGGCTCAAAAGTCCTTCTATTGTTGTTCCTCCGGGCGAACAAACTCGGTCGGCAAGCTCTACGGGGTGAATACCGCTTTGCTTTATAAGCTCGGCACTGCCGAGGACGGTTTGCACGGCAATCATATCCGCCTCATCGCCCAAGCCTAATTCTTTTCCCGCTTTCGAGAGTGACTTTACAAAATCAGCCGTTAATTCTTTGCTTGCTTGTGCAAGCTTTTCTTTTGCATCCATTTTATGTATTATTCCTTTCAAAAACATATAAACATTTTTTACGTTTTCAGTATAGCATTTTTATTCAAACTTTTCAATACGGGCTAAAAAAATACATTACATAAAACGGGAGCTGTAAAGACGTAAGTTTTTACAGCTCCCATGAGAATATTTGAAGTTATTTCATATTTTCTTCATATGCTTTGATCATTTTCTTGAACGTTTGTCCCGTAGTGCAAACATTGACAGTACCGTTATCAGAAGACTCGTTTTCATCGGCTTTTTCGGCATTTTTAATAGATTTATGCCGTTTTCGTAAGCTTGACAAATATTTCTCAACCGTCTCACCTGAGAAAATCTTAACCGAAATCTCAATAGTGCCTTCCTCAATAGGTGTTACATAAATCTTGTCAATATACCTGTTTATAAACGCAGAGTCGATCATATTCTGGCTTGCTTCGGTTTCGGCTTTAAGCAAGATATTACGTATCTCTTCAATTTTTTGCTTATATTCAGATCGTGAGTTGATTTCATATTCTATTTCCTGAATAGCCGAGTAAATTTCAGAAGACTCATCTGTAATTTGTTTGTTCATCTCAACAAAATCTCTATCGTTGATTTGACCTGCAATATTGTACTCAAGCAACTTTGATTTTTTCTTTGATAGAAAATTAAGTCGGTCTTTAAGCTTTTGCAGTTCACTCGAAGAAGTGTCTTTAGCTAAAACTTCTGCATACATATTTGAATATTCCTCAATAATCAATCTTGCATCCTCGGCGGTGTCCTTAAATACCTCGTAAAGAACTTCTTTAATTTCTTCCTCATAAATGGTGAACGATGGACAAGAGTCGGTACCATTGTTGATTTTACCACTACATATCCAACGGGATAACACATTGCCCTTACGGTCTTTACTATCCTTGCGGTAGTAGAGTTTTCCGCAATGTGTGCAATACATTTTACCGGTTAACAGATTAGGATGATTACATTGGTTTTGTCTGTTTTTGACATCATGGCTACGCCTTCTAAGAACGGCGTTGGCTTTTTCCCATAAGTCTTCGCTGACAATTGCAGGGACAATTTCGCCGGTTTCATCCTTAAACATAACCCATTCCTCAGGCGGTAAGAACTTTTGCTTTTTGGTGAACATATCAATAATTTTTACCTTGTTACCAACATAGTATCCCTTGTATTTGGGATTGGAAATGGTGTTAGACATTGTGCTGTGGCAGATGCGTTTATCATTGTTGTTGCGGTAACCCTTGTTCCAAAAGATTTCCTCAATCTGCTTCATACTGTATTGGTCGGTTGCGTAAAGCTCAAATAATTCACGCACCATCTCTGCTTCTTTTTCGTCAATAACCAACCTTTTGTTGTCCTTGCGGTAGCCAAATATACGGCTGTTACCAAGGACAACATTTTTCTTTATAGCTTCTTGATGACCAAACTTAATACGTGAAGATAACTTACGTAATTCGTCCTGAGCAATACCCGACATAATAGTTAATCGAAGTTCGCTATCTTCATCAAGAGTATTGATGTTATCGTTTTGGAAGAACACGCCTACGCCATAGGCGAGTAGATCGCGAGTGTATTGAATACTGTCAAGGGTATTACGGGCAAAACGGGTGATTTCCTTTGTGATAACAAGGTCGAAAAGTCCCGCCTTTGCATCACTAATCATATTGTGGAAATTCTCACGCTTTTTGGTGCTCATACCCGAAAGACCTTCGTCAATATATCCCTCAATAAACTCCCAGTTAGCGTTCTTCTTTATAAACTCACGATAATATGAAATCTGGTTGTCAAGAGAATTTAACTGCTCGTCCTTTTCGGAAGATACACGAGCATAGAAGGTAACACGCATAGGTATCTCATATATACTTTTAGTCCTCATCATTTGACGGACAGAATGTACATCCATAAAACTAAAATCTCCTCTCAAAATTTTCGTTAATAAATTATTCGTTGTTCATTGTCAAATTACGATATTATATTACCACAACCAAAAATGAAAATCAATACTTTATTAAAAGAAAAAGATTGTATCTATGAGCAATCGATGTGTATGTAAACTTTTTGTAGATTAGCACTCTTTTGCATAAAGTGATAATTGACTTTTACTGACTTTTGTGTTATTATAATATTGCCCTGTATGTAGGTACAGGGGAGGACGATTGTTGTCAAGACATTTCTGAGAAT
>CAYYRN010000022.1:0-31111 GCA_964474295.1 uncultured Eubacteriales bacterium
GCTCCAATCGACACACCTTCCGGTGCTGTGAATGTAAAATCAAATGTATCGCCTCGATATGCCGAAATCATTTAGTAACCTCCTTTATAAAACGGGATATGTAGCTGTGAAGTATATTGAATCACCGGAAGCAATTGATGAAGACGGGTGTTCCACTCTGACCAAACCTTCTTCGGTGATGTAGACAAAGGCAGAAAATCTTGCCGATGTCCCACGCCGTACATGTGCTGATATGTGAATACCCATAGGTGGCTTATAATCAGAACTGAGAGTCAGCACGTTAACCGCCCCAGTGAGTCCGATTGATGAGGTTGCGACAAGTTTGCCTGAAACTATAACTACGCCGCTTCTTTTGTAACAGAATATATTTGAAGAATAAGTATCAAAATAGCTTAAATTGATAGCAGATGAAATATCATTTTTACTAAGGATATCTTCAATTTGGATTCTCTTATTAATTTTTTCAACCGCCTCAGAATTGGAAAGAATCCCATCTTCAATATGATTCATATTGCTTGCGTTAAGTGCAGTGCTTCCGTTAACCCAGTTTGTTTTCGTGTATGCCATTGTATCACTCCTTTATACTTTTAAGCTTGCAGACACTTCGATACTTGTGTCGCAGAGAGCAGTATCATTCCAGCGTTTTTGTACCGGCAAACATAATGTCGTTTGCATTTTCAAAGCTCCGTTATATTCAATAATATTTTTTACAACTGTGCCAATGTATCTGCTTTCGTAATCTTTTATTCCATTCTGTATAATTGCAATTTCCATAGTTGCTTCATCTCCCAACTCAAGAGAACAATCTCCGCGCCAATCGGTGTCAATAGAATACGCAGAGTGTTCAATTTGTTCATATATCCAGTTCCTAACAGCCTTTGCTGTGTCGAGGTCGGCAATTGCAGGGTTGTCTATGGTTATGGCAGAACCCAAAGTGTCGGAGTTATATTTTTTTCGTTTAACCGTGTTTACCGAAGACATAATTTTACAGCCTTGCAGTTCATTAAGCATAAGCATTGGAATAAGCAACAGGTTGATTAATTCTTTGTAAGCTTCGGTGGTTTCACCATTAGAATCCGTGGCAATTACAGCATTTTTTAGTGATATACTGAAATCAACATAAACATCGCAGTAGATAAAATTAATTGCAGTATCAGCATCAACAATATTTTCATGGAGATAATTTTTTAATTCTGCCATATAAGTCGACACATTGAAGAATGTTCCGAAAACAGTATCACGCTCATAAACATCGTTATATTTATAACGCATAGTCAAATTCTTAAAATCATATCGAGGAAATATGAAGCTTAAAGAATCTTCTGACATATCATCAATCTTTTCATCGGTTTCAGTATCACGATAAGCTGTGCCGTCATAATAAAATTTTACTTCACCGTCAAAAATAAATTCCACACGTCCCGTTACCAGCTCCACATTTTGTGATAATGAATAACTGTAAACATTAATTTCAACACCGTTATTCTCATAACTTTTTTCTATGGTAGGGTTTTGATAGCTCTGTGCAAGCTCAATGCAGAAATCCTCCGTCCAATCGCTTCTTTCTCTAAAAGAAAGAATACCTGCGTTTGTTACATAGATATATTTCTGCATAAGTTGTGCCATATATAAAAGTATTTTTATTTTGCTTTCCGTGTAAAACGGTGTTATGGCTTCAAGGTCTTTCGGAATTAATTCGGTATCTAAATCATCTCCGAATAAGACGGTTAGATATTCTTTTACATTGTGCTTAATGAAATGGCTTGACAGTTCGAGTTCCTCATTTGAAAGGTGAATATTATCATATTTTTCTACAATATCCATAAAATCAAAGTTTATTGTAGAACCTTGCTGTATGGCATTACGAAAATATGCTGTTCCTACAGGACAGATTTCACAGTCAAAGAGCGAAAGATTGTCGGTAACCTGTTCGACCGCTGCTTCAAAATTGTAAAATCTGAATTTTTGATTACTTGTGAAATTGTAAATTTTAGAATCCTTGACGAGAGGATTATAAGCATCGGATTCATCAATCGCCGTAAAAGAGTATGAATTGTAAGGAATGGATTGGGCGGTGGGGTCTGTTTCAAAAGTTATATTGACATTCAGTAAATTACAACTTTCAAACAAAGCAGGAGGTTCATCATATGTGGTAAACAGGATGACAGGTTGAACATTCTGCTTGCTCCATTCTCTCACATAAACTTCTATGTTGTAGAGATTAGTGTATTTATAACCGCTATACATAAATATATCCTCTTTACTTATTTTCAGGCACTTTTTATCGTTGCTCAGCACGGGAGATATACGAGCAGCAGCAAAACTGTTTGTATCACTGTCCCAAGTAGGTTCGGACGTGTAATAATGAATTTCATATTTTGTCGGAAACGCATCTTCAAAAAAGATAGTAATGCCCGGCGTGAAATCGTCATCGATTACATCATCATATCTTGAAAAGCTTATATATCCGTAGTCTGATTTGTCTTTGCTTGTCTTTTCGGGATACCGATACATACCTCTTGCAAAGGCGTTTCCCGTAACCGTTTTTCGCTCCCATCCTACAGCACCCACTGCCACACCGAAATTGAAATCCGTAAATATAAGAAAGTCGCTGCTTCTCATGTCGGATTTGTTAGCGGTATGATATGCTGCCGTTACGTTTCTCATTTGATTTCACCTCATTATAAATTCAACAGATACGTCTTTGTAACATATAGGCTTATATTCTTCATCCACTCTTATATCCGAAAAGGTTATATCACTGTGATAAAAAGTTCCTGTAGTAAATCCCGATATATGTTCCTCGTAATATTCCAATTCACTCCAGTTTCTTCCGTAAAGACAATTGTAGAGTGTTGAGTATTCCTCTGCACTCATACGGTGCCAAGTTACCGGAAAGGTTTTTTTGGTAGCAAGCAATTCTTTGGTCAGATAAGCACCTTTTCCCACTGTTCTGTTGGAATTGGTGACAATTTGAGATATGGTAGAGCCTAATGTTGTAAAGTTTTTCGGAACTTCTATTCCGTTGATTTTTCTTATCATTAAAATCCATCATCCTTTTGCCGTTCTTAAAACAAAGCCGCTTCGATTCAATTCCTGTCCAACGTATTTTGCGGTTCTTTGACCGACTTTACTGCCGTCCATATTTACATCAAAATCGAGAACTCCGTTCTGCTTTGCCATTACGATTGCCATATAAAAAGCAGATTTTATGTCATCATATGTGATTTGTGTGCTTTCTTCCCGAACAATTTGACGAATCAACCCCTCAGGCGCTTCAAGGTTACGTCCCTTCTTTTGGTCACCGAGAACTGCGACAAATTCGCTTCTCGGAGGGATGACCGCACCGGTGGCAAGACGTGGTATCGAAACTGTTTTGAAAGAAGAAATATTAAAACCGAGACTTTTTCCTCCGATTTCGGGAACCCATGCGGGAATGGTGATTTTAAACTTGTTAAGTTTTGCGATTAACCAATTTAATCCCCCGATGATTTTGTTTATAAAACCCTCAAACGTTCCGATTCCGCCGTTAATTAAATTGACAAACCAATTTTTCACGTCTTTACCGAAATTTGAAAAAATCTTTTTAAGGCTGTTACATACCGATGTTATTTTGGTCGAAATTGTATTCCAATTAAATGCCACGGCACTCGCAACAGCGGCACCGCCTGCAATCATCATTCCCAGACCGAGCGGAACGTTTGCGGACGTGAATACAAGTATTGCACCGATAACAAATAATGCTGCACCCAATATTGCACCTATTGTTGTTACAACCTTTTTCGTTTTTTCACTCAATTTATCCCATTTCAAGGCAACTGCCGTTACCAAGCCTACAGCTCCCGCAGCCATAAGTGCTATTCCCAAAGGTATATTAGCACCGGAAAGAGTAAGAATCGCACCGACAACAAGTAATGACGTACTCACAATAGCTAATATAAGGTCAAAATTTTTCTTTACAAAGCCCACAATTGCATCCCAATTCAAAGCAACTGTCGTCACCAAGCCAGCCGCCCCGACAACAATCAGAGCAATGCCAAGTGCTATATGCTTAGGGTCTTTGCAAAAAATAACCAAAATAATACCTATAGCAAGCAATGCCGCCGAGACAATCGCCATAATCGCATCAAGTCCCGTTCCTACGTCTTTTACGATTTTTCTGTTATCAATTGCTATTGCCGTGGCCAAGCTTGCAGCTCCAATGGCTATAAGTGCTATTCCCAAAGGTATATTGGCACCGGTAAAAGCAAGAATAACGCCGATAGCAAGGCAGGCAATACCGACTAAGCCGAGAATTTCCTCAAGCTTTTCGGAAATAAAAGTTGTATCAAAATCAGAACCCGACGAGCTTGTCGCATAAGAACCCAAAGCCATTCCCGAAGAACTTCCGCCGCTTGATGAATCTGCTTCCGAATCGGATGATTTTGAAATGTCATTAAGCCTGTCAAAGGAGGCAAGTGCTTTATTTTGTGCTTTTTGTGCTTTTGTAGCTTTATCTGTGGATTCGGCAAGATTGTTTTGACTTGTGGCTGCTTGATTTACGGATTCGGCGGAAGAGTTCTGTTCAATTCCAAGTGCCGAAGAAAGAGTTTTAGCAAATTCCAAAGCGGTGGAAACAAGTTCATTTAAAATTTGTACCGCAGGTGTTAAAACGTTTATAAGCAAATCGCCTAAAATTCCCTTCAATTCGTTAAATCGTTCCGAGAGAACCCTTGTTTGATTTGCCCAACTGTCTCCGGTTCTTGAAAAGTCACCTTGAGCGTTTGCCGAAACAGATAAGAGATAATTATATCTTAATATCGCTTGTTCGCCTTGTGACATTTTTTGATACGATTTATTAAGCCCCTGTGAAAGTGCATAGGCTTCCATATTTGCAACGCTCATATTAATTCCGAGTTGCTTTAACGGTTCTGTTTCACCCGAAATTCCGGAGCGGATTTTCTGAAAAGCTTCGTCAGTATCGAGGTTGTAAAATGATGCTAAATCACCCGTCAAAGCGGTCAAACCTTTCGACATTTCAAGCATTTTTTCATCCGAAACCTGCATACTGTTAAGCATTGCACCCATGGTTGAAGCGTATTTCTTTGCGGAAAGTTCAGATAAACCATACGCTTCAAGCGCACTTTCAGCGAAATTGTTAATTTCTTGAGCCGAATTTTTAAATACGGTATCAACAACGTTTTGCACTTCTTGAAGGTCGCTTGCGAGATTGATTGCTTCTTTTCCGAAAGCAACTAATTTCTGTGCGGAAAAAGCAAGACCGACCGCTGCGGCAATGTTTTTCAACGAAGACGTTACACTTTTGATGCCTTTATTGAATTCTCCGTTTTCTATTTTTGTTTTTATACGAATAATGCCGTCATAAGCTGCTCCTATATCAATTCAACCCCTTTCCGCCAAAAAAATTACCCAAAAGTTCAGTTTCCTCTTCGGAATAAACTTCGGGTAAATCGACTATTGTTTTGTTTGCAAGATACCATTCACGTTCTTCTTTTGTAAGCGTACCTTTTTTTAGTTTTGAACGAAATTGAAGAAGTTGACTGAAAAAGCAGTCGCTATCCAAGTCCATGAATAAAATTACAAACTTCCACCAATGCATTTTTTGAGTTGTAACATCAATACCGTGTGTTTGATAAATCCCCGAAAAAATAAACTTTGCGTCTTGTGTGAAGCTGTAAAGACGGCTTGCCCCCGATGAATCGGAATTATCATCGAGGGCGTCTTTTTCTTTTATGCTGTTGTTATCTGCATCTAAAAACAATGAAGCCATTCTTGCCGCCTCAAGCGTGTTACTTGGGATATTATCTTCGCCATACAGCAGTTCGAGCATAATTTCGTTTTTTTCAACATTTGTAAGTTCAGGGCTTTCAAAAGCTTCCATAATTTTCACAGCTACCCTAAAATCGGTATTGATGGGGTATTCTTTGCCGTCAATTATAACCGCTTCGGGGAGAGCTTGTGTAAGAATACTCATTTTAAAGCTCCCGATAAAGTCTTAAACTTGTCCTTGACATCTTTTCTTGCGTTGTTTATAAACGGAGTAATTCCCCTAAAGAACTGAACGTATTGGTTGTTTTCGTCATTAAAAACCTTTGCACCCTCAAAAAGAATTTGACTGGTTCCCTTGCCGAAAATTTTATCGATTTCTTCATTTAGTTCATCGCAGATACGGCTTATAAGAGCCATTGTGTTTTCAATTTTGGACGGAATTTCGATTTTTTCGCCGTTCGCTTCAACTTCCCTTACGGTGGTGTTAGCATCTACGATTTTCGCTTCCTCCGCATATTCGACCTGCTTGTTTTCAAGGAAGTCAAGTAAAGAATAAAATTTTTGCGTGAAGTTCACATCTTTCGGGTTAAAAGAGATAATTCTGTTCGGGTCACCATTCACAGCTAATCTTATACAGTCATTTTGATTGATACTGATTGAAGGAACAGTGTTTGATTCAATAACTCTGCTGTTCATTTACAACTCCTATTCTGCCGATGAATCGGCTTCAAAAACGTAATTTGTTACTGCTTTTCCGTTTTCGCCGGTTGTGGTGCTTACGGTAACGGTTCCGTGAGTTCTTTCGCCAATCCAATGCAACGTGCAGGGAGCAGACACACCTTTGGTATCACCGCCGAAAGAAGTAAGTTCAACAACGGCGCTTTGCTTCCACGCCTTATATGTGTTCTCTTTGCTGGTAATCGGTTTATAAATTTTTACCCAAACAAAATCTTTTTCAACAGAATCGCCGGTTAAATTTTGTTCTTCAACTTCGTCAAGAAATTCCGAAAATTTATTTCCGCCCTCAACGTATATAGGGTCTAAATCCGTTGATTTTTCATACTTATCAAGAATTGTTTCATTGTGGCCGAGTACATCTGATTTTGTCTCAACGTTTGCATTTTGCGCAATAGACATATCTTCAATGCCTTTGCCGATTATTTCAAGCTCTGAACCGCAATCGTACAGTAATGCAAAGTGCTTTCGCAAAGCCTTGCCTTTGTTTATGCTTGCAGTAGTTCCCATTTCTTAAAATTCCTCCTTAATAACATTTGTCAAAAATTACTGATATTTGCAGTTGATATCTGCCGAATTTACCGTTTTCGTAAAGCTCATATAACATTCCGTTTTGTGCCGTTATTTCTTCAGTATCGGGATTGTCTCCGAATACGGGAGCGTTTCCTTTCGCAGATTCTTCCTCTATCCATTCGGAAAAGCGGTCGAGGAATCCTATTGTTTCAATGCGAATTACGTCCTCAACAGTGAAATTTTGAGCATATAAAGAAAAGTTATATTGCTTGTGAACGGTTATGTTGCCCATAATGTCCTCTTCGCGTGATATAGTGGACTGACCTACGGGCATAAGACCGAATTTATCTTGACTATGCCAATCAATTAAAATTCCGTTCATAAAATCTTTAATAAACGGGCAGGTCAAAATAAAATCTCTCATTTTTTCGATATGAGTTGACATTTAACCTCCTCCGGCTATTTTCTTAGCCTGTGCAATTATTGTTTTTCCGCTTTCGGCTTTCATCCTTTCAAACCAATGTCCTCCTCTTTGCGGGTCATAGGAACGGGAATCTGCGGTGTCATAGTATTGTTTTTTTGCATAAGGTGCAATCCAACAGACCTCGCCTTTTCCGATTTCCGTTCCTAAAATTCCCGATTTTTGGAGCATTGACGTTTGAAGCGGAACTTTCACGCTGCAAAGCCTTAGAACTTCGCTGTCAACAAATTCCTGTGCTTTGCTGTAGCTTTTGTTCCATTTTTCGGAAAATCCGCTGTTCCACTCCAATTGTGCAAATCCGTTTGCGGCTTTGAAAACAGCACCCTTAGGTGTTTCGATTTCATTGTAATTCACCGTGCATCAATCCTCCAATGGTTTAGTACCCCTTGCCGATTATCCGAAAAGCCGAAAACTCTCGAAACGTTATACTTTTTACAAATTTCCGTAAAGCTTTCGGGAGATTCGATTAAGCTGTCGGCAATATAGTCTCTTGCAGAGCTTTGCAGCGTCCAATAATCCGCACGCTTGTTTTCCGGCAAAGCCTGCCATTCTTTTTCGGGAAGATAGGGTTTTGATTCTGCCCCTTCTTTTATGCGAATTATAAACGATTTTTCACAAACAAGTCCGCTTGAGGTTATTGCGGTTTGCGTTTTACCGCACCAAGAAACACCTTTGAAAACAGTAGGATAAAACTTGCCGTCAAACTCGTTAAAAAGCGTTATATTTGCATTTTTGAGCATATTTAAACACCTCTGTACATAAGACCGGTGCGACCGAGATATTGCAAAGCAATGGAATATTTTTTACTTTCGGCTGCTTTTATGTTCTCGGAATTTTCTTGCACATATGATACAGACACACCGTCATTACTTTCGGAGGCAATGCCTATTTTTTGATTTTTTGTTAGCGTTTGATATTCAAGCTCGGCTATTGCACAGACGGCATTTTTGATATCGTCCGTTGTTTTTCCGACTACCCGTCCATAGGTGACGTATTCAATATACCGTCCGGCAGCAGCCTCGGCTGTAAGAAAATCCTTTGCTGACGGTATTACACCGCCTTTAAATGACTGAACATAAAATTTGTAATCTGTGTACATACCGTCAACACCTTTTCTTAGTCTTTGATAAGCTTAACGGTGCTTTCAACCGTTCCATTGGAAACGGTTACCGTACCGCTTTGCGATTTATAATCGGAAGCTTTTACCCTGTAAGGATAAGTTCCGTTTCTGAGATTAAACGTTACAGTACCGGTGCTGTCTGATTTCTGAATCGAGCCGTTCAAATCGATTTTTGCACCGCTGATTGGATTGCTTTCACTGTCTGTTACCGTAAATTTTGCATCATATGTTGTAATCGGAGTTGCGGGTTCAAGGTAAGCAAACGGGCAACCCGAACGGTCGCCGTTCATTCTTGTTGCGGGATTAGGAAGCGCCCAACCCATGCGGAACACCACTCGAAGTGCTACCATATCCTGCTGTGCAAGATTGTAAAGAATGTCTTTCGTTGAGGGGTCCTGAATAACACCTTGGTCGAGAATTTTAACCGTAATATCCTGACGGATAGCGTAAACTGCCTGTGAAAAATCACCCACAACCATTTGTGCGACAGTCTTGTTAAAGCTTCCGTTTTTCGGGAAATTGAGAGGTGTACCGTCTATTGCAAAAGGAGTTGCACCCTGCATATCGGTTACAAAAATCGGTCTGCCCGAATCATCCTTAATGCCTCGAAGAGTACTTTTTACACCGACACCTGCAACAGCTCCGCTGACATCATACCCGTCATCTTCGACCTTTGACCACAAGCCTCCTTCACCAAGGAGCAAATCATACATACTTTTACTTCCGGGTGTGACGTTGTTACCCGCATTTCTTGCGACGGTAATTATGTCATTCTGCCATTCTGCGGGCCTGTTGGTTCCGAAAATAACGGCACTGTCAACACGCTGACCTATGGCCTCTGTAACTCTCGGTTTAATTTCACCCATTATGTCAAAGCTTGCATCATCAAGCACGGCTTCGGGGATAGGTACTATAACCGCAAGCTCCGCCGCTGTGAGAAAAACATTATCCCACGCCTGCTGTGAAGTCTGTTTAAAGCCCGTATCGCCGTTAACCCAATAAGCCGTGGGAAGAACGTCAAGAACGGGTATTCTTGTCTGCTTGCTTGTCATATTCGGCAACTTTCTTGCCATTGACATAAAGACCGAGCTTTTAGGTGTGTCCTGAAAAATGGTGTCCGTAAGCTGTTCTCTGATTAAGGCTTCCGCCTGTTCTCTGTTAATGATAATTATCATCCTTTCATTGATTAATTAGTGTCCGAACGCTGCTCTGAAGGCTGCGTTTGCCTGTTCGTTTTTGTTGCCTTTAAAACCGTTTTCCGCACCGCCCGTATGTGAAGACATATAAGGCAGCTTCGATTCGTTTTCAAAAAGGTAGGCTTTTTCTTCTTTGATTTTTTTTAGCTGCTCGTCAAGACCGATTATTTTGCCGTCACTGAATTTAAGACCGTCCATGTTAAGGTGAGCCTTAACGGATACCGAATCCTTTGCTTTGCTGTCGGTAATGGCTTTTTCGAGAGCTGCATTAAAACGGTATTCATTGACCTTGTTGTCGGCGTCGGTCTGTGCCTGTGCTGCTTTTGTTTTCCAATCCGGGTCGAAATCTTCAAGTTTTTTATTTGCACTTGAAAGCTGTGTGTTAAGACCCGAAATGGTTGTATCTTTTTCCCCAAGCTGTGTTTGCAAAGCGGAAACCTCGTTGTTGTGCAAGTCTGACACCTGCTGACACTGCTCATCGGAAAGACCGAGGTTTTTAAGCTCGTCTGTTGTCATGCTTTTTTCCTCCTTTCGCTGAAAATGGGTATAAAAAAACGTCCTACCGTGGAAGTAAGACGTTTGATTATTAAATTTTTGGTATAAAAAAAGCACCCTTGGAAGGATGCTTTGGTTAATGTGAGTTTAACAATATGCGTAGGCGTAATCATAAATTTTTTGTGCTTCACGACCTAAATCGCTGTAATTTATACCTGTGCTGTCCCAACCGTTTCGAGCAATCCAATCAAACAATACATCGAGAAATACACCGATATCATCCGTTTTTAATAAAATTGAATCTTCACCAATATGTTCTTTAATAAATTTTATGTCACTGCTTCTTAAATTTAACATATCGTTTATACCTTCTTTCTATAGGGATTAGCTTGTATAATTCTACAATCGGATATACTAATAACTACTTTCGCCGAAGTTCCTTTATAATCTTGCCGTAAATCATTGACAATCTGACCATTTCGCATCATTTTTATCGTATATGGTTCTGACTTTTTTCCGTTTTTTAAAGCATCAAGAACTTCTTCGATTTTTGTCCCTTGCCGTTTACCCTCATGTGGGTCTGCTACCTGACCGATTACTCTATCGATAAAATGTGTTGTATATGTTTTTATTTCCACACCGCCACTCGTTTCAATTCCGATGAGAGTTTTTTCAATATCGGCAGTGACTTTTTTATATAAATCAAAACCGACCAAGGGAGAAATATCAGCTTTTTTAACAGCTTTTGAATAGCCTTGCAATAACTCATATTGCTTTTTATTATTATACTTCATATCGTAATATTTTGCAAGTGTTTTAGGTGTATCGTCAGCACCGATACTTTTTCGCCATACATCATAATGCTTTTGGGCATTGTGTACCGCTTTCTGACTTACACTCTTATTGAATCCGTACATCTGCAAACGCTGTTTTTGTGAGGGTAAACCCGTTTTGTGGGAAAAGTCCTTATACTTTGCTTCGTGAGATTTAAGCTTGACGGAAAGGTTGTCAAAGTCATTTTTAAGCTTATTTTCAATTCTTCGTTTTCAGAGCTTTTAATTGCCGTATCAAGACCTGCCAGCTCCGAGCGTTCTTTTCTTATTTGCCGCTCCATAGCTCTCTGCTTCTGCTCGGCAGAGTAGCGTGGCATTTCTTTATTCTCGTATGTAACTGTTTCGTTCTTTTTGCTTTCAAGCTCTTCATCGGAATACGCTTTCTCACTTATTCCCTCAAAATACGGAAACCAATCGTGTCGGCAGTTGTATCCCTTGAAGCCTGCACCTGTACCGTAACCGATATCCGCAAGTGTCAAATATCCCTCTCTACCGGAAAGGCTGACAATTTTACCCTGCCATTCTGCGTGTGACGGTCTTGCTCCGTAATGTGCGGTTATTTCCATAAGGTCACAACCTAAGCTTTCAGCATTTTTCAGGGAAATTTCACCCGTGGTTTGTCCGACACCTGTGAGTGCCGCCCGTCTGACGGCAACATCTAACTTATCCCGATGACCTGTAGGGTAAAGAACCTCGGCACCGCTGTCAATAACGCTGTGTACTGCTTGTTTGACGGCTTCCGTATATGAAAATGCACCGCTTTCAATCTGCATTTCCGCAAGTGTGCAAGCTGAAATAAATGCCTGCTGTGACACTTCGGCGGTTGTTTTTGTTAAATTATTTAAAAATCCGCTTGTCTTTTTTATATTCGCTTCAAGAATTTTCAAAGCCGGAGCTGACATATTTTGCACAATATTCAATCCGGCTTCTTTATAAATTTTATTATCAAATTCAACTGATTTAACACTTGCTGTTTCAAACAGCTCCTTAACGTATTCATCACTTTTGCCGCTGAAAGCCGAAACTTCTTTGACGATATCCTCATACAGCTTGCCCGACTGTTGAAGCCTTAAAACCAAATCGGCTTTACCTTTTGTAAAAGTGCCTTTCACAATCGCTTTAACGATTTTTTTAACAATGCTGTCATTGAGCTTGCCGTAAAGAGCCGTTATTTCCTCCGTGCAAACGGACAACTGTTTCGGTGTCAGCATTTTTTATTCCTCTGAAAAGCCGAAAGGATTTGACATATTTACCTTTTCCGGCATCATTTCTTTTGCCTGTTCTTCCGTTATGCCGTATCGCCACGCAAGATATTTTTCAGCCTTTACTATTCCGCTTGTAACCTCCGAGAGCCTTATTGCCTGTTCTTTTTCGGCATTTGTAAGAACGCTGTCCGAAAAGTTAAATGTTTGCTCATATTTTCCGACCGGCGAAAGATTGTAAAGCGTAGCGTAAACATCCATAGCGTATACCAAATCTTCCAACGCTGTTTTCAACGCCTGCTGATTAAGCGATACCGTATCATAGCTTCGCTGCTTCGATGTTTTGATTTCCTCGGCCGTTTTATCAACGTTTTGCGGGTCGGAAATTGTTCCGTATGCCAAACCGCAGTTAAATTCAATTCTTTGGAAGATTTTGTTTAAACCGTTGATTAAAGAGGTATCTCTTAACTGCGGCGAAAAGACTTTATAAAAATCGGGGTCACTGTTTGAAATTTTTCTGAAAAGCCTGTCTGCGTGTTCCGGAAGCTTATCGGGGCAGGAATTATCACTTCTTGCTCTCAAACAGTCTTCGGCAGCGTCTATTGCAAGCTCACCGCCTTTAAATTCCCATTTCAGCCTACTCCACTGCTCATCGGCTTCCTTAATGAGCTCAACTGCTCTTGAAAAAACAGAAACACCGAGCGGTGAATTTGTATCGATATTGTTCGCAAGTGCAGTTTTAAAAAATCCGAACAACGGTTTTTCAACGTTTGATATAACTGCTTCTTTCGTCAGCTCTTTCCATTCGGGGACGGACGATAGTTCTATTTCTCTGCCAAGGCCTGTGTTCGTAGAGCTGACAAAAGCTTTATTTGAGATAGTGTATTCGTTGCCTATCAGCTCATGTTTTTCAAGCTTCGTGAAGATTTTACCGTCACGAACAATTTGAGCATAAAAAATAACAGACGTCATTTTGCCCGAAGAATCAAAAGCAAGCGGCAAAAAGCAATTCGCACCGATGAAATCAACACATATCTTGTTTCCGTTTACATAAGGCTTAAACACTTCACCCCCGTAAGCACCGGCAAGCTCAACCGCACTGTGGATGTTTTTGATTATATCTTGATAAGCATTGTTTAAATATTCGGCTCTGACAGAACCGCTTATCGAAGATTCAAATTCAAGTGTCACAAGAGTTGCAAACTCGGAAGCAATCGCACTTGAAAGGTTTAAGCTGAAGACATTTTTTCGGTCAACCCACGGACTTACATTGCGATACATCTTATCCCACAGAGCTATGGAGTTTTCCATTTCGGAGGAAATTATAACGTCTGCCGATGTCCCGTCAGATGAATTTTCATTTCTTAAAAATTTTCTTATCCACTCAATTAGTTTTGTAAGCATTTTACCTCCATTTGTCCCATTTGAATTCTCTTGCAAGAATCGTATAACAAAAATACCGTATATCATCCATTGCGTGGTCGTTTTCTTTTATGACCGCATCGAATTGTGATTTTTCATCCCAACGGTATAAACCGAATTCACGTATGCTGTCTTTACAGCTTTCGTGGATTTTAACCTTGTCCGACTGAAGTAGAGTGGCGGTAATGCGAATTCCGTTGAGAACATCGTTTTTAGCTTCCAACACTCTGAACCGTCCGTGACGGCGAATACATTGAATAAAGCTTGCCGCCGATGGGTCAACGATTATTTTGTTGATTACATATCCTTTTGTAAGCGTTTCCAAATCGCTGTAATATTCCTCGTCTGTCTTTTGGTAGCCTTTCTCTTTGGAATTAAAATAAAACTCTTTGATTCTGATTGCTTGATTTCTCCGCACACACCACAGTCCCATTGAAGTCGGGTTAATTGTGCCGTAGTCAATGCTAATGTAATATTGGCCGTCAATTTGCTGCGAACCTCTGTATAGGGCATTTTCGATATTGTCGTTAAAAGCTTGATAGACAAGTCCCTCTGCGGTACACCACAAGCCTCTGATATAGCGGTCATAAAACACACCGGAATAAAGGCTTTCGTACCTTTGCCGAACCCTCTCGCTCAAGGAACCGTTATCGTTCATTGTAAAGTGCAGATGCAATACACGCTTTTCGTCCGCTTTGTCAATCCATTCCTTTTTGAACCAGTGTTCAGGTCCCGCAGGGTTACAGTTAAACCAAAACTTTGACCCCTCAAGTGAGCAGCGGGCAAGTGCCTGTTCGACAAATGAGCGAGGCATAAGTGCAACTTCGTCAAGAAGAACACCGCCCAAGGTCATTCCCTGAATGAGAGAATAAGAGCTTTCATCTTTGCCGCCAAACAGAAAAAAGCGGTTTTTTCTGCTTCCTTTCGACACTTCAACATAATTTTTGCCCCGATACTCTTTGACAGCACAGATACCGTCAAGCCAATCGGGGAGCTGCATTATAACATTTCGCCTCAACGAAGCGATTGTCTTTCCGCAAATCGCAAAGTTACTATTTTCAAAATTCGCAGTCGCCCAAAGAATAAAGCTGACGGACATTGTAAGTGTTTTACCCGAACGTATAGACCCGTCAGCTATAACGCCGTTATAATCGCAGTAAGGAGATTTTTCGCACCACCACGTCATTATTTTCGACTGCTTAACGGACAAGGGACACCATTTACTCATTGCCTTGCCCCCATACTTCATCTGTTTTGATATTTAATGCATCGAGGAAAGATTCAACACCTTTTTCTTCGCCCGGTTCTGCGGTGCTTTCATCTTCGATGCCGCTGTATCTCATAATCGCTTCATAAGCCGGCAAGTTTCCGTCAACCAAAACTTTTCTAACAAGCTTTATTTTCATGGCATCGCTTACTGAGAGATTTTTAAAATCAGCCTCGGACAAATTTTTCAAGCTTTCTTTTTTGCCCTCTTGAACGGTCATTTTCAAGAGCCTTTGCCATTCTTTTCGCTCCTGTGCCTTGAGACGTCTTACTTCGCCCGATTTTTTGCCGCCCTTAGAGCCTTTTTCTCTTGCTTCGCTCTCGCTTCGGATAGGTTTTAGATTCTGTTCATTCGGCATTTCACCACCTCTGATTATTTTTAAAAAAATACTAAATAAATGTTGACAAATACACACTAAATGTGTACAATATTATGTGTAAGGAGGACATCAAATGAAAAAGCGGGACCTTGTTTGAGAGCAGTGTAATTCTATAGGGAACTCAAACCGCAGGGGATTGAAATAAATCTCCTGCCGTTTGAAATAATAAAATATAAAGAGGTGTAAGTATGTTACTTGTATATCCTGTAATTATCGAAAAAGAAAAAACAGAAAAATATCATAATGTTTTCATCCCCGATTTAAATATTAACACCGAGGGTGAAGATATTGCGGATGCTATGCGTATGGCTCGTGATGCAATAGGTCTTTTTGCTTTGTGTGAAAAAGAGGATTTCGGAAGAGAACTTCCCAAACCCTCCGAAATTTCGGCAATTGAATATCCCGAAAATTCTTTTGTCACTTTAGTTGATGTCAATTATGACGAGTATAAACGAAAAAATGATACTCGAACTGTCAGAAGAAACGTAACACTTCCTTATTGGCTTGATGCCGAAGCTAAAAAATCAAAAATTAACGTTTCGGCAGTTTTGCAAAGAGCATTGAAAGCTGAACTCAATATCTGACAGTATAGGCGACAGATGTATTTTCTGCCGCCTAATTTTATGCTATCATTGTAGCACATCAAAAACGGACAAAACGGACAAACTTATTTTTTCAGATATCTTTTGCAAATCTTTCTAACCGCATCACCGGTTACTAACCCTCTTGAAACTTTCATAGCAACCTTATTCCACGAATCCCTCTCAAGAAAACGGTATGTAAAAATCTGCCTTATGTAGCTGTCCTCAATGCCGGTAATGAATTTTTCGATTTTAAGCCGTTCTTCCTCACAAGATATTTTTCGTTTTCTTAAAACGTCTTCAATTTCAAGAATTTTATTCACAAGTAATTCCTTGTGATTGGCAACGCTCGAATTTGAAACACCGCCAAATCCAAATGACGGACTTTGAAGAGCGTACAGACGTTCCCTAAGTTCACTAAGCCGTCTTTCTTCGGCTTCAATTTCGTTACACAAATCCCTGTATTGATATAATTCGTTAAAAGTCATTTAAACGCTCCTTTTCATAGTTGTTCTTGAGGTTCTAACAGAGTACACCTCGTATTCATTTGCCGTGTCATTCACTCCACTCCGTCACAATGACCGTATTTTTCAATTATCATCTGCCGCTGATATTCTAAACTGTTTTCACAGTATTCTTTCGGCGTACAGGGAAAGAGAGTGAACGGGTCATCCATTAGCCCGTACTGCTTTTGAATCTTTTCTACAACATCACAAACCTTCTCACTCTCACCGCACTCGACAATTAAGCGTATAAGCACATCGCATATCGCTTTCAAGGTTTTTTCGGAATATTTCGGTTTATTTTCTTTCATCACATTCAACACCGTCCGTTTCTTTACAAGTCTGATACAAAGCCCACGCAAGGGGGTTATTAACATAGTCGCTGTTTAACCCCTTCTCGTAGTTTTTCTCAAGCAGCCTTACGGCTTTTCGCAGCTCTAACCCGAACCGGACAATATCGGCATCGGGTTGACTGTTGATTACGTCAAACACGCCCATATATTCCAACCGTTCACTTTCATTAAGGCTTTTAAGGTCGGATATCAATAAATCTTTGTCAATATATCTGCTCACTGTTTGCTCCTTTCAAGTGCTTTTCGGGCTTCTTCTTTTGTGAGAAAAACCGTTTTGCCGAATTCAGCAGGGTAAAAATAAGTTTGGTACGGAGAATTTGACACCAATATCAATGGGTTTATTTTGTTTCCGATAATTCCGTCTATTTCTCTTTTTACAATCATCTTTTGAAATTTTTGCCCAATCCACTCATCTGTAACAGCATATACTGTATCACCAATCTTGTACGGCAACACCACAACGCCGTTTTCAAGCAGGTAGTCGGCAATTTGGTTATTTTGAATATAATTTTGTCCTGTTTGCGACGAATTGCCTTGATATTGTACTTTATCTAATAATTCAATCAATCTTTCACGCATTTACTTGTCCTCCGTCATTTCTTCTACAAGGTTGTTAATTTTGACATATATGCCGGGGCAAGCTGCGTAGAATTTTTCAACGATTTCAGAACACACAAGGGCATCATCTTTCCAAAATCCGCATTTCGTCATACAGTCCTTGAGAAGCTTCTGCAAATTGTCGGTATCGGGTCTTGTTGTTTTGTATTCGCCGTCTTTATGGTTTCCCGTAATCGGAAACAACCATTTTACAACAAGTCTCACAGCACCGTTTGCGGCAGATTTCGGAGCGTGCTTTGACAAGTGTGCCGAAATCTTCGCTTTGGCTGCTTTCAGCTTATCGGGGTCATAGAACACCGGCTTGCCGTTTTTGACCGCAACCTTATGTTCCTGTGCCGTGACAGTCGGTGGTATCATTGGCATAAAAAATTCAATCGTTTTCATAATTAACTCCCTGCCAAGTTTGTGTGTTAGGGTCATATTTGATAACACCTTTCCTACAAGCCATATCGAAAATCTTTTGCATAATGTCAGATTGTGTCATAAGAAATTTTGCAACGTCACTTTCCCTGATATCAAATGTAGTTGTCTTTTTATGTTTCAACGGTGGCATATGTTTCGCACAGTTTAAAAAGTCATAGTTTAATTTATTTGTTTTTCGCATTTTGTACCTCCTAAAAAATTTCGCTTTCGTCAAGGACAGGGGAAGGAAGTTGTTGTGCGTGAGCTTCGCACAACTTTCTTTCCCCCTTGACCGTGAGGGACAAAAGTTTTCTTATATGTAATATATAAAGGTTGTCTGTCCCTCGGACATTTTCGATTTTTTATCGAGTTTGTCCCTTTAAGAAAAATTGGGGGACATTTTCGATTTTTTGTCCCTTTGTCCCTGCAATTTCTTTAGGGACATTATCTTAAAATAATCGAGTTTGTCCCTATTCCTTTTTCTCATAGACAATGCCGTCTTCTATCTTAAATTCTTCGCTTTCATTGATATAACGGCGTACCGTTTTAGAACTTTTTTCCATATTTTCGGCAAGAGTTTTGAGGGGAACACAACCATCTTTCTGGCAGAAATCAAACATCGTTCTAATGTTTTTGTTGTGGCTTTCTTTACGTTCTTCTGAATCTTTTTTCTTACCAAAATTTTGCTGATAAGGTGAATTTTTAGAGTTAAAAACGCTCGGTTCAATATCCTGCAAAACACCGCTCATATCGACTTTATGAACGGGATACTCAAACCACAAATTAAGCGGTTGAAACTTCGGATACTCTCTGAGTGTACCCTCAATTCGCCACGCAGTCCTTTTTAAGAGCTTTTCACGCATTGCCGATATTTCGTCCTGCAAAAGTCCGAAAGCGGCTTCCGGGAGCTTGCTGCGGCAAATGCTGCGCATTGTTTCTTCCATGCATTGGTCATCCTGCGAAGCCACGGAATCAATATCGATTCTGAATAGCTTAAGCTTTTTTAAACACATATCGCATATGGTGTTGTTAAGCTCCTGTGAATGAATACTGTCGGTGACAGGCAGCTCGATTAAGTCAAGAAGTGCATCGGGGTCACGGGCGAATACACCGGAACCGGAAGCACGGTCCATTGATTGCTTACCGCCCTGCGCACCCTTTGAGTGGTGGTGGCAGTAGATGATTGCCGAGCCGAGTTCATTGCACACCTTGTCAAATTGATTGCAGAAATGTGACATTTGGTCTGCCGAATTTTCATCACCCGTGATTACTTTGTAGATAGGGTCAATAACAATTGCAATGTAGTTCTTTTTTGAAGCTCTTCTGATAAGCTTTGGTGCTAACTTATCCATTGGGATTGATTTACCCCTTAAGTTCCATATATCAATGTTATTTACGTTTTTCGGCTCTAATTTAAGGTTTGCATACACGTCCTTGAAACGGTGCAAGCAGCTTGCTCTGTCAAGTTCGAGATTGACATACAGCACTTTTCCCTTAGTACACTTAAAGCCGAACCAATCTGTCCCCTCGGCAATACAGCAGCACAATTCAATTAGTGCAAAGCTCTTACCCGCCTTTGACGGTCCCGCAACGAGCATTTTATGTCCCTGCCGTAAAATCCCTTCAATAAGCGGTGGCGACAGTTCGGGAAGATTGTCCCACACGCTGCTCATGTTTTCAGGGTCAGGTAAATCATCGTTGATGCTTTCAATCCATTCCCGCCAAGTGTTCCAATCCTCTTTTCCGATGTTTGTGGCGAGCAAATATTGTTTCTTGCCTCGTCTCATAACACCCGGCATACGGCTCAAGCGTGACGGGTTCTTGTTCTGCGAATCGATTGTAAGGCCGTTTTTCTTGCAAATCGAATACAAAAATTCAACTCTTTTGCGGTATTCTTCATAGTTTGCGGCATCGATTTTAACGATTGCGTGTAAGCTTTTACCGCCCGAATACACAAGAGCCGCAACAGGCAGCTCAAGCTCTTCGATAACGGCTTTTTGAGCCCCCAGCTCCATTGTGTCCGATTCTACCAAAGCATAGCGAAAATCCGTTACATTTGTGTTTTTAACACCTTGACCGTCAAGTGGGTTAAAGCGAATCCAAGCTCCTGCATCGGGGTTGTAGTCACCTAAAGCCTTGCCGATGTCGCCGCCGCATTTGTTAAGCTTTTCGATAAGCTCGCCTGCGGTGTATGAGTATATTCCTTTAGTCGGAAGATGCTTTCCGTCATCGTTTTCCCAAGTTTCGGTGACGAAGCCTACCGTTTCCGTTGAATCAAAGAGTGTTTCAAGATATTTAACAATTTGCTTTTCGGGTTCCCACGCTTCGGGGATAACAAAATCGGAGCTGTCAATCCAAGCGGTATCGACTATTTTAAAATCGTGAGAGCCTATTTCACTGTCCCAATCAAGCAGTGAATCATCACCGCTCGAACGAAAGCTCCAACCGTTTTCTTTCGCCATCTGAACAACGGTACCGCCAGTGACGGGTGAAGCTGTTCCCTGAAAGCTTTCCCACTTGCTCTCACATTCGCCTGCGTGGTATCTTGACGAATCCTGCTTGCTCCACATATCCCAATCATTAACGGTATAGCCCTCATGCTTTAGAGCCATACCGACATTGAGCCATTCTTGATAATTGAGATAAGTCGGGTTTATGTACTTTAAACATTCGATTAAATTAATGTCAGTCATTTATCAAGTAACCTCCGGCGGTATATATTCTTTCGGAACAATGCTTCCCGGTACACGCCAATGATTTGCGGCGATTCTGTCGATGAGCCTTTTTGCCTGCTCAAACTGCCATTCACCAACGTGGTGAAAGCCGTATTTCTCAAGGCAGCGGATTTGCCTCGGAGTTGTTAAACCCTCTACCTTACGCTTTGAAAGCCTGTCGAGTATCATTTGCGCCTTGCCCGCATTGTCAATCATATCGGGCAAGATTCCGAGTTTTTCGAGAGTGTTTTTCTGCTTGTCCGTAGGCGGAGAACATTCCCAGCCGAAGGACGGCACATAGCTTGACAAATCCTCGGCTTGAATTGACATCTCGAATTGCAACGGGTCAACAAGGCTTCTTTTACGCTTACGCATTTCTTCAAGCTGCTTTGCGAGTGATTCCTCACGTTCGGCAATAACGTCACTTTGGGCTTGCTGTTCCGCTTCTTCGATATCTACGGGATAACCGGCTTCACCGATATTTTGTGTCATTTTTCTTGCAACATCTTCCGATTGACAAATTAAATTTGCGGGGTGACAAAGCTCATGCTTTGAAGTGTGCCACAGAAAATCAAGAAGCAGCAGATTATCCTTGCCCTCGCAAAGCCGTACTCCTCTGCCCACCATTTGAGAATACAGGCTTCTGACCTTTGTCGGCCTTAAAACGATTACGCAGTCAACAGACGGGCAATCCCACCCTTCGGTCAAAAGCATTGAATTACAAAGGACGTTGAATTTTCCTTTATCAAAAGCTTCCAAAATTTCAGCACGGTCTTTCGATGAGCCGTTGACCTCCGCTGCATTAAAGCCTTTTTCGTTGAGAATTCGACAGAACTTTTGAGAAGTTTTAATCAGCGGCAGAAACACAACCGTCTTTCTGTCGGCGCAATTCTTCACCATTTCATCGGCAATTTGATACAAATACGGGTCAAGAGCCGTGCCGATTTCGGAAGCTTTAAAATCTCCCGCCTGCTGTGAAACACCTGTCAAATCAAGTTCAAGAGGTATTGTGAGAGCTTTAATGGGAGCAAGATATTTTTCTTTAATTGCTCGAAGTAAGGTGTATTCGTATGCCAAACTGTCAAAATATGTTCCGAGGTCTTTCATATCGCCCCTGTCGGGTGTAGCTGTAACCCCCAATACTTTTGCTTTGTCAAAATATTGAAGCACCTTTTGATAACCGTCCGAGATACAGTGATGAGCTTCATCTACGATAATCGTGTCGAAGTATTCATCATTGAATTGTGCCAGTCTCTTTTCTCTTTGAAGCGATTGAACCGAGCCTACTGTAATTCTGAAAAAACTCCCAAGGCAGCTTTCCTCGGCTTTTTCAACGGAACAACCAAGTCCCGTGCTTTTTTTGATTTTGTCCGAGGCCTGTTTAAGCAGTTCGTCTAGGTGAGCGAGAATAAGCACTCTGTCACCGAGAGATACGCACTTTTCGGCGATTTTTGCAAACACAATAGTCTTGCCGCAACCTGTGGGCAAGACTAACAGTGTTTTTCGGTTTCCTTTTGCCCATTCGGAAAAAACCGCCTCTTTGGCCTCGGACTGATAAGGTCTGAGTTCCATAATTCAATTTAAAACTGTCCCGGAGTGAATCCCGAAGTCATGGGCTTTTGCTTCGGTTCAAGGAATCTCTTTATTTTATTCGACTGCATAGGCTCACCGTTTTTGTTCTTCCAATTGTCAACGTATACTTTGCACCTGCCCGTACTTCCCGGAACGGCTGACCAATTCATTTTCATAGCTTCGCCGTTTTTGCGGTGTCCTATTGCCGTAAAGAATTCGCACAGCATACCTTCACATTTTCGGTGAACAAAAAGGTTATGCTCTATTTTTGTTTTTTTGCTTGCGTCATCTGATGTGATTTCGAGGGTGAGGACGGCTTTGTTGCATCTCGGAAGCTTTTCCGAGCCGTTGTGTATCGCACGTTCAAAATTTACAACCTTAAAATTGTATTCGCCCTCGGGCAGAAGAACAAATTCGGAATCATGACTGATTTCGCTATCCCAATCTAATTCTTCCATTACTTCGTTTGGATTAAATGTACTCATATCTTTTTACTCCTTTGTTAAAATGGTAATTTTTGGTTTTCTTTAATCATTTCAAAAACTTGCGGCCACGCTCCGATTAAAACACCGTTGATGAAGTCTTCACCGTAATTTGAAATGGGTGTATCTAACGGAAAGTAGCCTTTCTTGCTGACGGCTTCTCTGATGTCAAACTCGCTTACATCATTCATCTTCATCAAGTCGGCAAGAGCTTTGGGTATGTTTTCAAATTCATTTGAAGGTGCTTCTTCCGGCGGTGTAATTTCTTCAAAATCACTGCCGACAGTAGGCGGCGGTGACGGTTCGGACTTTGTAACGGCTGTCGGTCGAAAAACGTTGAAAATATGTGAAACAGAAGAAAATTCAAAGGGAAGTTCACTTTCCAGACCGTGACGGTTTTTTGCATCCCAGCAGGGGTGATGTTGGGTGTACATAACACGCTGACCGCCGTATGCTTTGTGTTTCTTTCCTTTATCGTCCGTTGCCACAACCGTTGTTTTGTAATTTGCGAAAAGAACCATATCCGCCCATTCTTTAAGCAGTGCCGCCGTTCTTTTTTCCGTCTTTTTAATGCCGAGTTTAAGCTCCCAACGGTCATATGCACCTGCTTCATCGGGCTGTTCAAACTTAATAATTTGAGCGTGTGCGGTGATTACAACATTAATTCCTATGTTCACGACCTCATCAAGTAAATTCAGAAGTCTGCCGATTTCTTCATTCATATATGTGAAGCCGTTTCCGTAACCAAAATCTTCAATGCCGGATTTTCCCGACTTTCCGCAAAGATAATCCGAACAAAGCCTTTCAGCCCAGTCCATTGTGTCAATGACAAGCGTCTTGCACACAGGGTTCTTTCTTACATATTCGATTTGGCTTTTGAGCATTTCCCAGCTTGTAGGCTTATCGAAACGTTTAACATCGAGGTTTTTTGTGCTGCCCTCGGTGTCGATAAACAGCGGGTCGGGAAATTGCGAAGCGAATGTTGATTTGCCGATTCCCTCGGGGCCGTAGACAACTACCTTTTGTGCAGAGAGTAATTTTCCGCTTGTAATATTCATTAAAATTCGCCCTCCTTCCAAGCTTTTGTTACGGTAACCGGCGGTTCTTGATTTACGGAGTATCCGTCCTCGATAATGACGCTACATTCATCACCGGAGCTGACCCGTGTGGCAATGGCCTGTAACCCCTCTGATTCAAGCCAATTTCCGAAATCATTCAGCGTATCGATATCCATTTGTTCAAGCTTGTCAATCAGCACAAACTTGCAATCGGGATTCAGCTTCCTTACAATCGCAACGGACACCTTGAGCTGTTCAGATGAGGACATATTATCCCACTTAAAATCATTGTAAGTCAGTTCGCCATCTTTTACGGATAGTCCGGGGAGCGGTAAATCCGCATTTGTCAAGAGGTCGGATTTTTCTTTCCTCACTTTTTCAAGCCGTTCTGTGAGGTCATCATATTGTGAGCGGTAATTCTTTGCATCTTCTTCGGCTTTTTCACGGTCTAAATTTGCGCGAACTTTGACATTAATTGTTTCAATATTTTTAAGGCTCGCTTCGATTTCAGCGGTGCTTTCGTCAGTTAAACATTCAATCGACTTTTCTGCGATTTCAAGGTCACTTTCAAGCTGTTCTTTCTCTTTAAGCAAGCGACTTAATGCTTCTTCTGCGGCACTTATACGTTCCGATATGATGACATACGCATCTTTCAAGGTCGCTGCATTTTCTCGCTTCTTACGATTTTCGCCGTTTTTTCTTAAAATTTCCTGCTGCTGCAAAATCAGCTCCGTTACGTTGACGGGAACGGGCGGCACATCCGTATACCTCGGCATTTCTTTTGCGTATTTTTCTTTTTGGTCGGCAATCTGACCTATAGCGTGACGGTTGTTATATATTTTCGATTCTTCGTATTCAAGCTGTGTGAGCGTATCGCCGACACCTATGATTTGCAGGAGAGTTTCCGCTTTTTCCCGGTTTGACGAATTCATAAATTTAGGCAGGTCGAGAGCTAACTGCGAGATGAATGTATTAAGAAGCTGTTGACCGCTTCTGTTACCGTTGCTGTCGATGACTTTCAGTGAGCTGTTTTTGCCACTTCTTTCGACAATGATGCCGTTGTCGAGTGTTACTTTTAAGACGGGAGGAATTGCCGAACCTGCTCTTTGTGCTTCGGACGGACGGTATTTGTCACCGCCCAAAGCCCACGCTATTGCATCCAATACAGATGTTTTTCCCTGACCGTTTTTACCGCCGATTATTGTCAAGCCGTCCTTTGTCGGTTCTATCTTCACGGCTTTAATACGTTTTACATTTTCAAGCTCCAATGTATTAATTTTCATTTAATTTCAATCCTTTCTTGATTTTTCAGAAAAACTGTGCTACAATTTCTATACAGTTTTTTTCTTTGTTGCTGCTTTTCGGTGTTGCCGCACCGTAAGCAGCTCTTTTTATTTGTTCAAATTCAGGTATTTGTTCGAGTTCGGAAATTCGTTCTCGCAATGCCTGATTTTGCTTTTTTAAGAAGCTGTTTTCACATTTCAAAGCCAAATTTTCCACGAATAAATCTTTTTCCCGTTCAGTCATTGTAACCACTCCATAAATCCACAAGCGTATCGATTAAAGCTATCGTTCCGATTCCGATAACGCAAAACAAAAAGAACATCTTAATTAACTCCCTTCTATCTCTCCGCACTCATTAACTCTGTGGAACTTGTTTGCTAAGTCTATAAGTGTCTGACTTCGGAATATCCCTTTAACGTCTTCGGACGTGTTCTTGCTGAAAAGTACGTTGCTCGTCAAGTGATACAGAAGCTGTATAGCTTGTTTGTCATCGATGTGAACACCTAAACCGCCGCACCATAACGGGAAGCAGGAGTAATCTAAATCAGCTTCACACAGGTCAGCTTCACACAGGTTAGCTTCATACAGGTTAGCTCCACGCAGGTCAGCTTCACACAGGTTAGCTCCATACAGGTCGGCTCCACGCAGGTCAGCTTCACACAGGTTAGCTCCATACAGGTCGGCTCCACGCAGGTCAGCTTTTTCGCCATCGACACCGTTTACGTCAAGCCACTTCTTATGTTCTTCTAGAATTTTATTTAACTGTGTTTGATTCATTGTTTTTTCTCCTTTGCCAAATAAAAATCGCCGGCTTGAATACATTCCCCGTCTTCATCGCATTCGCAGTATTTGAGTGCCCATTCATCAGCTATTAAAACGTTAAATCCGTAGAATGTTGACGACTTCCAGTATTCGCATTTGTGTTTGTCAAGTTCGTTTTGAGCATCAGCATCTTCGGAAATATTCCAACGCTTAACCTCGTCAGGATATGAATCGTTTCCGAAAATAGTGTCGCCCTTTTCAGAAATTTCGCCATTGCCGTGTAAGAGTATAATTGTGTTCATCATTTTAAGCATCTCCTTTACTTTCTATAATAGTGTTGATGAAAGATGTTCGCCATTTCAAAACCGTTGAAATATCCTTCTTTCGCTGCTTTGAATTTTTCAAAAGCAGCCTGTTCCTTGTCCTTACGTTCCAAGGCTTCCGCTTCTCTTTTTGCAATCGTTGCAGCTGAAGGCTTTCTTCCACCCCGACGGTTTTTTGGTTGATAGTGTTTACTGAATTGCATTTGAATGGCCTCCTTAATTGATTTTAATTCCCGTGTAATCTTCGAAGAGCTTCGGGCTGATGTAGTACGTATACCGGTTCTTGCTGATTTTAAATGCCGTGCCTATCGGCAATATTCCACGTTGTAAACCAACTCTGATGAATTGCGGCCCCACGTTCATTAGTTCAGCCGCCTTTTTTATTGACAGCTTGCCTTGGTCTTTTGCCGCCGGTTCTTCCCATCCCATAAGTTCCTCCGGTGTTATTTGCAATACTTTCGCCAAAACGCTTATCTTATCTTTTCTTACGTTTTTTATGCCGCCGCTTTCATACCGATGAATCGTAGCTTTAGACACGCTGGCTGCGTTTGCTACTTCTTCCATAGTCAGCCCTAATTCTTCTCTTCGCCTCTTAACAATGTCTTTAAATTCCAATTGAATCGACCCCTTTGCTTGTTTTCTTCATTAAATCCTCATAGTATGTTCTTGCTAAGTCACGGTTAATACGCCAGTTCTTTTGGTCAATTTTAAATGCAGGAAGCGTTCCGTCCGCACACTGCTTTCTTATTGATTGTTCAGAACATCCGAGAAATAGAGCAAGTTCACTTGGTTTTAAGAACAACGGGAAATCTTCCCATGTCTTTAGGCATCGTCTGAAATCGGGCATCATTCGTTTTTTTGACATATATATCACCCTTCCATAGATACGAATTTGTCTTTTCCCGCATCAAAAATACCGTAGAATTCCCCGTTAACCGTCACGGCATAGCGGTTCACTCCCAACAGCTTTAAATGCAGCTTTTTGATTTTTATTTCCTCATTCTCAAGTGCCTTGAGTATCAGAGTTTTGTGTGCCGGGTTCATCGTGTTCACCTCCCATAGATATTTTATTGTATCTTTTTAAGATACAATGTCGCTAAAAAAAATTTCATCAATCTGTGCTGTAGTCAAATCATAATGTCTCTTGATTGCTATAATCTCAGGGTGCGTAAACGCAGCCTTCTGATGAATTTTAGCCGACAAGCGAGTTCGTGAGAGACCTATTGCCTTTGCAAGACTTTCCTGCGTGTCTCCCTTTTCTTTAATTAATCCTAATAATTTATCACAGTTCATAAAATTTCACCTCCGCCTGTATCTTTTTAGGATACACTTACTTTATCATATTTCCTCGTATTTGTCAATACACTTTGTATCTTTTTTTTAACTTTTTTTAAAAAAATATTGACATAATGTTAAAAATACGATACAATCATATTAATTTATAGAAGGAGTTTTGTATGAATATTGGTGATTACATAAAAACCTTAAGAATTCGTAGCGGCTATTCGCAGGAACAGTTAGGAAAATTGGTAGGCGTACAGCGAGCTGCCGTCCAAAAATGGGAATGTGGAAAAGTTCAGAATCTTAAACGTGAAACTATCAAAAAATTAGCTGATGTCTTTAACGTTGCACCGTCTTCGTTTATAGAAGTTGATGAAGAACCTGCTTCATCGGGAGTTATGATTCCTGTCCTTGGCTATGTACGTGCCGGCATACCTATAGAAGCGGTTGAAGAAGTGCTTGATTATGAAGAAATAAGCATTGGCATGGCTCGACAGGGAGAACACTTTGCCTTAAAAATAACAGGTGACAGCATGGAACCGAAGTTTTCAGACGGTGATGTTGTTATTGTACGGAAGCAGGAAACGGTTGAAAACGGTGAAATCGCCGTTGTTCTTGTGAATGGCAACGATGCAACCGTCAAAAAATTCTACAAACTTGATAACGGAATTAAGCTGCTTTCGACAAATCCGTCTTATGACCCGTTTTTTTATACAGTTGACGAGGTAAATTCCTTACCGATAAGTGTAGTCGGTAAAGTTGTTGAATTGAGAGCAAAATTTTAAACGAGTGTAGTTGTGTGGGGGAATTATGGGTATTATCAAAAAAATCGCAGGTGTTATTACTGCTTTTATAACTCTTTTCTTCTTAATGCTGGCTCTTTTGCCGTCAGATGATGGTGATAGTTTGATTGCGTTTGGTCTTGTATTCGCCGCAATTTTCGGTGTCATAACGTTCTTCCTTTTGTTTTATAAAAGCGGAATCAAATTTAGGAAAGCGGTTGAGTGTCCTATATGCGGTAAAAAGCATTATCCTAAAAAAGATGAAAGTAAAATCTGTGCAGCTTGTCAGATTGAGGATTTGCAAAATAAGCTTAACGAAATCGGTTATCCGGAATATGAACAGGCAAAAGGAAAAATAGATAGCATAAACAGACAAATTGAAGCAAAGAACAATGAAATTGCTTCTTTAAATCACACGATTTCAAAGCTGAGAGAATCTATATCACAGCTCAATGAAGAACAGAGCAAGACGGATAACAAGCTTAAAACGGCTACCAATAGAATTGTAAAAGTAAAAGAAATTTACAATAGTGTAACCTATGCAATTAACAATTTTTTCAACAAACCGGTTGATTTCTCGGATTGTAAGCTTAACCCTGTCTTTGAAGAATCCTGCGAAATACTCTCACCGACAATCACTTTGAAATTGCACTCTTACGATGTCAAAGATTTACGCAAGGCTTTTCGGGAAAATGACAGACAAATTGAAAGTGTTCTCAACGCTTATGTAACAAGGTATACAACAAAAGCCAATCAAACAATTTACAAGCTAATGGTTTTGGCTTTGAGGGCAGAGCTTCAAAACATATTATATAATCTCAAATACGAAAAGCTTAATACGGCCATTGAAAGCGTAAAAGAAATGACGGCGAAGTATCTTACAATAGCCTGTGAGGGTAACCAAAGTATCGCAGGAACCATGACAAAGTTTATCGGTGAAATTGAATATTTGTTTATCAATGCCGTAAAAATCGAATACAACTATTATGTCAAGAAAGAAAAGGCAAGACAGGAACAGTTAGAAATTAAAGCGCAGATGAGACAGGAAGCAGAAGAAAGAAAAGCTCTTGAATTGGAACGCAAGAAAGTTGAGCAGGAAGAAGCAAAATATAACGCTGAAATTCAAAAGCTTAAATTACAACTTGAATCGGATGCGGAAAACACTGCACTTAAAGCAAGAATTCTTGAATTGCAAGCACAACTTTCAAATGTGGTGCTAAAAAAATCAGATATTGCAAAACTCCAAAACGGCAGGGCGGGTAATGTGTATATAATCAGTAACCTCGGTTCTTTTGGCGATAAGGTTTTTAAAATCGGTATGACACGCCGTTTGAATCCGCAGGACAGGGTTGATGAACTCGGCAGTGCGAGTGTCCCATTCAAGTTTGATGTTCACAGTATGATATTTTCCGATGATGCCGTCGAACTTGAGCAAAAGATACACGAAATACTTAATTCAAGACGAGTGAATAAGGTGAATCTTCGCAAAGAGTTCTTTAACGTGTCTATTGACGAATTGGAAAAACTTGTGTATGAACTTGACCCGACAGCAGAATTTTCAAAGACAATGATAGCATCGGAATTCAGACAGTCATTGTCATCTGATGAAATATACTCAACAGATGATACATTTGGTTTAATCGATGAAGAATAAAGAGGGAAACAAAATGAAAAAAACATGTGCTATTTGCAACAGTGAGTATAAGATGATGTCCAGAAACATTGTAGGTATAGTTGGTAACGACTGGGTATGCCGCAATTGTATAGAAAAGGCGAATCTTTCTGTTCTGAAAGCCAGTTATATGCGTAAAAGGGATATTTTAGCGAGAATGGAGGAAAAATTCACGCTAACCTATGAAGAACGAAATTCCGAAATTGGAAGTAGCGCTATCGGGAACAACCGCATAATAGAAGTAGATGAAGTTTATCACGAACATAAAAAAGCCGGCGGTGGACTTTTAGGGAAATTTGGTAGCAAGTCTTCAAAACCGATTTGTTCTGTTTGCAATCACAACATCGGCAAAAAAGAACTTTTGGATGGAGTTGTTTGTCAAGAATGTATAGACAAGTGTTATCCTTTTATGATAATACGAAACTATAAAAATATATCAACTCTAAAAATAAAAGAAGCAATCAATGCAGCCAAAATCAATGTGGAACGTACAAAGAAGTTCAATCCAACTAAAAAAATAAACAAATATTTTGAAGTTGATGAACAAAACAAGATGTGGAAAATAAGCGATTCTGCAATAATTTTCACTTATGGTGAAATAGTAGATTTTAACTTAATCGAAAACGGTGAATCTGTGTCTAAAGGAAGTTTAAGTGGAGCGCTTGTTGGAGGTGTCTTGTTTGGAGGAGCAGGTGCGATTGTTGGTAGTGGAATGAATACCAAAAACAAAAAAGAAATATCTCAGTATATGATAAAAATCGTAACAAGAAACGTTGTCGCACCCGAAGCTACTATTGATTTCCAAACCGGAAAAATTAAAGCAAACGGTATGCTTTATAATTCATACGCTAAAATAGCACAGTCGATAATGGCACAACTAACGATAATGAAAGATAGTGAAAGAAATACAAGCACAATAATGCAAACCTCAAATGCAGACGAAATTTTCAAATTCAAGCAATTGCTTGATGCGGGAATTATTACTCACGAAGAGTTTGAAGCAAAGAAAAAACAGTTATTGGGACTGTAAAAAAATTCGGTGCTGCAACACCGAGAGAAAATAAAAAAATCCCTTGCCAGCTGCAACTGACAAGGGAACACGCAACCAAATCAAAAACCGACAAAAGTAGATGAAGTGGCTTTGCTATGCCATTTTATCATACTTTCTTACAAAAATCAAGGAGCAAAAAAAGCAGAAAGGTAAAATGGTGAAATTTTATGAGATTACCAAACGGTTTTGGTAACATTTCTAAGTTGCCGGGTAAAAGAAGAAAACCTTGGAGAGCAAGAAAAACAGTTGGATGGGAAACTG
>CAYYRN010000023.1:0-29511 GCA_964474295.1 uncultured Eubacteriales bacterium
TAACAACGTGACGGTAAAGATTTTCCGTCAAATCCATCATACCGTTGTAATCGGTGTAAGCCTGATAAAGCTCCATAAGCGTAAATTCGGGGTTATGTCTTGTGTCACAGCCTTCGTTTCTGAAAACTCTGCCGATTTCATAAACCTTTTCCATACCGCCGACAATAAGTCTTTTAAGATAAAGCTCAAGCGAAATTCTGAGCTTGAAATCTTCATTCAAAGCGTTATGATGGGTAACAAACGGTCTTGCGGAAGCACCGCCCGCATTTGAAACAAGGATGGGTGTTTCCACCTCAAGGAAGCCTTGCGAATCAAGATAATTTCTCACTTCTCTGAGAATAAGCGAACGCTTTACGAAAGTGTCCTTTACTTCGGGATTGACAACAAGGTCAAGATAACGCTGACGGTAACGTGTGTCAACATCTTTAAGACCGTGGAATTTTTCCGGCAAGGGCTGGAGAGATTTTGAAAGAAGCCTTACCGAATGAGCGTGAACGGAAATTTCGCCTCTTCTTGTTTTGAAAACGAAGCCTTTAACCTCGATAATATCGCCCAAATCCCACTTTTTGAAATCTGCGAATTTATCTTCACCGATATCGTTGATTCTGACATAAACCTGCATTCTTCCCGAACGGTCATGTACATCGATAAAGTTGGCTTTACCCATATCTCTGCGTGTCATAATTCTTCCGCAGATATAAACCTCGTTGCCGTCGAGAGCTTCAAAATTGTCAACTATTTCTTTTGCGGTAATTGTCTGCTTTGCGGTAGTTATTTCAAACGGGTCTTTACCGTCTTTCTGCAAAGCTTCAAGCTTTTCAAGACGTATTCTTCTCTGTTCGCTGATGTCAACTTCTGCTTCTTCGGCAGATGTATTTGTCTTGATTTCGTCACTCATTTTTACATCTTATCCTTTCATTTTCCGTCAAACTGTGTTTTACATAAATACCGAAACAAGGGCGAAGCCAATCCCCGCCCTTGCCTAATATTAATTTTATTTTGAAATTTCGAGAATTTCATAAGCGAATATTCCCATCGGAACTTCAATGTTGACTGTTTCGCCTATTGAATGACCGATAAGACCCGCACCTATGGGAGAATATGCCGAAATTACTCCGTTTTCGGGATCCGACTCTTTCTCACCGAGGATTTTATATTCGACAATTTCATCAAACTCAACGTCTTTGAGTTTAACCTTTGAGCCTACGCTGACGGTTTCGTTTGAAATTGTATTTTCATCAATAATTCTTGCGTTTTTAAGTGTTGCCTCGATTTCGCTTATACGGTGTTCCATTTTGCCCTGTTCGTTTTTAGCTTCATCATATTCGCTGTTTTCGGACAAGTCACCGTATGAAAGGGCAACCTTAATTTTTTCGGCTATGTCGTCACGGCCTTTTGTTTTAAGCTCGTTGAGTTCTTCCGTAAGTTTATCATAGCTTTCTTTGGTCAGCAAAATTTCCTCTGCCATAATTAAAATCCTCCCAAAACAACCCGCTTTTGTGTCGGCGGGCATTATTAATTCATTTTAATAAGAGATAATTATTCATATTATATCACAAAAACGTTCTTTGTCAAGTATTTCCTTATCCTATCAACTCGGCAAGGTGCTTTTCGGACACTGATTTCCCCGACAAACGAAGCGTTTTAAACTCTCTGTTCGCAAAATCGGAAGCACCGTTTAGCTCGTACAATGCACTTGCAAAGAGAAAATCGTCAATTCTTTCGCTTTTGAGTATACCGTACTCGTTTTCAAGTGCAATGCCGTGTCCCGTGACGGCATTGTGCGAAATGACCGAGCTGTCCGACAGAAAAACCAAATCGGCATTTTTCATATGCGGCAAATACTCATCGGCAAAAATTATTTTTTCCGTCGGTGAAACAGAATCGTATTCGTTTAGCTTTACGCTCATACCCGTTTCTTCCGAGATTTTCGATATACAGTAAAAATATTCCCTGATTTTTTCCGTGTAAACCGTCACATTGCGTACAAGCGGTGCGGTTTTCTTTAAAAACGGAATTAAAACACCGTTTTTGTCAAACACGGAAATGCCCATATTCCGTGCGGACTTCGATTTTTCAAGCACTCCGCACATTGTAGAAAACATTAAAACCGTGCTTAAATTTAAAGAAACGTATTTTTCAAGTCCCGAATTTTTCGGTATTTCCACGGCACTGTCCGTTAGAATAATACGTTCTTTTTTTGAAAGAACTGCCGAAATTTTTCGCCAATCGAGGTTATTTTCCTTTACCTTGACCCTTAAAAACGGTGTTGCACCCCTGACTTGTACAAATTCTCTTTCGGGAGCGGGAGGTCTGATTTTATCGAATATTCTTTCAAAAAAGCCGTCACTCTGCGGTAAAATTTCAATACAGGTAAACATAACAAGCACCCCCGTCCTAAAGATATTTAAGTTTTCTTAATTTTATTCCATTGATTTTAAGCTTTTTTTGTTGTATACTTTTATCAACACAGGAAAGGTGGTATTTATTATGAAAAAAATTATTTCTGTCCTGCTTGCGGTTGTTATGTGTTTTTCAAGTGCAGCCGTTTGTTTTGCGGCAGAGGATGAAACAACGGAAATTTCCAAAGACAGCATTACCGAGGTTTTGCTCGAAGCTGCGAAGATAGCCGGCAACCTTAATGATGAGCTTAGAAAAAAATTGAGCGATGAGCTTGAAAACCTTATCGTTGAGCAAATTGTCGGTGACAATGTTTTTCTTCAAAAAGCAGTGAAAAAGGTGTTGGATAAGGCAATTGAAATTTCGGGAGCCGATAACATCCTTACCCTCAGTAAAGAACAAGCTGAAAAAATTGCGGAATTTCTTACCAAAATGTATGACGGAAACATAGCCGATTACATCGACAGTCCCATTGTGAAGTTTATTGTAAGCTTTATTCCCGAAGAGGTTTTCAAAGAAGCTGTCGTTTGGATTCTTTCGGACGGATTCGGTGATGCAATTAAAGATTTTATCAACAAATACGGTGACAGTGAATCAGCGGAAACTCCGAGCAAACCGGATGATAACACCGACGGCGAAACATCAATCGACTGGACTACGGTAATTTCCGCCGCTTACCAAGCATTGGTGGACGTAGTTAAAAACATCATAGCCGAAATTTCGGGCATCATCAATCCGCAGCCTGCAGCATAACAATTTTACTTTCAAGGACGGGGTAACCCCGTCCTGATTTTATTTAGATGATATTTCCGCCATAATTTACAGATAATTCATTTATATTTATTGACACGAACTTGTTTTTGTGGGATAATTAATCAGTTATTAAAAACAGGGAGGGCTAATGTTGGCTTCGATAATCGAAATGGACGAAATTTATTCGGCTCCTATTATAGATGTCAAGAACCTTTCAAAATCTTACGGTAAGAATCAGGTTCTTAAAAATGTTTCCGTTTCTTTAAATCCGGGACAAATTATAGGTCTTTTGGGGCCTAACGGTTGCGGCAAAACATCACTCATCAAAATTTTAACGGGACTTATCAACGACTACTCCGGCGAGGTTCGAGTTGGCGGGTATGTTCCCGGAATAGAAAGCAAATCGATGGTTGCGTATCTGCCCGAAAAAACTTACCTTGCGGATTGGATGCGTCCGATTGACGCTATCGAATACTTTGACGATTTCTTTGCCGATTTCGACAAAGAAAAAGCTCTTTCGATGATGCGTCACTTTAACCTTCCGATGAAGCAAAAAGCGAAATCTATGTCAAAAGGTATGCAGGAAAAGCTCCAGCTTCTTTTGGTTATGAGCAGAAACGCAAAGCTTTACATTCTTGATGAGCCTTTGGGCGGCGTTGACCCTGCGGCAAGAAGCTTTATTCTCGACACTATTATGGAGAACTACTCGAAAAATTCCACCGTTCTCCTTTCCACCCATCTCATCCACGATGTTGAAAGAATTTTCGACCACGTTTTGATGATAGGCAAGGGTCAGGTTCTTCTTGACGAAGACACCGACAAGCTGCGTGATGACGGAAAAACAATTGAAGACGTATTTAAGGAGGTGTTCCGCTTTGCTTGGGAAATTAATTAAAAACGATTTTAAAGCAAGCGCACATTCACTGCTCGGAATTTATCTTATCGCCATTGCGGTGGGCATCATAACGGCTCTTTCGTATGTTTCCGAAAAGCTCATTGTTATTCAGGCAATAGGAACCGTTATACTTTTGATTTTGAGCTTTGCCGTTCTTATAATTCCGATTTTTCTGATTCTTTCTTATTTTAATAAGTCGCTTTATTCAAATCAGGGTTATTTGAGCTATACTCTTCCGGTAAGAAGCCGTGATATGCTTTTTTCAAAGGCTGTTGTTTCTTTCACTTGGATAACTCTCAGCTTTTCGATGTATGTCGGAGTTTATATTTTCGTAATCAAATACTTCTTCAGCAAAATGGACGAAACGATTTTAGAACAGCTTGAGCTTCTTTACGATATGATTGACACGCTACCCGATAAAACAGTCCTTTTAAAGGTTGTTGTTATAATCGTGCTTGCCTTTTTCTTTGAGATTTTGGTTTTGGTTTCGCAGATTTTCTTTTCGATTACGCTTTCCAACATCAAGCCTTTGAATCAATTGGGCAATGCCGGCGGATTTATTCTGTTCATTGCACTTTTCATAGCAATGTTCGTTGCTTTCATTCAGCTTACACAATACTTCCCGCTTTCGCTTTTCATTACAAACGGTTCCGTAAAGCTTGTAACAGAGCCTATGTACGGCACTTCGGGAACGCTTATCGGTATTGTCGGTATTATTTTCCAATTTATTTGCACCGTCGCTATGTTCGTAGGTACAAATTATCTTATGAAGAAAAAAATCAATATTAAATAATCAACACTTGCCAATGAAAGGAGCTGTAAGAAACACCGTTTTTTACAGCTCTGTTTTTTTAGCGGAGGAATTGTTTATGAAGCGTAAAATAAAAACGTTTATTATTGCTGCACTTTGTGTTTTTGTCGTGGGAATTTCTGCTTTTGCAGGCATAAACATTTACATAGTTTCTTATGCAAAGCCTTACATAATTTCGGAAGAAGCCGCAAAAAATCTTAACAAGAATTGCGTTATAGCCTTGGGCGCTCAAGTTTATTCCGACGGCACTCCGTGTCATCAGCTTTATGACCGTGTGCAAATCGCAAGTGAAATATTCCTCGATAATTCCGGCAAAAAGCTGCTTCTCAGCGGTGACTCGCAGGAGCCGGAAAAATATGATGAGATTTCCGCAATGAAAAAGGTTGCCGAAAGCTTCGGAGTGAGCGAAGAAGATATCCTCTGCGACCCTCTCGGACTTAACACATACAGTTCAATGGAAAGGCTGAAGAACGCTTTCGGATTTTCAAGCTCTGTAATAGTAACTCAGGAATACCATATTTACCGTTCTGTTTACATTGCAAGAAAAATGGGAATTGACGCATACGGTGTATGCTCCGACCCACGGGGATATGCGACAATCGTTTACAACGAAGCCCGTGAATCGCTCGCACGCATTAAAGCTTTTTATATGATGGAAATTGACAATTAAAACATAATATTATAGAATATATGGGGATAATATTTTCGGTGATTTGAATTGAAAAACACTTTTCACATCGGAATGAGAACGGTAAAAACCGCAATTTGCGTTTTAATTTGTCTTTTGATTTACAAGCTTTTTTATCATCTTAATATACATTTCGGGGAAAACAGAATTGTTTCTTTTATACACGATTATGTTTTCGGCACTTCACCGAGCTTTGCCTGCATTGCATCGGTAATTTGTTTGCAGGACACAATAGAAAATTCAGTCAAATTCGGCATAAGCCGCATTTTGGGTTCCTTTTTCGGCGGTCTTGCGGCGGTACTGCTCAGCTTGTTAAACGCTTACGTCTTTTCTTCGAGAGGAGACATTTTTGTTTGCGTTTTCGGTGTGATTTTGCTTATATGGTTTTGTAACTCCATAAATCACAAAGAAGCTTCTTCCATCACCGTAATTACATTTTTAATTATAATAATCGGAATTGATTTTGCCCGTCCTCTCGTCGCAGCCGTAAACAGAACCTTCGGCACGGCTCTCGGTGCGGCAATTGCGATTTTTATAAACAAAAAGGTCAAGGCACCCGTAAACAAAGCTTAAAGCGTGTATAAATAAGGACATCCTTTCATATTATGTGTAACAAAGAAAGGATGATTTTGTTATGAAATTTGTTGTCAGAAAAGCCGAAGAAAAAGATTTGGATGCAATTGTAAAGCTTTACGAAAAAAAGGACAGCATCCCTTACTCCCCTTTCGGAAAAGAAAAAAGAGAAATTTTCAAACAGATGCTCGCTGACAGAAACCGCCATTTGCTGGTTGGCGAACGAAATGACCGCATATCGGCTTTTGTTTCGCTGAAAACGGAAAACAGCTTTGAAAATTTTCTGAAGCCCTCCGCTTTTATTCTTGACATAAAAGCGGAAAATTCCGACGGTGAAATTTTAACGGCTGTTCTTTCCCGTGCAAAGGCAGTTGCAATGGAAAACGGCTGTGTCGAAATTTCGCTTAAAGATAAAAGCGTAAATGCAAAATCGAACGCCGTTTATACACTCAATTCTTTTAAAAACAGCAATATGTTTTTTACTAAGGAATTTTAATCTAGAGGAACTGATTTTATGAGGAAGTTTAAATTTAAAAAGAAGTACATACCCGCTTTTTTGCTGACATCTGCGTGCGTAGTTATCGGAATTTTATGTATGATAAAGGCTGTTGATGAAATTAAATATAATCAACAGCTCAGCGATTCCGACATCATTGATTTGTCGCAAATCGTCCTCGTCGCAGACGGCGGTAACGGTACAGACATTCCGAAAAACACAAAATACGCAATAGACGATTTAAAATCGAAAAGCTTTACTGCCGTAAAAATCGATGCTCGGCTTACCGAGGACAAAAAATGGGTAGCTCTTGCCGAAGATGATATCTCAGGCATTACAAACGGAGAAGGCAACGCTTCCGATTACAGCTTTTATGAGCTTTTGAATTTCAACTTGAAAGGCAATTATTACGGCGAAAATTTCTGCATAGAATCGGCAACCGAAACCGTAAAATATGCTTTCGAGAACGGCTTTAACACAACTGTGTTTTTGCATAATTACGACAAAAAGGCAATCAAAAATCTTCTCGAAACTTTCAAGGCAAACGATACCGCCGTTTACGGCTTTGCTTCTTCAAACATTAAAACTCTCAAATATGTGCGAAAGCTTGACCAAAGTGTTAATTTAATTTACTATGTTGATGAAATTACAGATGAAGACATTCAAATTTGCAAAGAAAATTACGGCTTTTACATTTGCTTCAACGCAGGCAATTCAAAAAACAAAAAACAAATTGAAGCTATGATTGACAGTGATGTCGGTTTTCTCTGCTACTCAGCCGAAACGCTCGGTGAAATCGAAGACTTGTACAAGCTCGGTGTGAGAAGCTTTGTAAATGATGCCGTAAAAATCGGTGAATACCAAACCGAATAAATTTTAAGGTCTGCTGTGCAAAAAACGCATTTGCAGATCTTTATTTTTTCACTTGACATATACCCCCGTGGGGTATATAATAATTACAGAACGTCAATTAACACTTCGGAGGTAATTATGGAAAAGACCGATTGCTGCTGCAAGAAAACCAAAAAGCGTTCAGACGAGGAATACAAAGCACTTATCAACCGATTAAGCAGAATTGAGGGACAAGTAAGAGGAATAAGAAAAATGCTTGAATCGGATGCTTATTGCACGGATATACTTATACAAGTCAGTGCCGTTAATGCCGCACTCAATTCATTTAACCGTGAACTGCTTGCAAACCATATCCGCACCTGTGTTTCGGACGATATTAAAAACGGGAAAACGGAAACGGTTGACGAGCTTGTTTTAACTTTACAAAAGCTGATGAAATAAAAAAGGACGGTATAAATATGAAAGAAGAAATTTATGACATTGTAGGTATGCACTGTGCCGCTTGTTCTTCTTCGATAGAAAGAGTGACACGAAAGCTGCCCGGTGTTAAAGAAAGTCAGGTCAATCTGCCTTTAAACAGACTTACAATTCTTTATGACGAAACGCAGACAACCTCGCAGGATATTATCAACAAAATCAAAAAAGCCGGTTTTTCCGCTTCACTCAAAGACCAAGAAAAGCCGAAAGAAGAAGAAAAAGACACTTTTAAAAGCGAAAAGCTTTCGCTGATTGCATCCGTTTGCTTTGCGGGAATTTTGCTTTTCATTTCAATGGGGCAAATGCTGTTTCCGTCGCTTCCGTTTCCCGACATAATTTCAATGGAAACTCATCCTATGAATTTTGCACTCATACAGCTTCTTCTTACGTTACCTGTGCTGATTATCAATAAAAAATTCTTCATCGGAGGTTTTAGGTCTATTATTCACCTTTCACCGAATATGGACGCTCTTGTGGCTTTAAGCTCATCCGCTTCGCTCATTTACAGCCTTGTGATGACATTTCTGATTTCCGATAACCCACATTCGGTTCACAATCTTTATTACGAATCCTCCGCTGTGGTTGTCGCACTGGTTTCTGTCGGAAAATATCTTGAAGAAAAGAACAAAGAAAAAACAAAAAGCTCCATAAAATCACTTATGTCTCTGACACCCGACACCGCTGTTTTGGTTGACGAAAACGGAGAATGGGAAGTACCCGTAGATATGATAAAGGCGGGCGATACCGTTCTTGTCAAGCACGGTGCAAAATTCCCTCTTGACGGCGTTATCATTGATGGCACGGGAAGTGCGGACGAATCGATGCTGACAGGTGAAAGCAACCCCGTTGAAAAGCACAAGGGAAGCGAGGTTATCGGCGGCAGTATCGCTCTTTCGGGCGCACTTTACGTCAAAATCACAAGAGTCGGCAATGACACAACGCTTGCGAAAATCATAAAATTTGTCGAGGACGCTCAAAACAAAAAAGCTCCGATTGCAAGAACCGCCGATAAGGTTGCGGGAATTTTCGTTCCGTTGCTGATAGGCATCGGTCTTATTGCGGGAATTATTTGGTACATTGTTTACCGTGATTTTTCTTTTTCACTTAAAATTTTCACATCTGTTTTGGTTATAGGATGTCCTTGTGCTATGGGGCTTGCAACACCCACCGCAATCATCGTGGGAACGGGGCTCGGTGCATCAAAGGGTATTTTGATAAGGAACGGCGAGGCACTCGAAACCACGCACAAAGCCGATGTTGTTGTTTTTGACAAAACAGGCACAGTAACCGAGGGCAAAATGTCTGTGACGGACATTATTTCGGATGATAAAAACGAGGTATTGAAAATTGCCTGTTCGCTTGAAAAGCTTTCGCAGCATCCGATTTCAAAGGCTATTTGCGACGAAGCAAAAATCAACGAAATCGAAGCATTTGCCGTAAGTGACTTTGAAAGTCTTGCCGGTTTCGGTCTTACAGCCGTTAACGTCAGCGGCAAAAAAATTCTTGCCGGAAACGTGCGTCTTATGGAAGAAAACAACATCGACACATCAAAATACAAAAAAGAAATCACGCTTTTGGAAGAAAGCGGAAAAACTCCCGTTTGTGTGGCACTCGAAAGCCGATTGCTCGGTATTATTGCGGTTGCCGACACGGTAAAAGACGGTGCGAATGAAGCGATAAAAAAATTAAAGAAAATGGGACTTCACACCGTAATGCTGACCGGTGACAACAAAAAGGCTGCCGAATTTATAGGCTCAAAAACAGGTTTTGACGAAATTGTGGCAGAAGTTCTCCCAACCGATAAAGCGGATGTTATTAAAAAATTCCAGCAAGAGGGGAAAACGGTAATAATGGTCGGTGACGGAATAAACGATGCACCGGCACTTACTCAGGCGGATATCGGTTGTGCAGTCGGCAGCGGAAGTGACGTTGCAATAGAATCAGCCGAAATTGTTTTGATGAAAAACGACCTTTCGGATGTGTGCCGTGCTATAAAGCTCAGCCGCATAACGATAAGAAACATCAGAGAAAATCTTTTTTGGGCATTTTGCTACAACTCGCTTGCAATTCCGATTGCGGCAGGCATACTTTATCCCGCTTTCGGGATACTGCTCTCGCCTATGATTGGCGCTCTTGCAATGAGTTTAAGCTCACTTTTTGTAGTTACAAACGCCTTACGGCTTAAAATATATAAAATTTAAGGAGGTCTTTAAAATGACGGAAATCAAAGTTGAAGGAATGCATTGTGTTATGTGCGTAAAACGCATAAGCGAAGCATTAAAGGGAGCAGGTATACCTGCCGAAATCAGTCTTGAAAACAAAACCGTTTCGGTTGATGAAGCTAATGTCGAAAAAGCAAAAAGCGAAATCGAAGATTTAGGCTTTGAAGTTTAAAAATCAAAAGTGTGTAAGTCACCTCAAAAAAGACTTACACACTTTTTTTATAACCCGTAATTTACATTTCAAACGTACCGTTCATACAAACGGGCAGATAAAGATTTTCTTCTTTGCCGCCGTTTGCAAGAAATTTTTCGTACAACTCTTTTTTATATTCATCAGAATATTCATATCCCCAAAGTCTTTTGATTTTTTCAAAATCTTCAAAGGTTTCATCGGGCAATACTTTTACCGTTCCTTTTTTGTACGGCAAAGGAACTTCTACTGTACCGTTTGAAGAAACGTAATATTCCTCCGCTGTTTTAATAACGGTTTTGTTTGCGGGAACCTCCGACATTGCCTCATCAAACTTAATCTGCGTTATCGGGAACAGTGCGAGCTTTCCCTTCAAAAGCCCGTAGCAATCTTCAAGCAAGCCGTGGTGACCGTGATGGGATACCTGAACGACATCGCATTTCAGGTCTTCACCGAACCTTTTGACGAGAATTTTGCTTTCGAGTGACGAGGCATCCCCCGGAATGAACACACGGCAGTTTTCGGCAGTCATCATAACAACAGTGGAAGAATCGTTATATTCCTTTATTTTTTCGGGATAAACATCCTCATGTGTGCAAAGCACATCAAAGCACAAATCACGCACATAAAACCGCTGACCGCTGTGCAGCTTTACCTTTCTTATATGCTCACTTCTTTCCAACAGTGCAAAAAATTTTTCTGCCAGCAGTTTTTCTTCAAGCCCCCACTGTTCGCTTGAATACTCGTTTGAAACGAGGTTTGAATAAACAGCTTCAATCACAACATCGCCGCAATTGAACTTTATAAAATCATACAGCTTTGAAATATGGTCGGAATGAGCGTGTGTTACGAGCCATCCGCTTACAACAACCTTTTTGTCTTTCGGCGTTCTTTCACGCATAAATTTGTAAATTCTGTCATTATCGTTAAATTGCAAATAATGTCCGCTGTCAACCACAAAAAAGCTTCCGTCACAGCACTGAATTATCAAGCACATACCGCAGTCAATATATGTGTGGTCATTTTCAAACATATACAGGCACGGTTTTTGCGTTTTTTCCGTTTTTCCCTTTTCAAAATCGGGGAAGCATGCATCGTCAGCCACGGTAACACGCAGTGAGCTGTCGCACGGTGTGAAATACGCACCGATTTCCTTTTTGCCTTTCAATGCGGTATAAATATTACCCGAACGGATATTTTTATTTATCACTTTATAGCCGCTTGACGTTAAGGTACAAATATAATTGTCATAATCTTCCCTACTGACATTTGTGTACAGAAGCATGGTGCAGTTTTCACGGCAATTATACGGTTTTTCATCGGCGTTTTTTCTGAATTTATAACTCATTTTTCCTCCTAAAAGCACGGCTGCATCTCCACCTGAAGATACAGCCGATTTTTTAACTGTTAAACAGCGCCGCAGCACTTTTTGTACTTTTTACCGCTTCCGCAGGGACACGGGTCATTGGGGCCTATTTTTTTACCTTTGTTTCTGACCGGTTGTTTTGTAACCGTGCCGTCTGAAGAAGAACTTGTTTCGGAAGTTATTTTAACTGCCTGCTCTCGCTTCGTTTCCTCTTCGTTTCTCACACGGACGGTAAGCATCTGACGAACCGTATCCTCTCTGATTGAAATACGCATTTCCTCAAACATATCGTAGCTTTCCGTTCTGTAAGCCACGATAGGCTGCTGCTGACCGTATGCACGAAGACCGATGCCTCGTTTGAGTTCTTCCATAGCATCGATGTGATCCATCCACTTTGTATCGACATTGCGAAGAAGAACCATTCTTTCAAGGGCACGCATAATTTCGCTGCCCATTTCTTCCTCACGTTTTTCGTAAAGATTGTTACCTCTTTCGAGAAGCGTGTTTTTAATTGTTTCCGAATCGAGCGAATCGATATCTTCAAAATCGTCTTCCGTTGTAAGCCAACCTTTGAACTTATCCTTTAATCCCGCAATATTCCAATCGATTTTGTCGTTTGTTGCGGGGCAATAGAAGCCGACAGCATCTTCGACACATTCATCAAGCATACCGAGTATTGACGGTTTAAGCTCCTCACCGTCGAGAACCTTGTTACGCTGTGCGTAAATAAGCTCACGCTGACGGTTCATAACATCGTCATATTCAAGCACGTGCTTACGGGAAGCGAAGTTTTGACCCTCTACCCTCTTTTGTGCATTTTCTATTGATTTTGAAATCATTTTTGCTTCAATCGGCATATCTTCGGGAGTTTTGAGGGTGTCCATCATATTTGAAAGTCTTTCGCCGCCGAAAAGTCTCATCAAATCATCTTGAAGCGAAAGATAGAATCGGCTGGCACCGGGGTCGCCCTGACGTCCCGAACGTCCTCTGAGCTGATTGTCGATTCGCCTTGAATCGTGACGTTCAGTACCGATTATAAACAGACCGCCCGCTTCCCTTACCTTTTCCGCTTCGGGTGCGATTTCTTCTTTATACTTTTTATAAAGTCTTGTATATTCCTCACGGGCATTGAGTATTTCTTCATTATCCGTTTCCGCAAAGCCCGTAGCCTCGGCAATAAGTTCTTCATCATATTGAAGACGTCTCATCTCTGCCTTTGCAAGATATTCGGCATTACCGCCGAGCATAATGTCCGTGCCTCGTCCTGCCATATTTGTTGCGATTGTAACAGCACCGAATTTACCTGCCTGAGCGACGATTTCGGCTTCTTTATCGTGATACTTTGCGTTGAGAACCTCATGCTTAATACCTTTCTTTTTAAGGAGTGAAGAAAGATATTCCGATTTTTCAATTGATATTGTGCCGACAAGCACGGGCTGACCTTTTTCGTGGCAAGCTGAAATCTGCTCGATTACGGCATTGTATTTTGCAGCCTCGGTTTTGTAAACGGAATCATCCATATCTTCCCTTTTTACAGGCTTATTTGTCGGTGTTTCGATAACATCAAGGCTGTAAATTTCCTGAAACTCCGCACTTTCCGTTTTAGCAGTACCCGTCATACCCGAAAGCTTATCGTAAAGGCGGAAATAATTCTGGAAAGTTATTGTTGCAAGAGTTTTGCTTTCGTGTTCGACCTTAACGCCTTCCTTTGCCTCAATAGCCTGATGAAGTCCCTCGTTGTAGCGACGGCCGAGCATAATACGTCCTGTGAACTCGTCAACTATAAGCACTTCGCCGTCCTTGACAACGTAGTCAACATCCTTTGTCATAACGCCGATAGCTTTAATTGCCTGATTGATATGGTGCTGGATTGTCATATTTTCCGCATCCATAAGGTTTTCAAGCTGGAAGAACTGCTCCGCTTTTGCGACACCTGATTTTGTGAGCGTTGCCGTTCTTGCCTTTTCGTCAACGACAAAATCGCCGTCTGCGATATCCTCTGCGTTTTCTTTTGAATCGATTTCCTTAACCTTGCTCATTTTAAGGCTCTTTGCAAAACGGTCGGCAAGCTTGTAAAGCTCGGTTGAAGCGTCTCCCCTGCCGGAAATAATGAGAGGTGTTCTCGCTTCGTCTATGAGGATTGAGTCAACCTCATCCACAACCGCAAAATTGTGTCCTCTCTGAACCTTATTTTCTTTATACTGAACCATATTATCACGAAGATAATCAAAGCCGAATTCGTTGTTTGTACCGTATGTGATGTCGGCATCATATGCCTGACGTCTTTCGTCATTTGTCAAGCCGTGAACGATAAGGCCTACCGACAGCCCCATAAATCTGTAAAGCTTGCCCATCCATTCGGAGTCACGCTTTGCAAGGTAATCGTTTACCGTAACAATATGAACACCCTTGCCCGAAAGTGCATTCAAATAAGCAGGCAGCGTTGCAACAAGAGTTTTACCCTCACCTGTTTTCATTTCGGCTATTCTGCCCTGATGAAGTATGATTCCGCCCACAATCTGCACGGGGAAATGACGCATACCCAAAACACGGCTTGATGCCTCACGGCAAGCTGCGAAAGCTTCGGGAAGAATGTCATCGAGCGTTTCGCCTTTTTCAAGACGTGACTTAAATTCAGGTGTTTTTGCCTGAAGCTCCTTATCGCTGAGTGCTTTATATTCTTCCTCAAGAGCCAAAACTTTTTTCTTTATGGGTTCTATTCTTTTTACTTCCTTTTTGGAATAATCTCCGAAAATGGCTGACAAAAAAGACATTATTGATTCTTCCTTTCGGTACACAAAATTACAGCTTATATTTTACCACATATAATTATTTTTTGCAATGTAAAGATAAAATTTTACAAATTTGCAATTATTTTATTTGATTAATCTCTTAATATATGATATCCTTATTGGGAGGTGACGGAGCTTGACGGAAAAACTATATTATGACGACCAATATTTAAAGGAATTTGACGCTGTTGTTTTATCGTGTAAAAAAGCCGAAAACGGTAAGTACAATATTCTTCTTGACAAAACGGTGTTCTTCCCCGAAGGCGGCGGTCAGGATGCGGATTCGGGTTTTTTAAACGAAATTTTCGTTGAATATGTTTTTGAAGAAAACGGCGACATTTTTCATATATGTAATTCCCCTTTGAAAGAGGGTGAAGCGGTTCACGGAAAAATCGATTTTGACAAGCGTTTTCTTCTTATGCAAAAACATTCCGGAGAACACGTTTTTTCGGGCGTTATCCATTCCCTTTACGGTCTTGAAAATGTCGGCTTTCATATGGGACACGAATGTATAACGGTTGATTTTGATAAAATGCTGAGTGCCGAAGAAATAAAAAAAGCCGAAGAAATAACGAACAGAATTATTTGGGAAAACAGGAAAATCACTTCTTCGTTCCCAACACGTGAAGAAGCCGAAAAAATCAATTTCAGAAGCAAGAAAGAAATTTCGGGGCAAATAAGACTCGTTACAATCGAAAACTGTGATGTATGTGCCTGCTGCGGAACACACACATCAAGAACGGGCGAAGCGGGAACGGTAAAGGTCGTTTCCGTTTCAAAAAAGCGTTCCGGCGTGTCAATCGGGTTGCAGATAGGCAAAGACGCTTTTGAAGATTACAGTCAAAAGCACCGCGAAATTACCGAAATTTCAAATTTGCTGGCACTTAAACCGCTTGAATGTGCTGACGGAGTAAAAAAATTGAAAGAGGAAATCGCATCACTCAAGTACGAAATGCAAAAAATGAAGCTCGACACGTTCAGCGAAAAAATCAAGGATGTTTCGGGAAAGCTTTACATAGTTTTTGAAAAGAATTTACAGCCGGATGAAGTAAGAAAAATGTGCGACCTGCTTGCCGACAAGGTTGACATTGCCGCAGTTTTCAGCGGAGATGACAGATGCGGATACAAATATACACTTGCTTCGAGAAAGAGCGATTTAAGACAGCTTGCGAAAGATTTTAACTCCTCTCTCTCCGGCAAAGGCGGCGGAAAGCCCGAAATGGTTCAAGGCACGGTTAACGAAAGCCGTGAAAAAATAGAAAACTTTTTAAGAGGTGTTGTTTTATGAAAACATTTTTGTTTCAAGGAGATTCGATAACGGATTGGTTCAGAGAAAGAGATGATATTACCTCACTCGGTATGGGGTATCCGTTGGTAACAGCGGCAAATATCGGAACAAAATATCCCGAAAAATTCAAATTTATCAATAAGGGAATAAGCGGAAACAGGGTTGTTGACTTATATGCGAGAATTAAGTGTGACCTTATCAATTTAAAACCCGATTACCTCAGTATTCTCATCGGAGTTAATGACGTTTGGCATGAGCTTCAGTGTGAAAACGGAGTGGATGCCGAAAAATACGAAAAAATTTATTCGATGCTCATAGAGGAAGTGAAAGAGGCACTTCCCGAAATTAAAATTTTCATCCTTGAGCCGTTTGTTACCGAAGGCACCGCAACGGACGAAAACATAGGGTATTTTAAAACCGAAACAAAGCTCCGTGCCAAGGCGGCAAGACGTGTGGCGGAAAAATACGGTCTTACGTTTATTCCGCTTCAGGAAAAGTTTGACGAAGCCTGCAAAAAAGCTCCCGCATCTTACTGGACAAGGGACGGTGTTCATCCCACTGCCGAGGGACACGGAATCATTTCAGCCGAGCTTACAAAAGCGATCGTTTAAAAACATAAAAAGCATCCCGCCGAGGCTTCCGAAAAAGAGAACTCGGCGGGATTTTTTTATCTTTTGAAATTTAATTTTCAGCCTTTTGAGCTTGAGAATTTTCGTTTTCCGTTTGCAATTCTTCATCTTCGACAGGCTTAACTATCTTGCGGACTTCGGTTCTGTCATAAAGCTTTTTAAACCTTACATTCACACGATAAGTTGTGTTGCAGTTTTTACAATAATACTTTGCTCTGAAATACTGGTTTGAATATTTCCAATTTGTCAAAGCCTCCGCCTGTTCTCCGCACGTTTGACAAACGCAATTAAGATACGACTTATCCACAAGCGGATTTTTTATTGAGCTTATTACTTTATTTTTAAAAGTAATTCTCGAATAAAACTCATCATCGCATTTTTTAATGTAATCGTTTATGATATTTTCTTCTCTTATCGCATCAAAGCATTTTGCGGCAAGCTTGCTGTCATCAAGCGCTCTGTGCAGGGAATATCCGTCCTCGCATATACCGAGCATTTCGGCGGCGGCGGATAAACCGACCTGCTGCGATTTTGAGGTGCCTTTTACACGCTGAAAGTACCGCTGCAAATCCATATATTCCGTCAAAAAAGGAATTTTGTCACCGCAACCGAAATACTTGCAATTATCAATCAAAACCCTTACGTCGCCGTCACCCCAGGTCATAATAACGTTTTCTTCCGAGCCTACCCACTTTTTAAAAGCCGAAACCGCTTGCGGGAACAAAATTCCCGTTTTAATTTCGTCATTTGTTATGTGTGTGATTTCCTTTGTGTTGGCACGCAGTTTTTTGCCCACCTGCGTGTTGATAAGGCAGGTAAACTCATCATACATAATGCCGTTTTCATCAATTTTTACGGCACCGAATTCTATAATTTCATTAAAAAAACCGTGTATTTTTTTGCCGTAAACATTGTTCCATTCCAAGTCCAGAGCAATAAACTGCATCTAATATTCTTCCTTACTTAATCATTAAATTCAAAGCCTCTGTAAAGGTTTTGTTTGCCATTGCAAAGGTATAGTTTACCATAAGCACTTCACCGATTGACTGCTCACTTACAAATTGAGCCAAATCAAACTCTGTCTTTCTCGGATCGACAACATAAACTTCTTCGTAGTTATCGCACAAAAACGGCACAAGTGCGTTTGCGTATGATTCTTTTATTACAAGAATTTTTTTACCGTTTTTGTTGCTTGTTGTTATTTTTTCAAGAGGCTGGTCGCCGCCGATAAAAGCGAGATACTTATTGTCGGAATTAACGGAGCGTGCAACAACAAATATCTTTTGACCGTTTTCCATTTTGCTGTCGGCATATACCCTTCCGTCAACCTCGACACGGGTTTTGAAATACTCCACATAATCGGGATTCTTTTTAAGAACTGCGGCATTTGAAGCTTTGTACAAGCTTCCGACAAAGTTTTCTATCTTACCGCTTTCAAGCTCATTTATGTCAACGGGAGCATTGCCCGATGCCTCACAGAAAGCAAGGTAGCCGAGATACGCTCCTCTTGCCGTCCAATGATGGTCGGTTCTGAAATAAATATATTCATCCCTGCTCTTTTCAAGCTGCGAATAAGCATCAACCGTTGTAATTTTATCCGACATAAATCCGTATGCCTTTTCAATTACGTTCTTTTGCGAGTGTATACCTGTTGAATACGTTTCACCGCTGTAAAATTCAGATGAAGTCGGCACAAGCATAGAATAAAATTTAACATTCTGCGGCATTGCCGAGGCTGTCCTGTTCACAAGCGAAGCATAGTCCTTTGCCATTGAAGAAGACGATGTAAAAACCTCCATAGCACGCTTGCCGACAATGAGGATAGAGCCTTTGAACGTGGCTTTGGCGTTATCCTGTTTTGAAGTTGTGCTGTTTTTAACAGTGGTTGATTCGTTCTTATCGTCACCTTTTACGTCTGAAGTCAGTTCAACACCCTCACCGACAAAATCGGAATCGTTTTTATCATAGCTTATTATAACGCTGTCGTTTTTTCCTCCGAAACGTGTTAAAGCCGAGGAAATTTTACCGTTTAACGCCATAAAGCTTTCCCTTAAAGGGAAAGTGTCGGAATAATAGTTTTCAAAATCCGTCGAATAACTGCCGTTAAAAAAAGCGGAAAATGAAAATTCGGGTTTTTCGGCAAGCTTTCTGTTCTCGGATTTTGAAACGGTTTCGTCAACATCGAGAAAGCTCACAATTCCGAAAACCGTCAATGCAATAACAAATAAGGCACTCGCCAAAAAAGCAAATATTTTTTTGTATATTCTTTTCTCTTTTTCCAAACAAACCCCTCCTTAAAACCTAAAGTACAGGAACGGATTGTAAGTTGAACCTACAAGACAAGCTGCCGAAACAAGCAGCACCGCAGCCTGAAAAACCAATGTAAGCACTCCGTTTGCAATAACACCGTTTGGTGACAGGGAAAGCTTCGATTTTAATTTTGCCGCAATATTTGCAAAAAGAGGTGTGACGGCAAAAAAACAAACGACAAGAAGAAATACATTGTTTGTAAGCACTGTAATATCCGAAGCGTTATATACCGTGGCGGCAGACGTTCCGAACATTGTGCCGAACATTGCACCGATTGAAGAAAAATCTTCAAAATAGAAAAATACCCAACCGATAATCACAATAAACAAAGAATATATATGTCTGAACAGTTTCGGGATTTTTTCAAGGAACCTGCCGTAAACAAATTTTTCGAGTGCCAGCATAACAAAATAGTAAAGTCCCCAAAGTATAAAGTTCCAGCTTGCTCCGTGCCAAAAGCCGGTCAAGAGCCACACAACAAACATATTTCTGAGCTGAAAACGTCTGTTTCCTCCGAGTGGGATATAAACATAATCCCTGAAAAAGCTGCTCAGGCTCATATGCCACCTTCTCCAAAAATCGGTGATTGAAAGAGAAGTGTAAGGATAATCGAAATTTTCACGGAAAGTAAATCCGAGCATTTTGCCCATACCGATTGCCATATCCGAATAACCCGAAAAGTCGAAATAAATCTGGAAAAAGTACGCAACAATGCCTATCCACGCACCGAGTACGGAAAGTGTTTCAAAATTGCCCGAAAGATAGTCCTCGGCAAGCAAGCCGATAAAATTTGCAAGAACCGCTTTTTTAAAAAGCCCTATCAAAAACTTTGTTATGCCATCCGAAAAATCGGTAATTTTAACGTGCCTTTCGGTAATTTCATTGGCAACGTCAACATACCTTACAATCGGTCCCGCTATAAGCTGCGGGAACATACTTACATACAAAAGCAGTTTGAAATAATTCTTCTGATACTCAACATCTTTCCTGTAAACATCGACAACATAACTCAAAGCCTGGAACGTATAAAAAGATATGCCGATGGGCAGCGTGAGGCTTGTCTGCGGAAAGTCAAACGGCAAAATGACATTCAGATTTTTCGTAAAAAAGTTCAAATACTTAAACACGACAAGAAAGCCGAGAGTCACAGTGACAGACAAAACAAGAGCCGTTTTTTTCACCTTAACGCTCCCGGCTTTGCCTATCACGACGCCGGCTAAGAAATCAATTAATGTGGTCAAAAGCATAACCACTATCCACTTAGGCTCGCCCCACGCATAAAAAATGAGGGAGGAAACCAGCAAAATCGCATTTTTCCCTTTAAGCCACGGACACAGATGATACAAAATCAACACTGCGGGAAAGAAAACACAGAGAAAAACAAGACTTGAAAATACCATTGCTTTCATCTTTCTTTTTTATAATTAATCCACTATATAATGATATCACTAAAAAGAAAAAAATCAAGAGTATTTCCAATAAAAATTATATTGTAATTTTTATGAAACCTTCTCCATTTCGTGTTTTATTTTTTCGAGAATCCTTTTCTCAAGCCTTGAAATATAGCTTTGCGAAATTCCGAGAATATCCGCAACCTCTTTCTGCGTATGCTCACGCTCACAGCCGATTCCGAAACGCATTTTCATAATTGTGCGTTCCCTTTCTCCGAGGTTATCAACAAGTGACAAAAGCAGTTGTTTTTCATCTTCTTTTTCGATAGGCGTTCCTACCGTGTCGGCATCGCTCCCCAAAACGTCCGAAAGCAAAAGCTCGTTTCCGTCCCAATCGACATTCAGCGGCTCATCTATGGAAACCTCGGTTTTCAAAACATTGGTTTTTCTGAGATACATTAAAATTTCGTTTTCAATGCACCTTGAAGCATACGTTGCAAGCTTTATATTCCTTGACGGGCAAAAGGTATTTACGGCTTTTATAAGTCCTATTGTGCCTATCGAAATCAAATCCTCCGTCGGTATGCCCGAATTTTCAAATTTTTTGGCGATATATACAACAAGCCTGAGATTGTGGACTATAAGCGGTTCTCTCGCACTTTCGTCACCACGCTCGATTCTGAGCATAATTTCCTTTTCTTCCTCTTTGGACAACGGTGCCGGCAGCGTTTCGGGGCCGTTGATGTAGTGGATTTCCTGCGGCATAAACTTATATTCAAGTTTTTCCGCCAATAAAAACAGTTTTTGTTTGATAAATAAAAATATTCTCATCATTTATTACCAATCCTTTCAATTTGCTAATTAAACAAATTCGGGTTCAAGAGCATATCGAAGCTTTCGTTTATGTACCTTTTTCCGCATATTACCGCTATGTAAACTTTATCACTTTCCAAGTGACCTTTTATTTTCAGCTTATCGGGCTTAAAAGCAGGCAAAATACCATCATTCGACACGGTACGGTATGAAATTATTCTGACTTTTTTACGAAGATTTTCATTTGTTATTTTTTCAAAGCTCCGAGCTTCACCCCTGAAAAATGCCTTTGCGTCATCCGGCAAAGCTTCCTTCAAAAAGTCATATGTGCAAACAACCGCAGGATATCCCGAAAAGCTTTCGCAAAGCGTGTTGCCTGTATCAAGCATTGCCCTGCCGCAAAGAGATTTTCCGAAAGCTTCCACGGTAAAATCATATATTGTACTTTGCGGTTTGTTTTTTAAAAAAAGCTTTGACATTCCTCTTATGACAACATAACACACAGCCGTACTTATTACCAAAACAGGCAAGCTTACGCTGAAATACACCGTTGAATTGTTAAGCAGCATACCGTTTGGCTTGAAAATTATCCACAAAGCTATCATCAATCCCGCAAACGAAAAGGTCATAACAAGAAACATCGAAAAAAGCTTTAAAAACCTTTTATAAGTCTTAAACCCAAAGCTTGCAAGCACAATCACCGCCCCTGCCGCAAAGCGTGTTATTATGTTGAGAAAAGCTCCCATTTCCGGCAAAAACACAACCAAAGAATAAATCCCGCCGAGCAAAGACCCTATCAGCAAGCGATAAGCTTTTGTTTTTTCTTTTGTGAAACATTCCGTTGAGAGAAGCAAAAAAAAATTTATGAACGTATTTAGGATAATCAAAACATCTACATAAATTACCTGTTTCATTCTTCCGCCTCCCAACATAACAATTATACTTCCGCAGTGAAAAACATTCTGTCGGAATATGCAGATAAAAAAATAAAATGAGCAGCAAAAATAAGCTTTTGCTACCCATTGTTTATTCACTGTTCGTTATCAAGCAGTTCCTTTTCGGCTTCAAATTGCGTTTCAATGTAATCAGACAGCATAGGAGTTGTTTTTAGCCCCGATTTTACCACTTTTCTGTCTATATAATTTTTTGTAATTTCAATCACTTTATCCGATAAAATAAGCACACCTATCAGGTTGGGAATTGCCATAAGAGCATTGAGCGTATCGGAAATTTCCCACGCAAGAGAAAGGTCGCTCACAGAACCGAAAACTATAAATGCCGAAAAAACTATTTTATAAATTACAGTCACTTTTTCACCGAAAAGATATTCAAGACTTCTTTGACCGTAAAAAGACCAGCCGAGAATTGTCGTAAAAGCAAAAAGCGTTATCGCAACCGACAGCAACGCTCCGGCAGAAGACGAAAACACCTGCGACAATGCCTGACAGACAAGTGCCGAGCCGTCAAGTGCTTTGCCGTACTTATCGAGCGTGCCGACAACACCCGTCGACAGAACCGTAAAGGAAGTGAGCGTACACACAACTATTGTGTCGAAAAACACTTCAAAAATGCCCCACATTCCCTGCTGTGCAGGTTCAATGACATCCGAAACAGAGTTGACGATTACTCCCGAACCCAAACCCGCTTCATTTGAAAAAACACCCCTTTTAAAACCCATCGTGAGTGCGTTTTTAATAAGCGTTCCGCTTATACCTCCGGCAACGGCATCAAAGCCCATTGCACCCTTGACAATCGACGAAAAAACAGACGGTATACTGCGGTAATTTACAAGCACAACGGTTAAGGTAATCGCTATGTAGGCAAGTGCCATAAACGGCACCGTTTTTTCGGCAACCGCACCTATTCTTTTTACTCCACCGAGAAGTATAACACCGATTATTGCCGCAAGCACTATTCCCGAAGCCAAAGGCGGCACACCGAAGGAGTTTTCGAGTGAAACGGCAATTGCGTTAACCTGCGACATATTGCCTATTCCGAAAGAAGCGGCAACACAAAACAGAGAGAACAAAACAGACAACGGCTTTGCAAAGCGAAACAGCAGCTTTTTTCCTTTAAGCCCCTCGCTTAAATAATACATCGCACCGCCGCACCATTCGCCGTTTTTGTTTTTTCGGCGGTAATAGACGCCGAGAACGTTTTCGGCATAACTCGTCATCATCCCGAAAAATGCCGAAACCCACATCCAAAACACCGCACCGGCACCGCCGACGGTGATTGCCGTTGCGACACCCGCAATGTTCCCCGTTCCTATCGTTGCGGCAAGTGCGGTAGACATTGCCTGAAACTGCGAAATGGATTTTGAACTTTTGCTTTTGGTTGCGTTATCTTTTTTTAATGCGGAAAAAATTGTTGATTTTAAAACGTGCTTAAATTTGAAAAACTGAAAAAAGTTTAAACGATATGAAAAATATATTCCCGTGCCGATAATCAAAACCAGCATCGGTGTTCCCCATACAACGGAATTTACGGCATCATTTAAGCTTTTTACTGTCTCCAACAGCTTCACCAACCTTCGGCAAATCCCATCTGAAATGTGCGGCAAGAACCCTTATAACAACAACAAGCAAGACTGAAGAAATAAGCGAAAACGTATAATTGACATTAAACTTTTCCAAATAGTAATAAAGAAGCGCTCCGATTATTGCGGCAATGGCATAAATTTGTTTGACAAGCACCAACGGTTTTTCACGACTGAGCAAATCACGCAAAATTCCGCCGCCTATTCCCGTTGTCATTCCGAGAAACACGCAAAGAAAAACGTTGTCACCGAAGCCGGCATTTATTCCGGCTCTTACACCGATAATCGCAAACGTGCCGAGACCTATGGCATCGAAAATATTTATAAACTTATCGATAGCCTTTCTGTTCCTGAAAAATTTATCTTTAAGCAATGCGGCGGCAATCATAACAATAAGCGCACAGGCAAGAGCATAAATCAAATACTCGTAGCTGTAGAACATCTTCGGAGGTATTTCTCCGATAAAAAGGTCACGCATAATACCGCCGCCGAAAGAGTTAATGACCGTCAAATACACAACTCCGAAAAGGTCAAGTCCCCTGTCAATGGCTATCATCGCACCTGACAAGGCAAACGCTATAACGCCCAAAATTTCGGCTATGTAGAAAACTACATCAATAAATTCCATATGATTCCCTCTTTCTTCCAAAATAAGCCGTTACATACACATCGCAACGCTGAGTGCCGCCTTATCACCGAGGTTTTCTTTAAGCTCTGCGGGTACGACACTGCAAACACCGAGCGACAAATTAAGACATTCTTTTTCAAGCTCATCCTGCATATATTCACGCAAAAGATTTTCGCTCCTTTGGAAAATACTGCCGATTACTATTTTTTGAGGATTCAGTATATCGATAATTACGGCGAGTCCCCTGCCGAGCTGTCTTCCGCAGATTTCGTAAACTTTTTTCGCAAGCTCATCGCCGTCATTCGCAAAGTCGGCAATGAGCTTTGCGTTAATATTTTCAAGTTCCTCACTGCTTTTGCAAAACGAGACTTTTTCGCCTCTCTGCAATTTTTCGAGAGCCATTGTCTTGCCAAGCTGAGCTATTCCGCCACCCGAACAAAAGCCCTCAAACGAGCCTGATTTACCGTAGCCGACAGGGCCGTAATTTTCAAGCCTTATATGTCCGACCTCACCTGCCATATCGTTGCTTCCGCTGTAAAGCCGTCCGTTTAAAATAAGACCTGCTCCGAGTCCCGTTCCGAACGTCAGAAAAACCATATTTTCCGTTCCTTTTCCCGCACCGAACTTCCATTCCGCAAGTGCGCAGGCATTGGCATCGTTGCAAAGATGCACCGGCACCCCAAATTCATCCGAAAGGATTTTGCAAATCGGCACATTGTCCCAGCCTACCAAATTCGGCGGTGACATTATAATGCCTTTTTCGGAATCAAGCGGCCCTCCGCAGGAAATTCCGATAGCATCAAATTTGCCCATTTGATGGCAAACTTCGATTATTTTTTTTATTGTTTCGTCTTTGTGCTGCGTTTCAAAACGCACTTTTTTTACAATTTCGCCTTTTTCATCGCCTAAAACCACGGCACACTTTGTGCCGCCTATGTCCACTCCGAGATACACCGCAAAAATCCCCCTTACTGTTTATCCGTGCTTCCGAAGCCGCCGTTCCTGGTTTCGGAGACGTCATCATCCTCTGTAATGCCGAAAGGTAAAAATATGCCCTGTGCAAAACCGCCGCCCGCTTTAACGCACACTGTTTTGTCTTCGTTTGTGCAATTTGTAACCTTTATAAATATATGCCCTTCGTTATCGGAATTATAATAATCCGCATCAATAATTCCAACGGTATTGTCAAGCTGAAGTCTGAACTTGAAACCGAGACCGCTCCTCGGAAAAATCGCAAGAAACCATCCGTCACTGATTTTAGCTCTTATACCGGTCGGGATTTTCACGGTCTCGTTCGCTTTAAGCTCAAAATCAAACGGGGTGCAAAAATCGTATCCCGCAGAACCGCAGGTAGCACGGGTGGGAAGCTTTACGGCATCGTAAATTTTTTTCACTTCTTCTTCCGGTAAATCAAACGATTTTTTAAATTCCGCAAAGCTTACTTTTTCAAATTTTGCTGTTATCTGCATTCTTTAAACTCCTTCGCATTTAATCTTCCGTAAGTTACATTTTACATTATATTAGTCGATATGACAAGTTATTATTATAAAAAATCAGCACGGCGAAATTTCCGCTGTGCTGAAATACATTTTTATTCTTCCTGTGTATCTTCATCCTCGGATGAATTATCCGCAAAGCAAACCAAAGCTTTAATAACACGATGCTCGGAAATTTCCGTGACCTTTATGTTAAGACCCTTTGTCTGAACCTCCACCTGCGTTCCGTCTTCGGGTATTGCTCCCAAAGCACTGAAAACAAGTCCGCCGAATGTATCGTACTCGTCATCTTCAAGCTCTATTCCGAGTGCATCCTCAACATCACCGACAGACACATTGCCGCCGATTGACCACGTTTCGGAATCCAATTTGATAATTTCCTCATCGGAATTTTCCTCGAACTCATCATCAATGTCACCGACAAGCTCTTCAAGTAAGTCGTTAATGGTAACAATTCCCGACATACCGCCGTATTCATCAAGAACAACCGCGAAGTGATTTCGTGTATGCTTCATTCTTTCAAAAAGAACATCGGCTTTTACGCTTTCCGGCACAAAATACGCCGGTCTGACAGCTTCCTTCATAACATTTTCACGGGATTTATCTCTCAAGCGGAAATAATCTTTCGTATTGAGTATTCCGACAACGTTATCAACGCTTTCATCACAAACGGGGTAAAGCGAATGACGGCTTGAGAAAATCGTTTCTTCCCATTCTTCGTCCGTTTCCTCAACCCAAAGAAAAGATATATCCGTTCTGTGAGTTGCAATTTCGCCTGCCGTTATATCGTCAAACTCAAAAACGTTCGTAATTATCTGCTGTTCGTCAAGGTCGATTGTACCCTTTTCCGTACCGGCATCGACCATCATACGAATATCTTCTTCGGTAACTTCGTTTTCCTCCGATTCGGGGTCAATACCGATAAGACGAAGAACAACGTTTGTAGATGCCGTTAAAAGCCACACAATGGGGGTAAACAGCTTCGCGACAAAGCTCAACATTCCCGACATACCCAAAGCCATTTTTTCCGTCTTTTTCATCGCAAGTCTTTTCGGAACAAGTTCACCGAAAACAAGGGTGAAATAAGAAAGTATAACCGTAACCAAAATGACGGATATGGTATCGAGAGTTTTTGGCTGAATTTTAAGTCCGATATCATCGATCGCCCATGAAACAAGTTTATCGGAAAAATTATCGGCGGCAAAAGCACTCGCCAAAAATCCCGATAACGTTATCGCAACTTGTATTGTTGACAAAAATTTTGCCGGTGGATTTGTAAGCTTTATAAGCCTTTTTGCACGCTTATCCCCTTTTGATGCCATTTGGTCGAGCTTGTTGGCATTAAAAGAAATAACTGCAATTTCGGCACTTGCAAAAACCGCATTGAAAAAAATCAAGACTATCTGCAAAATCAACTGCCATATAAGAGGGTCATCCATTATGAATTATCAAACCTTTCAATATATATTTCCTACATTTTAACATATTAATTTTTTTTGTCAATAGCACTGTTAAAAGATTTAATAATTATTTATAAAAGAGCTGTTCTTTGGGCAATTTCCTTAAAGACAGGCCCGCAATCAAGCGAACCGCTTACACCGTTTTCGCAAAAGACAACAATTGTATAGGTTGTGTTCTTACATTCCGTAAAGCCGGCAAACCACGAATGAAGAACCTCTTTGCCTTTCTCATCAAGCCAGCCCGTTTCCGCAGTTGAGGTTTTACCGCCCGACACCGCATTTTCGGGCTTTGCTCCAACGCACGTCCCCTCACGAAAATTATTCATCAAAATATCTTTTAGCTTCTCTGCCTCCGTTTTTGACAATGCACGGTACTTGTACTGTTTGACATCATTGACATTCTCGGTGGAATCCGAGTTAACGGTTGAAACAACAAGCTTCGGAGAAATATAATTTCCGCCGTTCACCGCAGCGGCATAACACAGCGCTACCTGAAGCGGTGATGCAAGCAATCCGCCCTGACCGAAAGAAAGGTTTGCAAGCATTCCGTCCGTTGCAATATCTTCTTCGCTCGGCAAATTTCCCGCAGAAGAAAAGATGCCGTCTGCAAGGCTGAAAGATTTTCCGAACCCTAAATTTTCCGCTGTTGTGAGGAGATTTTTTGCTCCTATTTTAAGTGCAAGGCGTATAAAATAAGTGTTGCAGGAATATGCAAACGCCTTTTGCAAATTCACCTTGCCGTGGGAAGAACAGTTTGAGCAGGAAAACGTGGTGTCACCGATTTTCAAGCTTCCGTCACAGTAGCTTTCAAAATTGTCGATTCCCGTTTTGACTGCCGCTGCCGCCACAACAAGCTTAAAAACCGAACCGACGCTGTAAGAATTGACGGCACGGTTCAAAAAAGGCGAATTTTCATCGTTGAGCGAAGATGCTATATCATTCTGATTAAAAGTCGGTGTGCTTGCCATTGCACGAATTTCACCGTTTGAGGAATCGAGAACCACAACCGCACCCTTTTCGATATCATAAAGCTTCATCGCATTTTCGGCAATACGCTGAATGTCCGCATCTATTGTCAGCCTAACGCCTTTTTGGGAATAGTAATTTTCCGAAACGATTTTATTTTCGCCGCCTGCGAGCATTTTGTTGTAAGCACTTGCGTTAAAATTATATAAAAGCCTTCTGTTATCCTCCTTCAAAAGCGTATCGTAGCTTTTTTCTATGCCGTACACTCCGATGTTATCGCTTTCGTTGACATACCCTAAAACGTGACAGCAGAATCCGTCATCGGTGTATCTTTTGTATTTTCGTGCTGTTTTTATCAGCTCATTTTCTTCGCTGTAATCACATATACAAACAAACGGTTCGGAGCTGTTTATACATTCGGAAAATTTTTCACGTTCCCCTGCGGTAAGATAGCTTTTTAAAATTTCAAAAGCTTCCTTGCACGGCTTGGCAACAATTACGTTTTCACTTTTTCTGTTTACAAGCGGATTCATTTTGTAATCGTAAATTTCGCCTCTCAGCTCCGACAATACGATACTTCGTGATGAATTTGAAACATCGGGAAAATCATCGGCATTTAAAATAAGATAAATCATTCTCACGGGAAGAGATGCAAACAAAAAAAGAATAAATACAGTTATAACAACGGCACGTTTCATAACAACTCCCGAACACACAACGAATTTTGATGATATTATTGGCATAAAAATTGACATATAAACCGACACGGCGTATAATAATTGAAAGTAACATCGTTTTACGGAGGTATGCTTTATGTTTATGGAATTAGTAAATAAAAGAGAAAGCTGCCGACATTTTTTGAAAAAAGATGTCGAGCGTGAAAAGCTTGTCAACTGTATCAATGCCGCAAGGCTTGCACCCTCTGCCTGCAATTCGCAGCCGTGGAGCTTTGTGATAGCCGACAAAGAAAATCTCAACCGAGAAGTCGCAAAAGCCACTCAAAAGCTCGGTATGAACAAATTTACCGACAATGCGGGAGCTTTCATTGTAGTTTGTCAGGAAAAAGCAAACTTTTCGGAAAAAGTCGGCTCGATTATAAGCGAAAACGCTTTTCAGGATATCGATATAGGAATTGCCGTAACTCACATCTGCTACGAGGCAACCGCACAGGGGCTTTCAACGTGTATTCTCGGAATGTTTGACAGCAAAAAAATTATCGATGCACTTTCAATGCCAAAAGATAAAAAAATTAAGCTCGTAATTGCCGTGGGATATGCCGAGCGTGATTTTTTGCGTAATAAACAGAGAAAAAGCTTTGAGGAAATTGCTTATTTTGCCGAATAAAAAGTTTTTTTCAAAAATTTTCAAAAAAGTGTTGACATATTTTTAAAAATGTGGTATATTAATCGAGCGTTGAAGTTGCTGGTGTAGCTCAGTTGGTAGAGCAGCTGATTTGTAATCAGCAGGTCGGGGGTT
>CAYYRN010000024.1:0-29191 GCA_964474295.1 uncultured Eubacteriales bacterium
AATTCGATTACATCATCATCAATTAACATACCGTTGGTTGTAAGCGTAAAACGGAAGTTTTTGTTATATTTTTTTTCGATGCTCCTTGCATATTCAACCATTTTCTTCACAACATCGAAGTTCATCAGCGGCTCACCGCCGAAAAAGTCAACCTCAAGATTTTTTCGACTGCCTGAATTTTCCACAAGAAAATCAAGCGCACGTTTTCCCGTTTCAAAATCCATTAACGCACGCTCACCGTGGTATTTTCCCTGGCTTGCAAAACAATACTCACAGTTTAAATTGCAGGTGTGTGCAATGTGGATGCAAAGGGCTTTGATAACACCTGCTGTTTTGGCTTTCAGACGGTCTGCCATTGGTTCAAATGTGTCGGGAGTAAAAAGTTTATTATTATCTTTTAAAGCTTCAACCTGATCGTAGCACTCGGCAATGTCATCAGCGGAAATATCGTCACGTTCGGAATATTTTTCGATTAAATCCGAACAAATTTCATTTTTACTTTTTGACTCAAACATTGAAATAATGTCAAATGCAACTTCATCCACAATATGAACGGAACCTGAACAAACATCTATAACGATGTTGTAGCTGCCGAATTTGAATTGATGAATCATAATTTAAGTTCTCCTTTATAAAAAATGCCGCCGATGCACGGCGGCATTTTAAATTCTTTTAATTACTTGCTTTCTTTTGTGCTTTCACACTTCTGGTTAGCAATGCCGCAGCTTGTTTTGCAAGCAGATTGGCAAGATGTTTGACATTCTCCGCAGCCGCCGTTTTTTGCACTGTCGCAAAGGTTACGTGTTTCGAGTGTTTTAATGTGTTCCATTGTTACTACCTCCACAAAATGTTTTTATAATTATATCACTTTTAAGCTTTTAAGTCAATACCTTTGCTTCGTGCGAAAGTCAATTGAATATATTTTCTTTGTTATGAAAAAAATTGCGGATATTTCGTAGTATTTAATATTTTTTTCTTTACAAATATCGGATTTTATGTTAAAAATATATATAGAAATCATATTATTTTTAATCGGGGGTAATTTGTATGAAAGCAAAATTCAAGTCATTAATTGCATTTCTTTTAATTTTTACATTGCTTTTTTCACTTAACGTTTCTGCCTGTGATTCATCCGAAAAACACAATAGCGAAATTATTGCGGCAACAAATATTGTCGGCGGCATAATTGACGGTGCTTTTTCACTGCTCGGAGCAATGTTCCCGAAGATGGATTTTCCCACGTTGGAAGAATATAATGCCTCTGAAAGTGAAAATTTTTATAAAGGAACGGAGGAATTTTTGGACTCTCCGTCTGAATATGCACAGTGGAAATTGGGTTTCGGCAGCAAAAGTATTGTTCCCGACAACCTGAAAAACGGTACAAAGGAGTATTATACGGGAGGATATTTTACTCAAAAAGTAAACGGTGTTTATGATGAGCAAAGAGCCAATGCTATTGCTATGAACGATGCAAGCGGCAGGGGAACAACGATTTTCGCAACGATTGACGGTATAGGTGTAGGCAACGCCGATATAAGGGCAATCAGGTCAAGGTGCGAAGAAAAACTTAAAGATTTGGGTATAAAGAGTGACATAAACGCAATTAATATAAACAGTACACACTGCCACACGGTCATAGATACGCAGGGTTTCAATTTGAATTTGGTGGGAAAAGCTTTTCAAAATATGTTTTCGTTCCTTCCGTTTGTTGATGCTTCGAGAAGTATTGATGAAGAATTTCTTGAAATAATGATTGACGGCACAGCGGAAGCTATTGCAGAAGCGTACCTGAATATGGAAAAGGGTGAGCTTTACTATTGCGAAACCGACGGAATCGGTAAATCGGAAGAAGAAGGAATATATACAGATGATGAATATGAATACCTTTTAAACAAAAGATATCATACAGAGGGTTATCAACACGCATTTGCCTGCTTTAAATTTGTGCCTGATAATAAAAATTCAAATCCTACTGTTTTTGTCAATCTCGGAGCGCATCCGACAACGATTGAAAGATCTACCTCGCTTCTTTCATCCGATTTTCCGAATTATATCGGTGAAAAGATAAACAAATCAGGTATGAATTTTATGTTTATACAAGGGGCGCAATCTCCGATTTCCGTCAGAAAAGACGGTGTAAAGACATCTTCCGTAATAAATGAAGTAGAAAAAGAAATAGAAAATGATTCGAGAGTTAACGATTACAAGGCGGCAAAAACTTTAGGCTATGAATTTGCAAGGCTTATACTTACGGCTTTGGAAAACCCCGAAAAAGTTGAACCCGTTTTAAATGTTAAAATGTCGGAAATTGCCGTGAATCTTGACCGTGGACTTCTTCAGCTCGGTGCTTCAACAGGATTGCTCGGCACAACAACGGTTTATGACAAGTCAAGCAAAACGGGTTATTCGATAATTACAGAAGTGGGTTACATTGAAATCGGTACGGATATCGTCATATTGACAGTTCCGGGCGAGCTTGTTCCTCAGCTTGTGTACGGCAACGTTGTTTCGGCGGAAGAGTCTTATCTCGGTGAGGAATGGAAAATCGAATGTACATCCGATTTGATAGGAGAAAACAAAACCGTACTTGTAATGGGACTTTGCAATGATGCAATAGGCTATATTATTCCCGATAACGATTACGCACATTTTATTGCGGATTCGCTTTGGAATATTGACGGAGCGGAAAAATTGTTCGGTGAATACCACAGACATTACGAAGAAATGCTTTCAACGGGTTCTACTGCGGCATCAACTGTAATGTCAGCATTAAATGAACTTGTCAAAAGCGAAAATTAATCGGAATCGGGGCGAGAATGTGCAATATTATCTTGGAATAGACGGCGGCGGGACAAAAACCGTTGCCGCAGTGTCGGATGAAAAAGGGAGTATTTTGTTGAAAGCTACGGGTAAAACTATCAATTTTTACTCTGTGGGGATGGAAAAAGCCCGTGCAAATCTTTCATCCGTAATAGAAAAAATTAATTCCGAATTGGGCGAGATAAAATTTGAAGGCGTGTTTGTCGGCTGTTCTGCTTTGGACGGCATTGCAACTGAGCAAATCACAGATGAACTTTGCGGAGGCATAATAAATTCGGATAATATAAAAGTCGGCAGTGACCTGCTTGCCGCACTCGGTTCGGCAGAAAGTGATGTTTGCCCCTGCGTTGCAATATGTGGCACAGGTTCTATGGCAATAGGAAAAGACATAGAAGGCAATGTTATCACAAAGGGCGGCTGGGGACACATAATAGGCGATGAGGGCTCGGCATATTCAATTGCGGTTAACGCACTGAAATGCTGCGGAATTTTTTTCGATTCAAAAGAAAAAACGAAACTCGTTGAAGAAGCGGAAAAATATTTCGGTGTAGATAATTTCAGACAGGCAATCGACATCATTTATTCCGAAAAAACAACAAAAGATTTTTTGGCGGGATTTGCTCCTTTTGTCTTGAAATCAGCTTTGCAAGGCGACGCATTTGCCGAAACGATTATAGTTAATGAAGCTCATTGTTTTGCAAGGACTGTTTTGATGCTTCTTGATGAAGTAAAAAAATGCTCCGTTTTGTCCGTTTACGGCGGCGTGTTTCGGCATAACGAGATTTTCGTCAAAACCTTTAATGAGGATATAAACGAAATTAATCCCGAACTGAAAATTGAAGCTCTGAAAATACCGCCCGAAGAAGGGGCATTGAAAATTGCGAGGGGAATAAAGTGAAAAAATATTCGGAATACATCGAAAATGTGAAAAACATCATTGAAAGAATTATGGCGGGAGATTCAGATAGCATAGAAAAATCGGCTGAAATTTTAAGCGATGCTTTAATCGGCGGAAAAAAGATTTTCATTTTCGGAACAGGTCACTCACATATGCTTTGTGAAGAATTGTTTTACAGAGCAGGCGGACTTGTTAAAATTCAGCCGATACTTGTTGAGTCACTTATGTTGCACATTTCGGCATCGCAAAGCACCGAAGCCGAGCGTGGGGAGGGACTTGCCGAAAAAATATTTGACGATTACGGTATGAAATCGGGTGATTCAATCATAATCGTTTCAAATTCCGGCAGAAACGGTGTTATAGTGGATATGGCACTGCTGTGCAAAGAAAAGGGACTTAACGTTATTGCACTTACAAGTCTTGAACATACATATTCAGGTCAATCACGGCACAAAAGCGGAAAAAGACTTTGCGAAATTGCCGATGTAGTTCTCGATAACTGCGGCTGTGTTGGCGATGCGTGCATTAACATCGAAGGAATAGAGGGCAAGGTTTGCCCCACATCTACCGTTTCGGGTGCGATGATTCTTAATTGTATTATTTCGGCGGCTATTGACAACTGTGTTGAAAGGGGATACATTCCCGAACACTTCGCAAGCTCCAATGTTGACGGCGGTGACGAAATAAACAATAAATTGATAGAAAAATATAAAAAGGAGATTAGACACCTTTGATTTATCCTATTCCTCAAAAAAACAATCTTAACGGAAAACCAATCGAAGTTAAGGCTTTAAATCTTTCGGGTGATTTTTGCGATAGTGCAAAAGAAGTTTTGTCCTCTTACGGTTTAAGTGTTTCTTCATCCGGTTTTAATGTTACGATAAAAATTTCGGACAGCGAAAAAAATTTATATATTAACGAGGTTAAACGGTTAAGTAACGAAAAATACCGCATTGATGTCACAGAACAAAGCATATGTATAAATGCACCGACGAAAAGGGGAGCTTTCAGAGCTGTTAATACGCTTGCAAAATTAATATTAAACAATGAGCTGAAAACCGGAACGCTTGAAGATTATCCTCTTTTTGAAAAAAGGGGATACATTGAAGGGTTTTACGGCGAGATTTGGGAGCGTGAAAAACGTTTTTCGGTAATGGAGCTTATGTCAAAGTATGCGATGAATACCTTCTATTACGCACCTAAAGATGACGTGTATCACCGTGAAAAATGGCGGGAGTTATATCCGAAAAAAGAACTTTTAAAGCTTAAAGAGCTGTTTGAATTTGCGGAAAGAAAGGAACTTGATTTTTATTGGTGCATAGGGCCGGGGCTTACATACAAATATACTTCGGAAGATGATTTCAATCAGCTTATATGTAAAATTAAAAGTGTGTATGCAATTGGAGTAAGAAATTTCGGACTTTTGCTTGATGATATCCCGAACCGTTTCCAGTATGAAGATGATTCAACGGCTTTCGACAGCATTGCGGATGCACATATTTACCTTATCAACAGAACGTACAGCGAACTCAAGGCGTTTGATTCTGATATCAATTTAACTGTTTGTCCTACGCAATATTTCGGTGAAGAAAACGGCTATTATATTTCAAAGCTCGGCTCATCCGTTTCCCCCGATATAAGCATTTTTTGGACAGGACAGGAAATCTGTTCACGGGTGCTGACATCGAGAGAGGCTGACGATTTTTTACGTTTTACGCATCACAGACCGCTTTATTGGGATAATTATCCGGTAAACGATGCTGAAATGTTTCAGGAAATGCACTTGGGAGCAATTACAGGCAGAGATAAAGAGCTTTATAAGTCGTGTGAGGGGCTTATATCGAATGTTATGGAGTATGCCGAATGTTCAAAAATTCCGCTTATGACAATTGCCGACTATTTGTGGAATCCGATATCGTATAATGCGGAATCTTCTTTAAAAAATGCTCAAAAGGAGTTGCTCGGAGCGAAAAGTGATCTGTTCTTTTATTTTTCGGAACACCTCGGTGTTTCGTGTCTTAACAGGCACGCATCGGCATTTATGAGTGAAACGTTTGAAAAAATGAATTTTTATAAAGCTTTGGGAGAAAATGAAAAATCCCTCACTGTTTTTGCAGAGTACAATAAAAAATGCAGGGAATGTCTGAAAATGCTCTGTGATGATTCAGTGCCGCTTTTTAAAGAAATGAAAAAATGGGTGCGCAAGTTTGAAATGTGCTGTGATTTGCTTGATGCAATTTACTGTGTATGGGAAAATCCCGATAAGGCGAAGAAGAAAAAACTAAAACGTCTTCTTGAAAAATATAATTCGGATGCTGTTTTGCTCACCGGCTTTTGCCTTCGTGAGCTTGCCGAAAAAACGTTAAAACAATAAAATCAAAGTAAAAAAGCCCCTGAAAGCTGAGCTTTCGGAGGCTTTTCTTGGCTGCTTATTATGCTGCAAAAATTGACGTAACAGCTTCTATAATCCTATTGAAGAATGAGATGATTACGTTAAAAATGTTAACCGAAACTGTAAAGTCGGGAGCATATCTGAGAACTGTGGGAAGACCTGTCGCTTCGTCATTTTTAATAATTTGGAGCGAATGTTTACCCAAGGTCAAATATTTGTAAGGTATTTTGCAAACTCCGTTTTCATCGGGAGTAATTTCTATTGTTTCGTCCTTATATCCCCAAAGCAGGGTATATCCCTTTATGAGGTTAACCTGTTCTACGGGGGCGCCGTCATTGTCATATACGGTATCGAGGCTTGTAAAAGTAATTATACCTTTGGAAATTTTGCTTGTGTCAACAGTAGGATATTGCATTCCCGTGTTCCAAGGGTCACCGTAATACAAAACTATTTTTTCGCCTTCCGAAACAGTGTAAGCACTTACACCTTTATCGGGCGAAACACCGTCAACCATATACGACCAGCCATCCCACATCATTGTTGTGTATGTACCTGCCGTAATTCCGTTAATGGAGGTGATGTAAGAACCGTATAATTCCGTTGTGATAACAGTAACATCAAGGCTGTTATCCATATCGTCTGCGGCTTTAATTACATCAAGAGCTGTGGAGTCTTTGCTCACCGTGATGTTTCCGTAATAGAGACATTCCGTTATTCCCTCAATACGCAGGCTTACGGTAACATCGCTGTCCTCAGCAAAGGAAACAATCGCAGTGCATCCTATAACCGTGATTACGGTCAAGATAATGCTGAGAGCTTTTTTGAACATTTTCATTTTGTTCAGTCCTTTCGTTTGAATTTATGTAATATTTTTGTTATCGTGCACTATAACAAAATAATTACCGATTTTAATATGTGTTTCCGATATCTTCACCCATATCGCAGGTGTAGGCGAATACGATTTTGTCACCCTTTTTTACCTTGTATGAGCTTACGCCGACGTTCGGAAATTCACCGTTTACACTGTACATCCAACCCGATTGCATACCGCAGTCTTTTTCGTAAATTTGGTGTATGCCCTCGATATAGTAGTTGTCGAAAGCAGGAGTATAAGTATATTCGATTTGTATGCCGCTTGCTTTACAGAATTTGCATTTATCAGAGCAAGTGTTTTCTTTGCAGGCTTTTTTTATCACGTCAAAAACAGTTTCGTTTCCGTTGATTTCAACGCTTGTTTCTTTTAATATTACGCCGCTTTTCGGCAAAAATATTTTTTTCGATTCGTTAAATTCATTGATGTTTTTATTGATGCTTTCGCAAATTATTGTGATATAACAGACGTTGCCGCTTGTTGTCTTTTCGCTTTTGTCTGTTTTTTGTTCTTTTGTTGTTGTCTTATTGACCTTTTCGGGAACAGTTTGAGTTGTTGAAGAAGCGGTAATTTTTTCAGCTTTTTCAGTGCTGTTTTCTTTTACTGTTTCTTTTTCGCTCTCGTAAACAACAGATGCTTCGGTAGAATTTGTGTTGCTTTCGGTGTAGGGCAATTTGTTCGTATTTTCGGCACAACCGCCGAAAAGTAAAATAATTGTCAATAAAACCGCTGAAATAATTTTCTTTTTCATTTTTACTCCAATTCAAAAATTCCGTATTTTGTTCTCAGCCTTGTGAATTTGTCAGCCATAGGCTTGTTAATAAAAAATAAAAGTATCGCCGTGGTAATTGCGTGCAAAAGATTAAATGCCACGCCCGATGCGTATATGCTTAAAACCGATTCAAGGCTAAAGGTGTTTGTCATCATCAATACACTGCAAGTGTCAACGATAATTCCGTAGACTGCAAAGCAAAGCAGACCTCCGATTATGCTGACTGAATATTTATTTGTATTATATTTTTTCTTATAAAAAATCAATCCCGAAAAGAAACCGACAAGCCCCATTCCGAGCATTTGAAAGGGTGTAAACAATCCTTGACCGAAAAGAAAGTTGGATATAAACATAGATAAGCTGCCTACCGTGAAGCCGACATTGGGGCCGAATGTTATTGCTGTTACTATCACTAAAGCACACGTCGGTTTAACCTGCGGAACAAAAGCCATAACAGCTCTTGCGGCAACGCAAAGGGTAACCATCAGAGCGATAAGAACTATTTCTCCCGTCTTTATTTTTCTGTTTTCAAAAAAGATAAAAAACGGCAGCATAGATAAAATAATTATAACTGTTGCGGTGAGGTAATAGCTTGTATATTTATAAGAAAGAAAGACAAAGGCGGGAGCCAAAAATATAAGTAAAATAACGGAAATAACAGTCAGCTTTGTAGATTTTTTTTGCATAAATCAAGCACCTGCCTTTGCGTAACGGCATTTTCAAAAATGCCTCTCGTAAGCTTGTTGGCGGAAGTGGTGTAAAAATAATTTTGAGCAAAAAAATCATATTTGTTTTTTTGAACTGCACATTTTCCGCCGAATATCATTGCACACATATCACAGTATTCCGCACAAAATTCGGTATCGTGTGAAACCATAACTACTGTAGCACCTTTTTCGCAAAGCTCCGTTATTTTTTGTGCAAATCGTTTTTTAAAAAGATTATCCATTCCCTTTGTCGGTTCATCCAAAAATAATATTTTAGGTTCTTTCAACAGTATCATTGCAAGTGCCGCTCTTTGCATTTCTCCGCCGCTTATGTCATACGGATGCTTGTTTAACAGCGGAGAAATTTCGGTAAAATCGGAAACGCTTTTTATTCTTCTTTTAATTTCTTCTTTGCCGAAGCCCGAATATTTAAGAACGTGTTCCAAATCTTCTTTTACTGTGTTGCAACCGAAAAGACTTTCGCATTTTTGGGGCATAAACGCCGCTGTACCGTTGTAAAGTTCGGCTGGTTTATATTTTTTTATATCCTTACCGAAAAGCTTGATTTTTCCGGATTTGCACTCCGTTATTCCACTCATAAGTGAAAGTGCTGTTGTCTTTCCGGCACCGTTTGCACCGAGCAATGCGGTGAATGAACCTTTTTGTATTTTAATGTTCATACCGTTGAGAACGTATCCGCTTTCGTTATAGGCAAATCTTACACCCTTCATTTCAACGGCATATTCTTCGGGAAATTCACGTGCGTTTCTGTTCGGCACCGTGTACAATGGCTTGTCGTTAAACAAATTGTTCATCATTTTGCGTCCGTCTGAAATGTCAAGAGGTGCTTTGCCGCTTAATTTCAAACTTGAATGTAATTTCATAGGCAAGGGGAGAGACGAAAGCAAAAATTCGTTATTTTCAAGCAGCTTATAGTTTAAATCTTTCGGTGTGCAGTCAAGCGTGATTTTTCCGTTGTCCATTGCGATTACCCTGTCCGCAATGGGTATGATGTTTTCAAGGCGATGTTCGCTGATGATTACGGTGATTCCGTTTTCTTTGCACAACTTTTTTACAGTATCTAAAAATTGTGATGCGGCAACGGGGTCAAGCTGTGAAGTCGGCTCGTCAAGTATAATCGCTTTCGGGTGCATTGCTATTACGCTTGCAAGACAAACAAGCTGTTTTTGACCGCCTGAAAGCTCACTGATTTTGCAATTGATTATATTTTCTAAAGAAAAATAAGTCGCAATTTCCGCTATGCGAAGGCTCACGTTTTTTTTGTCAAGTCCTAAATTTTCCAAGCCGAAAGCAAGTTCCGAAATTACAGTATGAGTGACGGTTTGGTATTCCGTGTTTTGAAGTATAAATCCAACGTTTCTGACAGAATCTATTTTCGGAAAATTATTCGATTCATTGCCAAAAAGGAAAACTTCTCCTTCTTTTTTTCCTTTGGGAGAAAGCTCCGGCTTTAACATTCTCAAAAGTGTTGATTTACCGCTGCCGGATTTTCCGCAAAGTACAACAAACTCTCCCTGTGAAATTTCCAAATTAACATTTGATAAGGCGGGAATTTCTGTGTTCGGATAATAAAATGTTAAATTTTTTATTTTGAAATCGACCATAATTTTTCCTCTCTTAAATCAAATATCATCGGTGAAGAAAGAATTAAAACCGAAAATACGATTAAAGTAAAAGCGATAATGTCCGGCTTCGGAATTTCTATAATCGGATTGTATACGCAGTACATTTTTTTGTAAAAAACCGTATTTAAAATCAAAGCTGCCACAGAAAAAGCGATAAACAAAACATCATAAATCGAAAACGTGTAATCCGCATAAGATTTTCTTGCTTTAAGCCCGTATCCTCTTGCCGACATAGATTCCGCTGTGTCAATGCCTTTTTCGAGCGTCCAGGAAATCAGTATTGAAAGACGTCTTGAACCTGCCTTGATTTTTTTAATAAAATTCGCAGATTCGGGAATGTTTCCTATGCCTTTTTCCGCTTTTGAGATTTCCTCCGCCTGATAACGTATTAGTGGAATAAAGCGAAGTACCATAGAAATTATCAATGCTGTTTTCGGTGAAAATCTGCCGAAAAGATAAATTATTTTGTCACTTGTTACTATCTCGTTAAAACAGTCAAGCCAAAAAAGGATGGCGGAAAATTTGACTGCACAAATCAGACCGTAAAGAACAGCTTCAAGAGTAAAATTGTTTCCGTTGGGCAGTGTGAAAAGAATTGTGACACCGTAATGATTAAAAAGTCCGTTAAAAACGGTTATGAGCATTATTAAAGGCAAAATAAATTTCAGAAGATAGGAAACGGTTCTTTTCTTTTGAATTTTCAAATCATAGATAAAACCGCAAAGAAGTGTTGTGAAAAGAATAAAAGGATTATAAGAAATCAAGCATAATGTAAATGCGAAAACGAAAAATATAAAGGATGTAACGGGGTGTAGAGCTTTAAAACCGATATTCATTTTTATCCCTTTCAAGAAAAAATCTGTTTAAAAAAGTCGAAGATTGTTTTGAAGAATGAGATAATATTCTCCCAAAAAGACGATGAACTTTTTTTCGAGGTAATTGCGAAAATATATCCCGAATCGTTTTTATAGTAAAGTGTACCGTCCTTACTTGCCGAAATCGTGCTGATACAGTATTGACTCATGTCTTCACTCGGTGTAAACAGTTCGCTTTTTTCTGCGGTTGTCTGACCTGCACTGTCAGAAAAGACGGTTATTCCTCCGGGATAGCCGTTGTATGTTGAATATACATATACCTTACCCGTCGATTTTTCGTAGGCATTCGAAACAAGCATTGTTGCCTGTGGATAGGCGGACATATCGCAGGAATAAATTTTTGTCATTTTTTCGGCATCTATAACGAGAAATTCCCCGTATGAGCCTTTTTGTGAGCCGATGTAAAGCCTGCTGTTATAAATAACAGGTGTTGCGGTGATTGCACCGGAGGCTTTATAGGATGAAAGGGAAGTGAGCTTTCCCGTTGAAGAATTTACACTGAATTTGTAAACGTATCCCGCTTTACTCGAAACGTAAAATGAGTTTAATTCGGAGCAATATGTGACACTTGAGCGAATGTCACCCTTAACCTTCATTGATGAAAGCTGTTTGCCCGTGGATTTATCGAGCGAAACCACATAAGAATTTGACGTGCTGTCATTTTGTCCGTTATCTTTTCCGAAAACGGCAAATTTCTCCGTTACACAGCAGCCTGCCCAATAAAAACCGCCGAGTGATTTATAAGTCCAAACTGCTTTCTTTACCTCGGTTTCTTCATCGGGGGTTTCGTCTTTTGCGTTTAAGCAAACATAATTTGCGTATTCCGCTTCGCCGTTCCAAAATCCCGTATAAACGAAGCCGTCACTGTAAGTTATCGGACATAAAGCCTGTCCGCCTAAAGCATCTGTATAAACCCACAGTGATTTCATTGTTTTAAAGTCAAAGGCTTGAACAATACCTCCGTCGAGCTGAACAAAAATTTTACCGTCGGCATAAAGCGGACTTGACGTTGCATAAAGTGTGCTGCCTTGCATCTTTACACTTGAAATTTCTTCGCCTGTTTTGCCGTCAAGCTTGTAAAGCTTAACTCCCGAAACTAAAATTACAGTGTCATCAACGGCAAGAGGGGGTGTGGGTACAGCCTTGTATTTACTGCCGAATTTTTTTGAAAACGCAAGTGAAGACGAAACGGTCGGGGTTTTATAGCTTGTAAGGTTCTCCGAAGCATACGCAGTCAAACTGAGTGAAGACACAAGAATGACAACGGTTGCGAGCAAAGAAAAAACTTTTTTCATATAGTTTCACATCCCTTGAGATAATTGTTTGCTTTTTCTCTTTTTTGCTTTTTTCTTTTTAACGGATTTTTCTTTCAATCCTGCGTATTCCAAAGCTCTCGGCCACGGACCGAGATATGCTTTTATTTTTGAAACGGTTACCTCGTCAAAGTCGTCCTTTTTGGGAGGTCTGCCGAGAATATCTGCTTTTTCCAGCAGCAATTTTGCCGCTTTGTTTTTCTTTTCTTCACTAATCATACAAAACCTCTGTAATAAAAAAGTACCCTTTTGACCTTAAAGGCAAAAGAGTACAACTGATTTAAGACAACCGAAACACGGCTTTGAAGCAACAGGGAAGATGTAACCTCAAAACCATAAAAACAGGCGATAAATCGGTTGCACTCTTCTCACCAAAGCTGTGTAAAACCTAAAAGATACGGCAGGTATCCTGACTTATGATAAAGCGGAATTTCCGCTTGAGGAACAAGCCTTCTCGGAAAAATCCAATGGCACAAACAGTTCCTCTTTCGTCAAATACAGTAATGGCGGTTGTTCCGGATTCGAACCGGATTCCCTTTTGCATTTACTCAGCTAACAACTTTTCAAACCGTATCTTATATATCTTTTATTATTTTTTTCTGATTATAGCACTTTCGACAAGTTTTTTCAATAGCTGAAAATAATTAATTCAAAAAATTATTGCAGTTTGTCCGTGCCGATTGTGTCATCTTTACTAATTAAGTTTAAAGTCAAAACGCATTTCCAAAGCAAGAAACAACTGCTGAATGGTTTCGTTCGCAATTGAGTTTATATCGATTTGCTTAATAAAAGCAATAATCTTTTTTATTTCATCTTCGGGAACTTTATATACCCTCAATGATAAGGCGAGGAAACATTCGATTTTTTTCTCAAGCGTAAAATGAATATCGCATCTTCTTTCCATATAGCCCCTCATAATCCCGCAAGAGCCGATATCAAGTTCGTAAAAATCGCTTTCGGAATATTCGGGAAAATATTCACCGAATATTTGATATAATTCCCGTGCGGTATGCTGATAAATATACTCAGCCGTGCTTTCCACGGAATAAGCTTCAATATATATGTCACGGAGGTTTTCGTTCAGTTCGGTTAAGACAAGTTGAATAGCCGTTTCCGCAGCATAAATATAAACGGGAGAAAGATTTTGGTTTGCAATATTTCTGGCTGCTTTAAACTGACCGCCGAACATAAACTCCACAAGCTCATACAAGATGCCGTCTTTTGTGCGGAAAATGTTTTGAAAAGTGCTTACGGAAACGCCCGCCTCTTTTATGATTTGGCTGATTGGCGTTTGGTGATAGCCTTGCTCGATAAAGTTTCTGACACAAACGGAAAGAATTTTGTTTTTGGTTTCGATGCTGGATTTTCTCAATGCCATAATATCAACTGCTTTCAATATATTGTTGGTTTGTGTACCAACAATATATCAATATTCGATAATTGTCAATAAGTAATTTCTAAATTGTACAGAAAATTTAAAAATTCAAAGTAAAAAACAAAAACCTCAATAACCGATGAAAACACCGATTATCAAGGTTTTATGAGTTGGTGCCGGAAGCGGGGGTCGAACCCGCACGGTATCGCTACCACTGGATTTTGAGTCCAGCACGTCTGCCAATTCCATCATTCCGGCGAAACTACTTGTATATTATAAATTATCTTTATAAAAAAATCAATAGTAATTTCAAAAAAAAATTAAATTTTATTATCGATAACAAAGTCACAACAGCTTTTGATTTGAAATTTATCAAAGTAAGCGTTTTCTTTCGGTATCCATTCACTGACAAATCTTTCAAGCTTTTCGGGGGCTCTTGATTTAAGACGTTTAAGCTGTTCTTCCTTATCTGTATCCATAAAAATTTTAAGGTCATATATGTCCGAAAAATTCGGATGTAATGAATAAACGCCCTCTATGATATTGATTTTTTTCGCAAAGACCTGCACCGTTTCGGTTATTTTTCCTTCACTGCAATTGTATTTTCCGTACGAAAAATCACAGCCGCACAACAGATTGCGAACAACTTCATTTTCAAACCGTTCGTAATCGATATTGCCACCCGTTTCTTTCAGCCTCTCATTTGTTCTTTTAATGCTCGGTAAAAAGAAGTCATCCATATGAAAAATATTGCAGTCATATTTTTGACCGAGCATTTTCGCAAATGTACTTTTTCCCGAAGCACACGGGCCGTCAATCGCAATCAGTATATGGTGATTGCTTCTTATTAATGCGTCTATTTTTTCAAAAACTATTTTATCCATTTAACATAAACCTTGTTTTCTTTAATGCGAGAATAATAAGCGGTATAAGAGCAAGCTGAATTACAATTCCGGGAAGGGCATTGATTACATTTACGGTGATGAAAGTTTTAAAAACAAATTCGTTGTCGGAAGCCGTTGCAATCAAATAATTTACAGATGCGTTTACGATTCTGCCCGCTATCATAGATATTAAAAGTGTGGGATAAACATATCCTATTTTTTTCGGGAATGATTTGTAAAGCATACCGCACATTCCGCCGTATGTAGCAAGCTCAAAAGCCATCGCAATTGAGTTTGTGACTGTGGGAAGCCCTGTAATTATTGTTTTCAGAAGCGGAGACACAAGCCCTACAACTATCCCGTAAGGTGTTCCGCAAATAAAACCGCAAAGCATAACGGGTATGTGCATAGGCAAAAATGTTTGTCCGAGCTGTTGATTTCCCATAGTTAATAAAGACGGAAGAATAATAGCCAATGCAATGAAAAGTGCCGAAAAAACAAGCTTCGTTGTAGTGTTTATGATTTTGTTGTTTTTTTTCGTCTTAATCACCAACTTTTACTTTTGTTTTATTATAACCGCAATTTGAAATGATGTCAAATAAATTCGACGTAATATTACTTTAATTGTTTGACATTTTTTTCTTGCTGCGTTATACTTAACTTGATTATTTAAAAAGCGGCGTGTGCAAATGAAAAAAGAAAAAGTGATTAAAAAAGTTTATAAAATACTTGAAAACGTAACTCCGCTGAAATATGACTGCGGCAGTTTGTGCGGCTGTGAGTGTTGTAAGGGCGATATGCAAACAGGTATGGTTTTGTTTCCGGGAGAAGAAGAACTTTTAAAAAACAGCACTTGCTTTAAAGTGTCGGAAACTTCGGACGGAAAACACCTTGCTGTTTGTTCGGGCAGTTGCGACAGAAATTTACGTCCGATTTCGTGCAGAATTTTCCCGCTGTTTCCCGTCAAGACCGAAAATAAAATTTACGTTCTTGACGATCCGAGAGCCGAGGGTATATGTCCGCTTGCACGGGGAGAAATGACCGTCGATAAAAAATTTGTAAATGCCGTTTACAAAGCAGGTAAAATTTTGGCAAAAAACGAAGAAACGTGTGCTGTGCTTGAAATTTTAACAGATGAGATTCGAGACGTTTTGGCATTACGTCAAATGCTTTTTGAAGAAAGGGATAATTAAAATGAAAACTGTCGGTTTTATAGGATTCGGAAATATGGCGCAGGCAATAATTACAGGTCTGATTTCTTCAGGCAACTTTAAGTGCGAAGAAATCGGTGCATATGATACTGATGCGGATAAATTAAAATGCGGTGCAAAAGAACTCGGCATTACCGCTTTTTCGTCAAACCGTGAGCTTGTCGAAAGCAGTGAGTGTATAGTCATTGCTGTAAAGCCAAATGCTTTACAGAATGTATTGACTCCTTTGAATGAAGCTTTGCGTGAAAGCAATCCTTTGATAATTAGTATTGCCGCAGGACAGACGATTGAAAAGTTAAGAAGCTTAATCGGCTTTGATGCACATATTGTTCGGGTTATGCCCAATATTAATGCGATTGCGGGTCAAGCGATTTCGGGTTATGCCGCATCATCGAATGTTAATGAGCAACAGCTTCTTACGGCTGTTAAAATTCTCGATTCTTTCGGTGCTTCCGTAAAAGTTGAAGAAGAAAAATTTTCGGCTTATTCCGCAATTGCCGGATGTTCTCCCGCATATGCGTATGTGTTTATTGATGCGATTGCAAGAGTCGGGGTAAAATACGGGCTTTCCAAAAAGGATGCATTGAGTATTGTTACTTCCGCCGTGACGGATACATTGAAAAATTATCGCAAATCGGAGGGCGACTTGCTGTTTGAACAGGTTGTTTTAAATGCCATAGAAAGTGCATACAACAAGGATAAGGGTATCGGATAATGAAAAATGTAGAAATGTTTACGGACGGTGCGTGTTCCGGCAATCCCGGTCCCGGCGGTTGGGGGACAATTTTAAGATATAAGGGTGTCGAAAAGGAATTAAGCGGCGGTGAACGTGAAACCACAAACAACAGAATGGAAATGACTGCCGTAATTTCGGGATTGAAGGCACTTAATGAGCCGTGCTGCGTTGATTTGTATACGGATTCAAAATATGTTTGTGACAGCGTAACTAAGGGCTGGGTTTATTCGTGGAAAAAAAACAATTGGAGAAAATCCGATAAAAAACCTGCTTTGAATGTGGATTTGTGGGAAGAAATGTTGGTATTGCTCGATACACATAAGGTTACGTTCCATTGGTTGAAAGGACATAACGGCCATCCGGAAAACGAACGCTGTGACGAGCTTGCCGTTATGCAGTCACGCAAAAACGCTTAAAACTGTATAAAATAAGGAAAAAACAACCATATTAAACTTGACAACATTATGGCACAAATGTATAATTAATTAATATACTATTTTGCATTTTTTAACTCGTTTTTACATACAAAAATTTAATTTAAAAGGAGACTTGGATAAAAAAGATGCCTGTTAACGAAAAAAACAATTCAAAACAAAACAAAAAAAATACTGCAAATAAATCATCTTCAAAACAGGGTAGCTTTAAACGCTACTATAAAAAGACAAGCAAAAAAAGAATAGAAAAGCTTCTCCCTCCCACGCCTGTTAAAATCGGATTCCTCGGTGGACTGAACGAAGTGGGTAAAAATATGACGGTTTATGAGTATGAGGATGATATAATACTCGTAGACTGCGGTATGTCTTTTCCCGACCCCGATATGTTGGGTGTCGATTTGGTTATTCCCGATTTTTCGTATGTTGAGAAAAATGTCGATAAAATCAAAGGTGTTCTTATCACTCACGGACACGAAGACCACATCGGCGGATTGCCGTATTTGCTTAAAAGCGTAAATATACCCGTGTATGCAACAAAGCTTACCGTAGGATTGATTTCCGGCAAGCTTAAAGAACACGGACTTCTTAATTCCGCAAAGCTCAACGTAATTCAACCGGGCGACAAGTTAAAGCTCGGTAAGTTTACAGTTGAAGCAATTCATGTTAATCACTCAATTCCCGATGCCGTTGCTTATGCAATAAAAACAAAGGCAGGAACGATTGTCCAAACGGGTGACTTTAAAATCGATAACACACCGATAGACGGTGAAGTTATTAACCTTAACCGTTTTGCTCAAATAGGTGACGAGGGTGTTCTTTGTATGCTTTCGGATTCCACAAATGCCGAGCGTCCCGGATACACGGAAAGTGAAAGAAAAGTCGGTGAAAGCTTTGAAAATCTTTTCAGAAAAGCGGGAAACAGAAGAATTCTCGTTGCGACGTTCGCTTCAAATATACACCGTGTTCAGCAAATAATCGATGTTGCAAAGTCGCTTGGAAGAAAAGTTGCTCTTTCGGGCAGAAGTCTTGAAAACGTTGTTACAATCGGTGCCGAATTGGGATATCTTAATGTTCCGGAAGGCGTTCTTATCAGTATTGATATGATTAAGAATTATACTCCCGACCAGCTTGTTCTTATAACAACGGGAAGTCAGGGTGAACCTATGTCGGCACTTGCGAGAATGTCAATGTCCGAGCATAGAAAGGTTATGATTACACCCAACGATTATGTTATAATTTCGGCACAGCCGATTCCGGGCAATGAAAAAACAGTAAGCAAGGTTGTAAACGAGCTTATGGGACTCGGTGCTGAGGTAGTATACGAAAAAATGTATGACGTACACGTTTCCGGTCACGCTTGTCAGGAAGAATTGAAGCTTATGATGGGGCTTCTTAAACCGAAGTATTTCATTCCCGTACACGGAGAATTAAAGCATCTTACAAAACACGGTATTCTTGCCGACAGTATGGGAATAGATAGGGATAATATAATTATTGCGGAAAACGGTTCGCAGATTATTGTTTCCGAAAACGAGTTTAAATTTGACGAAAACATCACGGCAGGTCAGGTATTTGTTGACGGTTCGGGTGTCGGAGATGTCGGCAATATAGTCATTCGTGACAGAAAACGTCTTTCCGAGGACGGATTGGTTATTGTGGCTGCCGCTATTGACCTGAGGGATGAATATATAGTTTCCGGCCCCGAAATAGTATCAAGAGGCTTTGTTTATGTGCGTGAAGCCGAAGATTTAATGGGCGAGGCACGTGAAGTTGCCGCAAGGGCAATAGAATCTTGTCTTAACAACGATATAAAGGATTGGCCCGCCTTAAAAACAAAAGTGCGTGATGAGGTTTCACGTCTTATGTTTGAGAGGACAAAACGTTCTCCTATGATTCTTCCCATATTTATGGAGGTATAAATGAAAAGCAAGAAGCTGAAACGAAAATGGTTTTTATTAACCGTATTTGTTTTATCGACTGCCTTTACAGCCGCAACGGCTTTTTACAGCAAAGAGCTTGCGGCAATAGGCGGTTTGGTGCTTCTTGCGTTAATTTTGATATATTTTGCTGTGAGAAAAGCTTGGCTGAATGAATATTTCGATTCGCTTTCGGATTTGGCTTACAGCCTTGAAGACGGGGAAAACAATGCATTAATGTCAGTTCCCATGCCGGTTGCGTTGGTTTATGCAGACGGTGAAATTGTATGGTACAATAAGCTCTTTGCAAGGTCAGTGGCGAATGCCTTTGAAAAGAAGAGTACAAACGTATGTGATTATATAAAATCTTGCGATTTTGAAAAGCTTTTATCTTCCGGCTACGGTTTAGCCGAAATTAACAACAGCAAGTTTTCTCTTTTTGTGTCAAAGGCATCGAAAAAAGACGAATATCTGATTTATTTTTTCGATATTACGGAGCTTACCGTAAAATCCGAAAAGCTTAATATGATTAAACCGTCCGTTATTATCGGCATGTATGATAATTTCGATGAAATGTTTCAGTCGCTTTCCGACAGCGAACTTTCCGAACTTACAAGCTCGCTCGATAAGGAAGTTTCAAAATGGTTTGCAAGCTTTAATTGCGTGTTCAGAAAAATCGGAAGTGAAAGATTTTTTGCGGTTTGTCACGAAAAAGATTTAAAAAGAATGACCGAAGATAAATTTTCTGTTCTCGGTTCGGTACGCAATTTTGTATATAACGGTAAGCCGTGTCTTGCAACCCTTTCTATCGGCGTAGGTAAGGGCGAAGATTTAAAAGAATCTGATTTCGGTGCAAAACAGGCATTGGATATGGCTTTGAGCCGAGGCGGCGATCAAGTTGCCGTGAGAAATGCGGACAGCTATGATTTCTACGGCGGAATTGCTTCGGGAAACGAAAAAGGCAATCGTGTTCGTTCAAGGGTTGTTGCATCTGCAATAAAACAGCTTATTTTGGCGGCTGATAACTGTATTATAATCGGGCATAAGTTTGCTGATTACGACTCAATCGGAACGGCAATCGGTGTTTACTCCGTAATGAAAAATTTCGGTAAGGATGCCCATATCGTCTTTGATTATGAAAATTCACTTTGCAAAAATCTTGTGAATAAATATGTCAAAGAAACGGGAAATGCTCCTTTTGTCGATAAGAAATCCGCATTGCAGAAATTAAATGACAATACCTTGGTTTTCCTTGTAGATACACACAGAGCTTCTTACTGCGAAGCTCCCGAAATTATAAATGCGGCAAAAACTGTGGCGGTGATTGACCACCACAGAAAATCCGTTGATTTCTTTGACAAAGCCGTTGTTTTTCATCACAATTCAAATGCATCTTCCGCAAGCGAAATGCTTACGGAGCTTTTGCCTTATATGTCAAATATGCCGTTGATAGGCCCTTCCGAAGCGGATGCACTGCTTGCGGGCATAATGCTTGATACGAAGAATTTTGTTTTGCGTGCGGGTGTTAAAACCTTTGAAGCGGCTTCGTATTTAAAAAGCAGGGGAGCCGATTCGGTAAAAGTTAAAAAGCTGTTTTCGACAACATCCGAAGAACATAAAGCCAGAGCCGAAATTATCTCATCTTCGTATATTTACAGAGAATGTGCCGTTTCAATTGCAAATTTAAAAACTAAGGATATCAGAATAGTAACATCGCAGGCGGCAGACGAAATGCTTAATATAAGCGGAGTTAAAGCTTCCTTTGTGATTTTTAAGACGGAAGATACGGTTAACATTTCCGCAAGGTCTTTCGGTGAAATCAATGTTCAGCTTGTTATGGAAAAATTAGGCGGCGGCGGACATTTGACAATGGCGGCGGCACAGCTTGAAAACTGTGATTCGAGAGATGCGCTTGTTGTGCTTAAAAAAGCAATAGATAACTATTATGACAGCTTATGAAAGAAGGTATAAACAATGAAAGTAATTTTAAAGCAGGATGTTAAAAGCCTCGGAAAAAAAGGTGATCTTGTAAACACATCCGACGGTTATGCAAGAAATTTTCTTTTTCCCAGAGGACTTGCCGTTGAAGCCAACGCTCAGGCCATGAGCGAATTTAAAAACAAGGAAAATTCCGAAAAATTTAAAATCAAAACCGAAACAGAGAACGCAAAAGCGGCCGCCGAAAAAATCCAAGGCAAAACAATACGTTTTTCTGTGGCTGCCGGTCAGGGAGGAAGACTTTTCGGCTCCGTGACAACAAAAGAAATTGCGGAAAAAATTAAAAATGAATTCGGCATAAGTGTTGACAAAAAGAAAATTTCTGTAGGTGAAATTAAAACATACGGTACATATACTGCGGAAATAAAGCTTTACCAAGGTATAACCGCTGAAATTTTTGTTTTTGTCGGTGAATAAACGATTTGAGGGAAAAATATGGATTTGACAGCATTTGACGGTGTTTCAATGCCCTACAGTATGGAAGCCGAACAGGCGGTTTTAGGCTCTGTGCTGATTGACCCGGACTGTATGACAACAGTTGTCGGATATTTAAAAAGTGAATATTTTTTCCTGCCTCAGCATAAGGCTGTGTTTGCGGCGATGGTAACCATAGATACTCTCGGCGGCAGAATCGACCCGCTTATCGTGCTTGAGCATCTCAAAAGTGAGGGAGTTTACGATGATGCCGGAGGAAAACAGTATCTTTTTCAGCTTGCGGAAAGCGTTCCCACATCACGTAATGCCGAAGCATATGCAAAAATAGTAAGAGAGAAGTATTATATCCGTTCTTTAATTGCTGCAACAAAGGATATTTTGTCGAGTGCTTCCAATGAAACCGACAGTGCCGACACTCTTATTGATGCGGCAGAACAGAAAATTTATGATATCAGACAGGGAAAAACATCAAACGGCCCATCTAAAATTTCCGATATCATTATTAATCAGGTTTACGATAAGCTTCAAAAGCTTTCGGGTGAAGATAAAGATCTGTACAAGGGATATCCGACCGGCTTTGAGGATTTGGACAGGCTTATTAATGGCTTGAATAAATCGGACTTAATTCTTATCGGCGCACGTCCTGCAATGGGTAAAACAACTTTTGCACTTAATCTTGCACGAAACGTTGCAATGATAGGAAAAAGAAAGGTATTGATGTTTTCTCTTGAAATGACTAAAGAGCAGCTTGCACAGCGTGTTCTTGCAACAGAAGCAAGGGTAGAAAGCACAAAAATGAGAAGCGGCGACATTTCTCCCGATGAATGGGCTCGTATAGGCACGGCAACCGCTATGCTCAGTGATTGCCCACTTTATTTTGACGATACTTCGGGCATTACCGTTCAGGAAATGAAATCGAGAATCCGCCGTGAGAAGGATGTTGAAGTTGTAATTATCGATTATTTGGGACTTGTTACTTCCGCCACACATGCGGAAAACAGAGTGCAGGAAATTTCTCAAATCACCCGCGCTCTCAAGCTTATGGCAAAGGATTTAATGATTCCCGTTGTTGTTTGCGCACAGCTCAACCGTGGCACGGAGGGCAGAGGCAAAAGCCACCGTCCTCAGCTTGCGGATTTGCGTGAATCGGGTTCAATCGAGCAGGACGCCGACATCGTTTTGATGCTTCACCGTCCCGATTATTACGGCGAAACGCCGGAAACAGATGACGGGGAAGAGGTTCGTGCCGACCAAACCGATTTGATTATCGCAAAAAACAGGCATGGCCCGACAGCGGATGTTCACTTAATTTTCAATAAAGATTATACATTGTTTACATCAATGGAGAAAATCAGAAATGATATGTAAAATTAAAGATACTCTCCGAAAATTTTCAATGCTGGAAGACACGAATGAAATAATAGTGGGGTTCTCCGGCGGTGCAGATTCCGTTTGTTTACTTTATGCATTAAATTTGCTTAAAGACGAGTTGGGGTTTTCCGTTCGTGCAGCACACGTTAATCATTGTTTGCGGGGCGAAGAATCCGAGCGTGACGAAAAGTTTGTACGCAGCTTTTGTGAAAAATACTCGATTAAGCTTTCCGTACTGAGGGTTGATGTTGCTTCCGGCTCACGGCAAAACGGCAAGAGCGTTGAAGAATACGGACGTCAAGTAAGATATGATTTTTTCGATTCTTTATCGGGAAAACATTCAAAAATTGCCACCGCACATAACCTTAACGATTGTGAAGAAACGTTGATTTTTAATTTGACAAGAGGCAGTGCATTAAAGGGATTGTGTTCCATCCCTCCTGTTAGGAACAATATAATCAGACCTCTTATTGAGTGTTCAAGAGATGAAATTGAACAATTCTGTTTTGAACATTCTTTGAAATACGTCAATGACAGCACCAATTTTTCAGATGAATATACAAGAAATAAAATAAGGCACAATGTTGTTCCTGTTTTAAAGTCGATTAATAAATCATTTGATTCGGCGGCACTTCGTTGCTTGGAGGCTCTGCGTGAGGATGAAAGCTTTTTAATTAAAAATGCCGATTTGTTGTTTGAGAAGGCTAAAACAGATTTCGGATTTGATGCAGAGTTGCTTAAAGAGTCTGATCCTGCTTTAAAAAAACGTGTAATTTCACGCATAATTTTTGAAAAATGCGGTCTTGTCCCCGAAAAAAAACATATTGATATGGTTTCTTCCGTACTCGGCGGAGGAAAAGCCGAAATTATTCACGGGGAAACTGTTGTCGTAAGACACGGAAAGCTTTATTTTTTAAGTGACTTAAATATAAAAGAAGTATCTCCGTCAAAAGTAAATTTTGTTGACGGTAAATGGTCTGACAACAGAGTAACACTGCGGATTTTCAATGAATATACACAAAAAGTTTACAAAGAGTTGGTACTTTCTACACTTGATTACGATAAAATCAAAGGTGATTTGGTTTTAAGAAAAAGAGCCGAGGGCGATAAAATAACCTTGCCCTTGCGTAAAGTGACAAAAACATTAAAAAAACTTTTTAACGAAATGCAAATTGCACCTGAAAAGCGAGATGACATATTGGTTTTGGCAGATGAAAAATCGGTTGTCTGGGTTGAAGGAATAGGTGCTAATTTGCGTGTTGTACCTGATGAGAAAAGTAAAAAAATAATAAAAATTACCGTTTTGGGGGAATAGAATATGATGAATGATATAGAGAGGATTCTCGTCACAGAACAGGAACTTAAAGAAATTACCGCAAGGCTCGGCAAACAAATCAGTGAAGACTATAAAGACAAAAATTTGCTTTTGGTAAGTGTTCTTAAAGGCTCTGTGGCTTTTATGGCTGACCTTATGAGAAATATTACGGTTCCGTGCAAAATCGATTTTATGGCACTTTCGACCTACGGTGCGGGAACGGAAAGTTCGGGAAGAATAAGAGTTAATAAGGATTTGGATATTTACCCCGAAGGTTATGATATACTTGTGGTCGAGGATATTCTCGACAGTGGCAGGACTCTTGATTACGTTATAAAGAATATGTTGGTTTCAAAAAATGTTTCAAGTGTGAAAATATGTACACTTCTTGACAAGCCGGAACGCAGGGTTGCCGATATAAAGGCCGATTACGTCGGCACAAGTGTGCCGAACGCTTTTGTTGTGGGATACGGCTTGGATTATGACGAAAAATACAGAAATCTTCCTTTTATAGGTGAACTGAAAAGAGAAGTTTATTCTGATTGATTTTGATATATGCTAAGGAGGACCTATAATTGAACAAAAACGACAAAACCCCGAATGAGAAATTCAGAAAAATTTCGATTTTGCTTTCTTATGTGTTAATACCCGTCATCATAATTACAGGCGTGTATGTTTATATGAGTCAAGCAAAAGTCGATAAAAAGCAGTATTATGAAATAATTCAGCTTTTTGATGACAATAAGGTTGAAGCATTTACGCTTAATTTGAGCAGCGGACAGCTTAAATACCGCCTTACGGAAGACAGTGGTGAGGATACAGACAAAAACGGTGAGATTAATTATCCGCACGTTTACAGTGTGCCGAATGTCACGATTTTTTATGAGGACATTCATGAGCAGGTAAGACAGTACAACATCGATAATCCCGATAATCCGATTAAAGTTGATTATGATGCGGGACAGTCAAATTCATGGATAGTCAATCTGCTTCCCAACCTCTTGCTGGTTGTCATACTTGCTGTTGTTATGATTATTATTTTCAGAAGAATGAATCAGTCCATCGGCAGCGATATGAACAAAACGATGAGCTTCGGAAAAGCAAGGGTAAGGCTGGCAAAGGATGAAAAGAAGAAAAACAAATTTTCGGATGTTGCCGGTGCCGATGAAGAAAAAGAAGAACTTGCGGAAATCGTTGAATTTTTGCGTGAACCGTTAAAATTTAATGAGCTTGGTGCAAAGATCCCGAAAGGCATTTTGCTTGTAGGCCCTCCCGGAACCGGTAAAACGCTTTTGGCACGTGCAGTAGCAGGTGAAGCAGACGTACCGTTCTTCTCAATTTCAGGTTCGGATTTTGTCGAGATGTATGTAGGTGTCGGTGCTTCCCGTGTGCGTGATTTGTTTGCACAGGCAAAGAAAAACTCACCGTCCATTATTTTCATCGACGAAATCGATGCCGTCGGACGTCACAGAGGTGCAGGCATGGGCGGCGGACACGATGAGCGTGAGCAAACACTTAATCAGTTGCTTGTTGAAATGGATGGCTTCGGAGTAAACGAAGGTGTTATTATCATTGCCGCAACAAACCGTCCCGATATTCTTGACCCCGCACTTTTAAGGCCGGGACGCTTTGACAGACAAATTACCGTCGGCAGACCTGATGTAAAGGGCAGAGAAGAAATATTAAAGGTTCATGCCAAAAACAAGCCGCTTGCACCGGATGTCGATTTGAAAATCATTGCTCACTCCACAGCGGGATTTACCGGAGCCGACCTTGAAAACCTTCTTAACGAGTCGGCACTTCTTGCGGCTCGCAGAGGAAAAAGAGCAATAACCAAAGCCGAAATAGAAGAAGCCACAATTAAAGTTGTTGTCGGCACGGAGAAAAAGTCGCACAAGATTAATCCGAAAGAAAAGAAGCTTGTCTCTTACCATGAGGCGGGGCATGCAGTTTCGACGTATTATCTTGAAGGCCAGGATCCCGTTCATCAAATTTCGATTATACCGAGAGGTATGGCGGGCGGATATACAATGCATATTCCGACAGAGGATAAAAACTTTATTTCCAAAAAGGATATCCTTGATCAGATTGTTGTTCTCCTCGGTGGTCGTGTGGCTGAGGCACTTGTTCTCGGTGATATTTCAAGCGGTGCGTCAAATGATATCGAAAGAGCAACAGAACTTGCAAGGAATATGGTTACACGTTACGGTATGAGTGATAAACTCGGACCGATTAACTTCGGCTCATCTAACAACGAGGTTTTCCTCGGAAAGGATTACAGCCAGACGAGAAATTATTCCGAAACGATAGCTTCTCTTATTGACCAGGAGATGGATGAAATTATCAGAAATGCTTATTCCAGAACAGAGAAGATTCTCACAGAGCATATGGATAAGCTTGAATTGATTGCTCAAATTTTGATGAGCAAAGAGAAAATTGACGGAAAAGAATTTAAAGCTCTTATGGACGGTACCGTAAGTAAGGAAGAGTTCCTTTCCGAAGATGTATATGAAAATACTTCAGAAAAAACAGAAGAATAAAATGTATAAGCCGACGGTATCAAACACCGTCGGCAACAGCATTGAAAGGATGAAAAAAAATGAAATTGTACGAGGAGCTTGTTGCGAGGGGACTTATAGCACAGGTAACCAACGAAGAAGAAATCCGTGAAATGATAAACAACGGCAAAGCCACTTTTTACATAGGATTTGACTGTACGGCTGACAGCCTTACGGCAGGTCATTTTATGGCATTGACACTTATGAAACGCTTGCAAATGGCAGGCAATAAGCCCATAGCTCTTATAGGCGGCGGCACTACGATGATCGGTGACCCTTCGGGAAGAACGGATATGAGAAAAATGCTGACAAAAGAGGATATTGACCATAATGCCGAATGCTTTAAAAAGCAGATGGAAAGGTTTATCGAGTTTGGGGAAGATAAAGCAAAAATGGTCAATAATGCCGATTGGCTGCTTGACTTAAATTATGTTGAGCTGCTTCGTGAGGTTGGTGCTTGCTTCTCTGTAAATAATATGCTCAGAGCTGATTGTTACAAGCAGAGAATGGAAAGAGGACTTTCTTTCCTTGAGTTTAACTATATGATAATGCAATCTTACGATTTTTACCATTTGTTTAAGCATTATAACTGTAATATGCAGTTCGGCGGTAACGATCAGTGGTCTAATATGCTGGGCGGCACAGAGCTTATAAGGAAAAAGCTCGGCAAAGACGCACATTGTATGACAATAACGCTTTTGACCGATTCCAACGGAAATAAAATGGGTAAAACCGCCGGAAATGCCGTGTGGCTCGATCCGAACAAAACTTCGCCGTTTGAGTTTTATCAGTATTGGAGAAACGTAAGTGATGCCGACGTTCTCAAATGTATACGTATGCTGACTTTCCTTCCGCTTGAACAAATTGATGAAATGGATAAATGGGAAGGCAGTGAGCTGAACAAGGCAAAAGAAATTCTCGCATATGAAATGACAAACCTTGTTCACGGCGAAGAAGAAGCAACCAAAGCACAGAATGCTGCTAAGGCACTGTTTTCCGGTGCTTCGGATATTTCTGATATGCCTACCGTTGAAGTAAGTGATGATGATTTTGATGATGATGAAATTAGCATTGTAAAAATACTTGTAAAAGCACAAATTGCAAAATCAAACGGTGAGGCAAAACGTCTTATTCAACAGGGCGGTATATCTGTTAATGACGAAAAAGTTGCGGATTTTGCACAGAAAATAAGCAAAGAAAGTATTATGACAAACGATACGATTATCAAAAAAGGCAAAAAAGTTTTTTATAAAGTTGTTAAAGAATAATTTTTTCGGAGGTACTGATTATGGTTTGTGACATACCCAACGGCGTATATCCTACAATGATAACCCCGTATACTGCCGATAATAAGGTTGACTATAATGCTGTGGAAAAGCTTATTAATTGGTATTATGAAAAAAATGTTGCGGGTATATTTGCAATTTGTCAGTCGAGTGAAATATTTTTCCTTTCTTTTGAAGAAAGGCTGGAATTGCTGAAATTCATTGTGAAAAATGCACCGAAAGAAATGAAAATCGTGGCTTCGGGAAACACTGCCGATGACATTGAACAGCAGGTTTATGAAGCGAACAAATTCATCGAAGTAGGTCTTGACGGTTATGTTTTCATATCCAACAGGCTTGCAAAAGAAAACGAAGATGACGCTGCTTTCTTGAAAAATATCGAATATGCGGTAGATAACATTCCCGATGTCGGACTCGGAATTTATGAGTGTCCTTATCCCTACAAACGCTTGATGACACCGGGTGTTTTAAAAAGGCTCGGTGAAACGGGTAAATTTAAGTTTCTCAAAGATACCTGTTGTGACCTTGAACAAATTAAGGCAAAGCTTGATGCTGTTGAGGGAACGGGCTTAAAAATCTATAATGCAAATGCGGCAACGTTCCTTGAATCGATGAAGATGGGCTGTGCCGGATATTCGGGAGTTATGGCGAATTTTCATCCGGAATTTTATGTTTGGCTTTGCGATAATTTCGCAAAAGAGCCTGAAAAAGCGAAAAAGGTGCAGGACATAATCGGTTTCTTGTCGGTTGTTGAATGTCAGCAATATCCGGTTAATGCAAAGTATTATCAGAATCTTTTGGGAAATTCAATGGAAATTATTTCAAGAACTCGAAATGCGGCTGACTTTAAAAATAATCATAAGCTCGAAATCGAGCAGCTTTATAATTTAACACAGGAACTTAAAAAAATATACACAATATAAAAAATATTTGTTTTAGCTATTGATTTTTTTAAAAACTTGTGATATAATTTTACAGCAAAACGCACGCATGGCGATCGGTCAGCATGTGCATTTAACAAATGTTGCGTGTCCGAGTTGAACTGTGCGGTGGTAACAGCGGCAAAGCCGCTTTATAAACAAAAGGAGGAAATAAAATGGCAGTAGTATCAATGAAACAGCTTTTGGAAGCAGGTGTTCATTTCGGACATCAGACAAGAAGATGGAATCCCAAAATGTCTCAGTATATTTTTACGGAGCGTAACGGAATTTACATCATCGACCTTCAGAAGACTGTAAAAAAACTTGAGGAAGCTTATCTCTTTGTTCGTGAAATCGCAGCAGACGGCGGCGAGGTTCTCTTTGTAGGTACAAAGAAGCAGGAACAGGATTCAATTAAGGAAGAAGCAATTCGTTGCGGTATGCCTTATGTTAATGCT
>CAYYRN010000025.1:0-27612 GCA_964474295.1 uncultured Eubacteriales bacterium
GACGTACCGACAATCCCGAAATAAATAAATAAAAAAGAGAGCATTAGGCTCTCTTTTTTATATTGGGGAATTATGTTTTCATAGCCAAGTCAAGCTCAGTGACGGCGGCTTCAATCATAGCGTTAATCAGGGGAGTAACCTCAATACCTTTGCTTGTAAGTAAATCAATGACGTAATCTTTCTTTTTATTTTTGTCGATTTGTTCGCTTTGAGCAAGTTTTTCCGCTGCTTTTACAAGCTTTGATACGGTATCGTAAAGCTTTTTTTCTTTCAGATACGGTATTACGTAATAAGTTATAAGCGCAGTAGCACCTGCAATAACAAGCTTAACTATCAGGCTTGTTGCCATAGATACGATTTCTTCCATTTTTAATTTTCCTTTCCGTGTTATTCGGCACGAATTTTTGCGTTGTTTTCCTCCTTTGCGGAGCTTTTTATTTTTTCTCGGTTTTCCACGGCGGCTTTTATAAAATATCCGACTAATCCGCAGCTCATCGGTGCTCCTATGAATGAATATAAAGCATCAAGTCCGTCAAGCTCTCCGTATAAGATAAAGCAGACAACGTTCAGTATAAGTCCGAATACTCCCGCGGTTATCCAAAGTGACGTAAGCGCAACTATCGCTATTTTGGAAAACTCTTTTTTTACGTTGCTTTTTTTCATTTCGTACTTATTCCGAGCTTTTTCAGTTTGCGATTTAGAATAAGATCGCGTTTTGCTTTGGATATTTTTTTAGGTTCTGTCTCGTTAAAGTATCCGAAGTTCGCATCAACCTCTCCCGCAATACCGTCTACTTTTTCCGCTCCCCACTGCCATATTTTCATATTCTCGGCATAATCGTCCGGTGCGTCAGCGGGGGTTACGTTATTGGACAGCCAATGTGCGCGCCATAGTGGGATTTTATCAAGTCGGGCGAAGTCAAGGTGATTTTTCAGATAGTCTCGGTTGGTGTACAGCATAGGTTCAAAACCGCCTGCTTTTAAGGTACGGCAAAATTCAAGTACCAAGTCGGTAAGAATTTCTTTTTCAACCGTTCCGCAAAATTTTGCGGGAGTTACGTCCTCCACGTCCGCCACTGCCCACAAGGATATTTTGTTTCTGTACGGTTTTATCAGCTTCAAAAAATGGTTTGCTTCCGTCTTTGCTTCGTCAACAGTCGTTGCCGTTACGTAATAATATACTCCGCATTTTATTCCGTTTTTATAGGCTTCGGTTATATTGTTTTTGAAATATCTGTCCTCAAACAAATATGCGTTTGAAGAAACGCTGTGTCCTTGTCCCGCTTTGATAATCGCAAAATCAATGCCCGATTTTGCGACCTTTTTCCAGTCAATATCTCCCTGAAATACCGACACGTCTATGCCTTTGGTTATCAAAAAGCACCGCCTCCTCGTTATTTTCGGCTGTTTTTAATGATGTACGATTTTATAAAAAAAGGAGATACGAAACGTATCTCCTTTACAAGCGCACGGATTTGCACCGTGATTTCCATAAATTGGCGTACTCCTTACTATACTACTGCTTGCACTTCGCATTGTACCATATTTTCATAACTCTGTCAATCATTTTATTTTCTCGTTCAGTCGGCTTGCGGTCACCTTTTTCGTTATGCTCATATCCTTTATGCGTGTGTGGTTTTTCCGGAACACCGTTTATGATATGAGTATGTCCAAGGTCGATTTGTTTTGAACGATTATTCCGCTTATCGTAGTAACTTATGTATTTGGGTTGATTTGTATTTTTATCTACCGTAACATAAACCCGTCCACTTGTCATTGTTTCCATTGGAGCGGTATTCGCACCGTTATTGACTACAACAAACTTAATATTGCTAAACCGATAAATTATGTGATATTCCGAACCATATGGTTTCCCGGATACCGAAATACCGCTTGACGAACCTCTACCGCCCATAACCTACTTCAATCTCCTTAAATTTTCTTGAAATGCTTTAACGCGTATAATGTGTGCAGTACATTCTTTCGGCACATTACCGTAAAATATAACTGTTTCAGGCGTCAGTTGTTTTAACATCTCATTCCAACCGGCAAGAAATGCTCGTTTTGTTTCGCTGCTTTTTTGCGTTCCTACACTTGAGACCGCAACTGTACTGCATTTCGGCATACCGTCAAAGCACCATTTGAAACTGCTTTTGTCGCTCCAAGCGACAGTAGGTATAACTTTATATCCATAGCTTTGCCAAAGTGCACCTAACCACATTTTTCGATAGTGATTATATATTTGCAGTGCTGTAGGATAGTCAGTATATAAACTAAAATCAGGGGTCATAATGCTGTGAAATTCTCCGAGAAGATTTATGTATTGTAACGGTTCCCGCCACAGTCTTTCAAACTGATAATCGTCTACAAAGAAATGTATGCTCATTCCGTTTTTTGTTTTTGTACTTTTTGCAAAATTAAATCCTATAAATTCCGTCTGTTCATAGTCGTATGGTCTTAATATAGGTATACCGTATTCTCCTTCTGTTTGAAACTGTTTGACATTGAAATTTTCACAAAAATTTTTACTTCTGTAATTCATATTAATTTTCTTTCGGTATGGTTTTGTATTATCAAAAAACACCGCCTCCTATTAAAAACGCTACCGCCGCCGATACAAGTGCGGATAAAGCGACGGAAATTATACCGTCCCAGCGTTTTGACGGTCTTTGCTCAATCTCACGCAAACGAGCTTCGTGCGAATCAAGCGATTCGTCGTGTTTTTTCAGGAGTGCGTTGAGTTCAACGGATACTGCCGTCAGTTTGTCTATGTTGTCGGAATGCTTGTTAAGACGGATATCGTCTCGTTCAATATGTTCGTCTATGCGTCGGTTGTTGCTCTCGTATTCTTCTCTGGTTACTTCGTTCACTCGATTTTACCTCCGTAAAATATATTTATTCGGTTATTAAACCGTCCGCTGTATCTTCTGCTTCGCCGAACAATTCATTATACTCGTTTTCGCTTATTTCCCGGAAACTTTCGGCGTTTTTTCCGTCGGCAAGATATATTTGCTTTCCGTAAGTGGTCCCGTCGGTTAACACCTTTCCCTCATCTGCGTAAATAACAATTCTTGTTTTCATCTTGTTCTCCTTATATTAAAGAAACAGTCCAATTCGATTTTGTTCCGATAAGTGCTAACCATTCCGCACTACTGCTTCCGTCTGCCGCACCTGTTGCAGTTTCAAAAGCATTGTTTACAGCTCTGTTAGATAACGTTACTGTTTGTTCCGACGCTGTGTCCGATAATGCCGAAAATAAGCTTTCGATACTTTCTTTTGAAAGCAATGCCGAGTTTTGCAGACTTATGCTTTGTGCCACCGTTCCTTCAAAATTGATATTTTTAAGTTTTGTTGCACTGTTAAACGTTTTATCAAAAGTTGTTTCTTCGGATGAAATAAGTTTCTTAATCGTCTCAACTTTGGAATATGCAAAAGATTGAGCGTTTGAAGTACAGTTTGTCATATCGATAGGAACAATAGTGTCTGTTACTTCGCTAACGTAAAATATATTACCACATTTAGTGACAGTAATAGAATTTATATTTTTTGCAACTACGCCATACGTTTTATCATTCCAGCCGTGCCCTGAAAATGCATATGCAAAATTATCTGTCGAATTGTTTAATGATGAGACGTATGCATTCGCAAAGTCGGCTGACTGAAAACTTTTTCCTGCTTCGTATACTTTCGGCACGTTTTCAGATATCTTAATAATTTTTTCCGCTACACTCATTTGCGTTAATCTCCTATATATCCGCTTTGAATTGCTATAACGTTATCGAGTGCGGTTTCTATATCACCGACAATATCATCAACGTATTTCTTGTTTACGGCATCGTTATCGTTGTAAGGGTCGGCAACTCCCGATACGGTTGTTTTTCCGCCGCTTCTGTTGTAAAGAGCAACCACACCGTTTTGAGTGCCGATTGTAAATCTGCCTTTTACGCATTGTACTTCAAGATTTCCGCTGTCGCTCATTCTAAGCCAAGCATTTCCGTTTACGTTGTTTTTTACGAAATTTATATCGCTTGCTCTCAAAGACACTTCGCCGTGTGTTGTATTGTCGGAATTGTTCGCCGTTATTATTTGCTGTCCGTAAGCTTTGATACTGAGTGCTTCGGCGTCGATATTTCCCCTGTTCATATCTTCAAGTGCATTTTCGGCACTGCCTGCCGCCGCTTTTGCCTCTTCGGCAGCTTCCTTCGCCGTTTTTTCCGCCGCTTGTGCTACTGCTTGCGATGTTTTTGCGGCGTCGGCGGAATTTTCAGCCGCTTTTTCTGCGGATTTTGCATTTTCCGCACTTTCTTTCGCTTCATTTGCCGATTTTGATGCGTTATCGGCTTGAATTTTTGCCGTTTGTTGCGTTTCTTCCATAAGGCGGATTATTTGCTGATACGCATCGGGCGACGGTTCTTTAGGTGTATTGCCGCTGTCATATATGCCTTCGGCAATGTAAACGCTTGCCTTGACACTCGGTAATATTTTTGTCCCCGACTGTCCTATAACGCCTATATCTATGTATCCCGGATTTTTCAGCACTTCCCACGGTACGGCACAGGAATTATCGTTTCCGAGTAAAACAGTACAGGAGTTTTCGGATGAAATAAAGACGGCTGACTTCGTTGTATATTCGTTCCATTCGTTATCGAATGAAAAATATGCAATGACGCTTTCAACCGATGCGGAGGTTGAAAGTGTCGCTTCTTTTTCGGTAAGTTCACGTCCCGAAAATTTTAACTTTATCTGTCCTGTCATATCATGTTATTCCCCCATATATTCGATGACTGCACCGGCTTTGCCGCCGTTGCACGCGGGTATGCTTCCGGCATAGTAATATCCGCCGGCACCGCCGTACCCCAAATCGTATTCGGCAAAGATACCGGTGCCGCTTTTTGCGGGGATCAGGTAAGGTGCGGAAACCGTGTAATCGTTAGTGACGGATTGCCCCGAAAAATAATATGAAACGTTACCGCCGCTCCCCGCATCTTCGTAGGTCATTGCCTCGGTGTCCGACGTGCCGTCGGAGCCTGAGTTGCCGGGGTATAAAGCTACTTCAAACTTTCCGTCGCTTAAATCTTCACAGTTGCCGCCTTCGCCGCCGCGTCCGCTTCCGTATCCGTCGGTGCCGTCAGAACCGCCGAAAACTTTCAAAATATCAATTCCTTCGGTATTGTTTCTTAAAGTTATCGCATTGCTTGCGAAAGTAAGCTTGAGGGTATCGCCTTTATTTAACGACAGTGTTACCGTGCCGACGCCTCCGGCACCGCCTCCTCCTCCCGATTTGTAAACCGAACCGCTTGTTTTGTATCCCGCACCGCCGTTTCCTCCGCATCCTACAACCGTTATTCGGTATCTGCCGTAATTTTGTGCGGTATAAACGGACGTGTTGGATAAAAGTACGTGCGGAAACAGTACGTTGTTTTCAAGTGCTTTCGTGCGTTCGCTTGCATAACCGTCAAGAGCTTGCAGGCGATTTGCGATTAAATAAAAAGCATCGTTCGGAGTAGGGTCAAGCGAAGCATCGAGTCCTATTGCCGAAGCGGTTTTGTCTGTTAATATGCTTGCTTTGCAATACGGCGTGCCCGCTTCAATCGGTGCGTCGGCTCTTTTTAGATAAATATATCCGAGACTTGCTCCGTTTTCGTCGAGTTTTTCCATACGAATGGCACCGTCGATAATTTTAGTGGGTACTCTGTCTTTCATTTATATTGTTCCTCCTGCGTAAAGCTCACCGCTGTACTGAAAATCGGCGGCGATGTCTTTGATGTTTTGCTCGGTTACGTTTATGAGGCGGCAGAGTTCGTCTGCCGCTTGCTTAAGATTCCATTCTATGTTGTTTGCGCCTTCGTAAGTCAGATAGCGCATTGTGTTCGGCAATAGTCGCAGTCCGCTTACGGGAAAATGAGATATAACGTTCGTTACGTTTGCCAAGTATACGTTGAGATCGTTTTGAGTGAACGTTTCGTTTTTTTCAAAATCTTTTCTTGAAATGACAGTGGGGACGGTGTAACTCGGAGACGAATATTCACTCGGAGCGACACCGAATTTGTTTTGCATATCCGTGATGACGGCCAATTCGTTTTTCGCCGTATCGACGACGGTTTGACAAAAAGCTTTCACACGGTTAAGATCGTCCGCAGAGTAATACGATCCGATTTCACGGTCGTACTTTAATAAGCTTGTGTCGATATTCAACAGTATTTCCCCCTGACTTTTATTTTAGCCGCAAATGTATTTGACAGAGCTATCTCACACGAAACCATATCGCCTTCAAACGCCTTACCGAGAATATCCTCCGTTAATACTCGGTCGCCCGTGCATTCGCCCGACATAAGTATTTTTTCGCTGACAACGCTGTTGTTTACGAAATAATCGAATACGGTGTCAATCAGTGCGTCTGCTCTCGTTTTATCGACGAATGTAACGCCTTGCAACGTTACGGTGTTTTCGGGTGTATCCGATATAACGTCGGGGTTTGATTTTTCAACGGTATCTGCCGTATCGTAGTAGCTTGTATCTCCGATTTTGACTTCTTTTGAATTTGCGGTTTTTGTGTTTGAATAGCTGTGGTATTCCAGCTTGACGGCGGTTACGTGCGTTTTTCGTTCCACTGTCGCACCCGTGTATATGTTTTCACGCGGTATGTTCTTTGCCGCAGTCGGCGGAACGAATATCCGAATTTTTTCGCTTTCGGCAGTGGTGCATCTTGCACCTATTGCGAAAAGCAGTTGCTGTAAGGCACAACGCCGCGAACCGTCCGAATAATAGCCTGTCAATGTTATGCTTTTTAACTCATCGTCCATATCGAAGTCGAAGACACCGTCCAAAATATCGTGTGCTATAACCTCGGCGGGCGTATTTGTATACATCTTTGCCGTAATTTGTTGCTCGTCAAGCAGACCGATAGCCGATTGACAGGACAATGCATAATTGTTTTTTGACGTAATATTCGCTTCTTTCAGATAATGTGCCGCAATCAGCACGCTGTCACGATAAATTCTGAATGTTTGACGGGATTGAAACAAGAACTCGATATTTCGCTTCGGGCGCAGTGAAAAACGGCTTGTATCAATGGCAAGCTCCTCCGAAATCGGGTTTACTTGCTGCGTTAAGCTTGCCGAATCGAAATCCGTCGCGGTAAAGCGTCTGCCGACACCGTACATGATTTTTGAAATACGTGCATAACGGTACGGCACGGATGATTCGGTGAATCGTATGCTTATCTTGTTGTAAAGATTTACGGCATTTTCTATAACGTATTCGGCAGCCGTGCTTGTATACGTTTCCGCGTCAAGTAAAGTATCGTTTTGATACCATTTGACCGTAAAAGTATAAAATACGGATTCAAGCTGGTCGAACGTTACTGTTAAACCCGATGATGCGTACAGTGATGTAAAACATATGTCAAGTCCCGTGTCGCCTTCGTATTTTCCCGTTGAATTTGACAATGTGTCGGAAACGTAACCGTAATCGCACGTCGGGTATCCGATTATGTCAACCGTACCGTCAAGCTTCCAGCGTCCTACTTCGCCTGTGGCGATAAGAGAGGGCGACGCACCTGATGAGAGCTCCGAAATCGTTGAATATTCCTGCTTACCCGTATCGGTATACTGTGCGTTTTCGGCGGCACCTATTGCAACATCGCCGTATATTATTTGAATCATGCCGGTGTCCTCTGCGGTTCCATTGCAATTGCGGAAAACGAAAGTTCTCCCCAACGGTTGTTTCCGTTATTGCCGATTTCAAGCAAAGAGTCGTCGCCCGCCGTTACGTATGCTTCAAATGTCATACTTCCTTGCGCATAAGGGACGACAATTGTATGAAAGTCAACGGGTGACGATATGACTTCGTAAAAATCGTCGTATGTTTCCGGTTCGGCTTTGCTCGGGTCGACTGTAAATTGGTAATTATAAAACGTACCGATTACGTCACGAACCATTTTGCCCGAAACAGCCAATCTGCCGGCATTTTCACCGTCGCTTATGCTGAAAGAGCGTTTTACCGACGTAATATGTATTCCTTTATATTTCACGCCGTCTATGATAAGATATTTGTTTTTCATGTGGTTATCTCCGAAAATTTTACTCCTATGCGCCGTCCTTCGTTTTTGTTCAGACGATATATAATGCGTCCGAATTGCTCTCCGTCGATTTCGAGTACCGCTTCACTGTGACTGTTTCCGACGGTCATTTTTCGCATTACGTTTTCTACCGCACTTTCGATTGTTGACAGAGGAGCTTCGATATTGGTGCCGCTTGTTTGATCTCCCAATATAGATAAAAAAGGCTTGTTTGCCGGAATGACCGCACCTTGTGCCAACGCCGGCGGATTCAAGGTGATGTCCCTGAAACCGGTCAGGGCACCGGGGACGGATACGGACGGCATGTTTTTCAGCACTCTTCGCAACGTTTTTGCATCGGAAATGGCGGCGGAGAGATTGTTGTTGATGTTTGAAAAGTCCGGAGAGACGGCAATTCCGTTCAGTTCGCCGAGTTTATCGGACAATTCGGTTACTTCGTTCTCTGTCGCTTCGACTTGTTTTCCGACGCCTTCTATGTCTTCTTCCGTTTCTTCCGCAAAAAAACCGATACTTTTGAATAATTCTTCGATATGAGCGTCTAATCCGGCGTCATCGCCGACTATTATCGAGAGAGCTGTTTGTTCCAGCACGCTTATATCGTCGAATGCCTGTTTCGCATCTTTTAATGCGTTATTTGCGTTCAAAAAGTTTTGCTCGGCTTCTCTGAAGCGAATTTCTTCCTTGCGTCCGACCGCAAGCATAGCTTCAAAAAAGCTTTTGCCTCCGTTGTATGAAGAATCCGTTATGCCGAGATTGTTAAACGCTCGGTCAACCCACGAGTTGTTTACGGCGTTTTGGTAGTCTTCGTTTGCCTGTTTGTAATCTGCAAGTGCAGCGTCGTATGCCTGCTGGGCTTTTTCTATGTTTTCTTCGGCTTCGATACTTTGGCGTATCAACTGCGCAAGCTCGTCTTGATACATTTGTGCGTATGCAAGTTTGATTTGGTCTTTTATTAAACCCCGCATTTGCTCACGCGTGCCTTCCCATGCACCGGTGATTGCGTTTATGTTATCTTTTATACCGGGAACAAGCTCGCAGAGCGTGTCCGAATATTGCTTTAACAATACGTTTTCTTCGGGCGTGCGGTTCTCTTTTTGAGAGAGGTCGAAAAATTTCGTTGCCAGTTTGATTATGTATATTGCGTCTGTTTCGATATTTTCGGATTTTTGTTTTATCGAGTCTGTGTATTCGTTTATCGAATCGGTTACGGAGTTTACGTCTTCTAATTCTTCCTTAACTTGGCAAATGGATTCGTAAAGTTCGCCGCTTAAAGCGGATTTATCGAAGTAACTGAAAAAAGAGAATATTGCGGCTACTCCTACTAACGCTGCCAACTCCGTTGCAGAAAATTTTTCGAGTATTTTTTTCAACGCGTTTCCGAGTTTCTCCATCACCGGAGCCAAGGTCGACGATATTTTTATACCGCTCAATGTTACGAAAAATCCCGATAAAGCAGTAAGAATCGTTTCAACTGCCGCAGGTTTAAGTGCTCCGATAGAGTCTAAAAAATCAATTAAGCCGTTCAGGGCATTGCCGATTAACGGCAAAACCGTTTCGTTGAAAACGGATGCGAGATTTTCCGCAAAATTTGAAAAACCTTCCATAACGGGTTTCAAACGGTCTGAAAATTCATAGACTTTTTTCGCTGTTTTTTCGTCAAGCGACGTCCCGGAAAAGTCGGTTTCCTCTTTTGAAGAACTGAGCTTGTTTATTTGGTCGAAACCCGCAAGATTTTTTTCGGATTTCTTTGCCTGAGTTTCAAGTTTTTGGGCGGCATCCGCAGATTCTTCGACTGTTTTGTTAAACAGTGACGAAATGAATGCGGCAAAATATGCGGTGGCGTTTTTCAGAGCCGACATAACCGAGTTTATTGCCGGCAGTAAAGCTTCGTATACGGGTGCAAATGCCGTTTTCAGATTGCCTTTTATTTGAGAGAGGGAAGATGAAAAATTGTTGTTTGATTTTAACAGAGATGTGAGAGTTTTGCGCAACTGCGTCAATCCCGAACGGATAACGTTGAAAAGAAACGCACCGGCGACAATTGCTTTTAACCGTGTAAATCCTTTTTGTGCGCTTTTCAAAGCGACTGGCGTTTTTTTGGTTTCTTCGTTGCTTTTGGCGGTTGCTTTCGCCGCACTTTTCGCTCCGTCTTCGGCGGCGTCTGCCGCAAGCTCCGCTTCCGTTTTCAGACGGTTGAGCTTCATTGTCGCAAGCTCTATTTCTTTTTCGAGCTTCATGCCTTCGGCGGAATTTTGCGGATTTATCAGCAGTTCGTCCTGTTTTTGATAGAGTTTTGCCATTTGTGCATCGAGATCGTCAAACGTATCGGACATACTCTCGTATTCCGACTTTGCCTGCACGAATGCGGGGTTATCGGCAAATCCGATATCCGCAGCGTCCGCTTTTTCCTTTGCGGATTTCATATTTTCCGAAGCTTCATCGTATTTTTTGCCGATTTTTTCTATTTCCGTTTCGATTGCTTTCAGAGATTTCGGTTTTACGTCACCGTTTTTCAAAGCTTCGTATTTTCGCTTTAACTGTTCGAGAGCCGATTCCTGCTTTTTTACCGCTTCCTCGGCACGTGCAAGCTTGGTGTTATAGTTTTCGGCTTTTTCGGAACCGATATCAAAGGCGGATGCTATGCTTTTACCGAAATCGACGATTGCCGTTTTTACTTTTGCGACTGTTCTTTCGGTATTGCCGACATCGCTTTTGAGAGAAGAACTGTCAAGAGACACGGATATTCTGATATCCCCGTCAACGCTTTTTGGCATTGTTATTTCTCCTTGAAATAAGTGTAGTGAAAGACTGTCGGGTTAAAAGAAAAAGAGAGCCGAAGCTCTCTTTTTCTATTCGGTAAACGAATCGAGATACTGTTTATCGCTTTGTGAAAGGCGCGGGCGAAGTTTGACAAGATCGGGATGCTCTTTTGCATAATCCCGTTCCCATTTTTCAAGTTTTTTTCCTTTTGCCTGCTTTTGGCGTATTGACAGAACCGTTGTGTAAGTGCAGTCGTTTATTTCCGAATAAGCTGATAAAAACGACCACCAATGCATATATTCTTCGGCACGTATATCTTTTCCGATTACACGGTTTATCGGTGCAATAATAAGAGGGAAATCCTGCTCCCAATCCATAAGGCGTAAAGGCTTGGCGGCATTGTCGATCGGCTCTCCGCCTTCGATAAAGCGCATCATTTCGTCGGCTGCCGCCTGTACGTTTTTCGGAATTTTGCCGCCCTCGTAAAAAATAAAAAGGGAAGTGTACGCCTTTTCCTGTACCGTAAGTTCGGGGTCGTTAAGTGCGGCGATAACGTCCAATATTACACGCCAGTCGCCGCCGTTTCTGATTGCGTGTGCCTCATTTTCGACGTTTACCTCTTTCGGCAGTCCGTAATTCATTTTGCGGCTTTTCCGTTACCGTATTTCGCCGTGTGCTTGGATATGCGCATAGCGCTTGCTTTGTTTGTTTCTTCGATACGTTTTTGAATGTGCGGGGCAACGGCTGTCAAAAAACGCTCCGCAAACGATATTCCCTCTTTGTTAAGAGAGAGCGGACCGCAATGCTTAAATACCTTTTCGCTTACGTTACTGCCGAAAATACAGTCTATTTCACGGTATATTACGTCGTTGATTTGCCGTAAATATTCCGTGCCCGAACTTTTGTTTTCGTCGTTACCGATTTTTTCAAGTTCTGCCGAGATATTGTCGGTTGCTTTTTTTATGCGTAAAATAATGTCCGTGTCATTCGGGTTGAACGATATTTCCACTGCTTCGTCGTCTCTGTCGGTAAAAACAAGATTGAATTTTTCCAAGCCTTCGGATATCTTTATTGTATTGCTTTCCATATTGCACCTCTTAAATAATTCCGGTATCCCGGTTATGCGTTTACTGTCGGCGTAAATTCGATGTCGTCGCCTTTGAGCTTGTTTACGGTACCGAGCGTGCTGTCGTTTGAATACGATATTTCTATCGGCATATCGACCGTTGCGGAACCGCCGATGGAGTTTATAGATATTGTGCAGCCGCTCTGCTTTTCAGCCGAAAAAGTTCCCGCTGTTTTGCCGTCAATAAAACCGTACATCAAAAGAACGTCGAATTTGCTGAGTTCGCTCCACGCCTTGCGTTGCCAAATATCAAAAAGCATTTCCGCAAGTGCGGAACCGCCGCGAACGGTAAAAGGTTCAAAACTCTGTTTCGGTTCGATTTTGTTTACGGTGGTTTCGGTGATTCCGAGAATGTCGGTTATGGCGGAAACGTCGGGATTTAGCTCAAGCGAGCTGTCTTCGATGCCCGCACCGATAACCTGCCAAACAGGCTTTGCACTGTCACCGACGTTGACCGCCGTTACGAGTAATTTTCTTTCGGCTTTCCGGTTATCGTCGAGATTAAATTTTACAGACATAATGATTTTTACTCCTTTAATTGTATTTGATATATTCGATAGTGACCTGTATCATATATTTTGCGAGTGCCATATGTTCGCTGTTGTCCATTCCCGCATAAGTCGGGGAGGGAGCGACGGTCATTTTTTCAACCGTCGCTCCCTCAAGATGAGGAAAATGCCGTGCACTTCGTTGTGTACGCATCCATTGATTGATTTTTTCAACGTCGGCAAATCGCTCAAGGTCGGCACAGGACACGTTGACCGTATGCTTGGTCAGGGGACGAAAGTCGATGATTGCAAATTCGATTTTCCCGACCTCGTTTCCGACGATATCCTCTGTTACGGTCGTATGCTCGACCGTTTGAAAGCATTGCTTTTCCGTTCCCACGGACAAATAGTTGAAGTACAGGCGATCGCCTTTGATTTCCGGGCAGGAAAGAAGCCAACGCTTTATTGCCTCCGTATATGTCATATCTTTACTCCTTTTGATATGTGTTGCTTTGCGTATTTTTCAACGGTTTTGATAAGTTTGTCACGTTGCGTTTTCATTGCGGCTTTGTCCCAATATGCCGTTGCCAAAGGGTTTTTGTCGGTACGGAATTTCATTTCCGAGCCGTAATACAATCTTGCCGCATACGGCACCGTATATCTTAAATATTCGGGCGTGATTTCGACGGATTGCATAAGCGTACCCGTGTCGCGCGGAACATACGGGCAGCATAATCTCCACAGTTCAAGATGAGCAAACGTCTTAACTTTGTCGTTGATATATGCCGCCTCAATATCCCGTGTATTGAGTTTTTTCTTCCACTCGAAAGTAATCATACGTCAAATCCTCGGTAACAAAGCGGAACGCCGCCTTTGTCTTTTACAAGCGAAAGACAGTCGCGGATACGTTCACGCCGATAGGCACGGCACTTGTCGTCGGTATCGGTATCGTATGCACTCTGATTGTCGCACAGAGCGACAATCAGAGCTTTCAGCTGTTCGGGTTCGGGCGAAAGCTTTGAGGCACGCCCCTGCGTTATGCGGTCGATTTCGCATAAAACGGCAGTGCTTGCGTTTTCATATCCCGCCTGCGTTAAAATACCGCCGCGCGCTTTGTATTCCGCATACGTCATTTCCGTTCCCCTTCTTTCTTTTTCTTGGCTTTCGGCGTTTCCGCTTGCTTGGACTTTTCGCACGGAAACGTTAAACCGACGGTACGCATTTTCACTCCTTATGGTGCAGGTAGATACCCGACGCCTTGTTTTCGTATACGTCGGCAAGACCGTATGCACGGTAGAAGAAAAGGTACCCGTCGGAGCTTTGGTTTTCGTCGGGCGTTATGATTTTGTTGACGGTATGTTTAGGATACTGAATGACAGCTCCTTTGTGTATTATCATAAAGTTAATGTCTTTAGCTTCGGAATTTTTCACGTAACCGCCCGCCGTTTCACTGCCCGAAGTGCCGTCGTGCAAATCAATTGCCGTATAGAAACGGCTCTGCGGTACTTTTACGGTTTTTGCAAAGCCGTCGAGAACCGCACGGGATTTTGTGGTGTCAACGTTGTTTACAAGGTTGTAAAGGGTGGGGGTAATGTAAAGCAGCCTGTCCTCCTGCGGTACCTCGTCTTCGTCCATTTTGTTTACGGCGGCGATAATGGCTGCAAGAACGTCGTTGCCGCTTGAGAGCGATGCAGGCACCGAAACCTTGGATATTCCGCTTGCACCCGCATACTGCGCAAAGCGGAATGCGTCCATTTCCGGCACGACCTTCGTGCGAATAAATTCAGAGGCAAGCTTGCCGAACGCAACGCCCGTTGTTTCTTCGTCGTCCATTGCGTCAACGTCAAATTTGCGTCCCCTGTCGTAATTGAATGTCACGGTTTCGTTTGTGATTGTTACGTCGCCCTGTACGTATCCGCCCGAACGGGAATAGTCTGCCAGCCCGTCCATGCTGAGCTTTGGAATTATTATCTCGTTTGCGTTTGCGCCTGCACGAACCAGTGCGGAATCTCCGTCAAGGTCGGACGTAAGTGCAGAATTTTTGTAAACCTCGTCGAGTAGGTCGATGTATTTTTTGAAAAGTGTAATAGAGTTAGCCATTTATTGCTCCTTTTGATTATTGATTTTTTGAGGGAAGTCCCATAACGGAACGCACGTGCGCTTCGTCAAGCGTGTCTGCCGCTATCGGATCGGTGCACGGCAAAGGAGCGGGGGGATTGACGTTTGCAAACAGACTGTCACGGTTTTCCGTAAGCCGTTCGTAAATTTCGGCATCGCTCTTGCCCTCGTTTTCCTTTGCCGAAAGTGCGTTTTTGAACTCGTCGAATATACCGTTTTCGGTGTATTCGTTGAGAAATTTTCGGTTGCCCGATACTTTGGCAAAACGTTCGGATAAGACAGACGCTTCAAGAGCCGCATCATCGGCAGCTTTGCGCTGTGCAATAGCCGTTTCAAGCTCCGTAATTTTATCTTTGAGCGTTTCGCTGTTGTCTGCGCTTGCCTTTAATGCCTCTATTTGCGCTTCGTATTCCGTCAGCTTTGCCTGAAGTGATTTGAGCTTTTCGCTTTCCGCCGTCAGTTTGCCCTTAGCAACGTATTCGCCGCTTGACAGATCCGCAAGCTTATAGCCTTTTTCGCCGCATGCCGCTTCAAAGGCGTCATACGTCAGCGGTTCCGTGAAAAGTTCTTTCAGAAAATTCATATTGCTCCTTTACGGTATAGATTTGATTTATAAATGCGCAGCCACTCTGCGCCGTACCGTTCCCGCATTAAACCTCTGCGGGAGAGAGGAAGTTGTATAAAAAAAGCGCAATGCTTACGCATTACGCATTTTTATTAAGTTAAACGGTAAATTGTTTTCGTTTTCGTCAGTTCTCTATAATTTCAAGTATGTCACTGTGCTTAATTGTATCCGTGATGTAATCATCATCGGTTTTTATGTCAGCTTCATACGCTACATCTTGTTCGTAAATATCAACAATTACGGCATTTCTACCGTCTCGTAGTTTAATTTTATCGTACAATGATATTTTCACGGTTACTCCTCCTTTTTAGCAATAGCTTTCCACGATTTCAAAAAAACGCTTGGGGTACAAATAACCTTGAATTTCTTGTTCTTCGTCATATCCTTCTTCGTCAACAATTCTAAATTCACCGTGTTCTTCGCCTAAACATTCATAAACCTTGCCATTAATTAAGCATACTGGGTCGGTTTCTCCGATATACTTAACTTTCATCGAAATACCTCTTAACTTTCATTTTTATCTTGCCTGTTTTGTCGCTTTCAAACCAATGCAATTCGGCGTGTCTTGTCTTTCCATCGTCGCAGATAACATATCCATCACCTCTGCTATGTTTCCATTCGGATTTCGGAACGTTATACTGTTTCTCAAGATGCTTTGCAACTTTTAATTCTTTATTTGTGCCTTTACCGGCAAAAGTAACTACTTTTGTTATGTTACTCTCTTCTTTTATTTTTCCTTTGTTTCCATTAGGCAAAGAAACGGTATCTATAAATGTTGCTGCATCCGAATTTGTGCTAATCGTGATTTTGTTTTTTTCAATTTTACCGCTATTCGTACTGTTTGTCAATGTTATACGGTTCTTATCTTGCTGAACAGTCGAAATGCCTTTTTGCGTACTTACTTTACGGAATCCCGCAACGCTTAAACGTTCTTTTTTTGTCGGAAGGTCTGCGGCTTTTGAAAAATCCGCATATTTTTCGGTCAAAGCGTTTATCTTTTCCTGAGCCGTGCGGCGTTAAAAATCAAAAGAAAAGGGATTGCATAGGCAATCCCTCTATCTGTTATTTGGTAGGCGTAGCACTTTTCTAATTCATTTTGATTTGTAAAGAGTTTTTCCATACAAAGCTAATGTCATTCGTCATCGTCGTCGCTTTTTAACGTACCGTTTTTTATGCCTTCGGCAACAGATTTTATATACTCACGAATTTCATCAATAATTTTTTGAGTTTCAGGGGTTGGAGGATCGGTAGGATATACAATTTCAGGACCTTCCTGTTCGCCTTCAAAATAGAAGTAAGGCGTACCTGTATCCTGTAACCAATGAGCGTTTATTTCTTTTGCACGTTTTATAATGTCCGGAGGGGTGTCAATACGAAAAGTCAGTACTCTCCCGTCTTTCATATAGTTATGCCACTCGTCTGGGTAATCAACCATTGTTATTTTCTCCTTAACTCAGCAAAATTTTAATTACTTTTTTAGCAATATTACGCGGTTTGCCGTTTATGTATTCTGCAATACATTCTGCCACAAATTCGTCGAGAACTTTTCTTTCCTGTAATCCGTAAATTGACAACGTATTCTTTTTCGCCTCAATTATATCACTTGCAAAAAAATTATTCAAGTTTTCGATGGTGTCGTTATATACTTTTTGAACCTCGTTGCTTTTTATTTCAAAATTTGCGTCGTTATTTTTCAGATTTTCAAACCAAGCGTGACCGAGTTCGTGACGCAAGGCGTGAAAAGGGGAGGCGGTAGACCATTTGCCCTCTTTTTTCATTTTCTTGGCAATCTGTGCCATAATCGTTTTTCCTTCGCTGCCGCCGATACCGTATAGGATGAGAGATTTGCCGTTGAGAGTAAAAGAACCCCACACGCCGTCATTACGGTAACCTTTAACCGACAGTTCGCTTATCGGTGTTTCGCCGAATATTTCGGTAAAACGAACGTATTCGTCGGACAGCTCTTTTTGAAGCTGTTTTGTCAGCGATTTTTCGCCGTAAAGCTTGCCGAAGCTTATTGCGGATTTTCCTTTTATCGCATATATTCGTTTGGTACTTACTTTACGGTAGCTTGCCACGCTCAAACGTTCTTTTTTTGTCGGAAGGTCTGCGGCTTTTGAAAAATCCGCATATTTTTCGGTCAAAGCGTTTATCTTTTCCTGAGCCGTGCGGCGTTAAAAATCAAAAGAAAAGGGATTGCATAGGCAATCCCTCTATCTGTTATTTGGTAGGCGTAGCACTTTTCTAATTCATTTTGATTTGTAAAGAGTTTTTCCATACAAAGCTAATGTCATTCGTCATCGTCGTCGCTTTTTAATGTACCGTTTTTTATGCCTTCGGCAACAGATTTTATATATTCACGAATTTCATCAAGAGTTTTTTGAAATTCGGGAGTTATGGAAAGCGGTTTGTACTGCGGCGGTTCAGGACCTTCCTGTTCGCCTTCAAAATAGAAAAAGGGAACGCCTGCCGATTCAAAATAGTTCTCGTTTATTTTTTTTGCTTGTTTTATAATGTCCGGAGGGGTATCAATACGAAAAGTCCTTAATCTATCGGGTTTCATATAATTATTCCACTCATAAGGGTAATCAACCATTGTTATTTTCTCCTAGTTAATTAAAATTTCAACTACTTTTTTAGCAACATTGCGAGGTTTACCGTTTATGTATTCTGCAAAGAACGTTATTTGTTAGCTTTCCACGATTTCAAAAAACGTTTGGGGTACAAATAACCTTGAATTGCTTAATTTTCGTCATATTCCTCTTATGCCTATAGAAAAACAGATATCTGACTTACACCTCAATGTACTGGAACAACCATGTCGTTCTATTATAACATCGTTCCCACAAATAGGACATTTTTTGTTTGTTGACCCATCTGATTTTATAAAAATATCTTTCATAATGTCATTAAATTGTTCAAGTGTAATGTTAATATCCATACAAAATCCTTCTTAAAAATTTGTTGTTTTTGATTGGGATACCAAATTCTTTCGCTCTTTCCAAGGCATCAAGTACTAAATATAACCTATCTGTGTCACTTAGATTGGGAGCGTTCTTTGCTGCCATATAGCTTGCTCTAAATTCATCGTTCCAAGAACCGACTTCCAGTTTTGTACCCCTATACATTCTGTGTCCGTAATATTCGTGTGCTAATACGGCTCTTGAACTCATTAAATCTCTTGGATGTTGTGAATTTGTATCGGGCAACACATCGCCACATACAAATATTCTATCGTATTTGTCAACATATGACGTTTGATAACCTTTGTTAAACTCAAAAATGCTTTCATCAGCGTTTATAGATTTTATATCATTTTTTATAGATTTTATCTCATCATCTGACAAAGTATGTGTAGGAGATTTTCTCAATCCATTTGCCATATTTCTTGATATGGCAGTTCTATTTACTTTTTCAATTTTACCGCTATTCGTACTGTTTGTCAATGTTATACGGTTCTTATCTTGCTGAACAGTCGAAATGCCTTTTTGCGTACTTACTTTACGGAATCCCGCAACGCTTAAACGTTCTTTTTTTGTCGGAAGGTCTGCGGCTTTTGAAAAATCCGCATATTTTTCGGTCAAAGCGTTTATCTTTTCCTGAGCCGTGCGGCGTGCCGTATCGTCTCCGCTTGCGGCGAAAAGCACGGCTCTGTCCTTTTGCTTGCGAATGGCACTTTCAAGCTTACGCTGTATTTGCGTTGCCTCGTATCCCGTATATTCCTTGCCCTCAAACGTAAAAGTCTGTTTGTCACGTTCTTTCAGTGCGGCAAGTACTTCGGGCGGGTAGGACGGCTCCGACACGCCGAGAATTACGGGAGTTGCGAAATGCAGGCAGTTATAGTCCGCAAGCAGTTCTTCAACGTCCGAAAAAGGCGGGTAGTATACGCCGTCGATTATGCGTGATTCTCCTATGGCATACATTTTACCGCCCATCGGGGCGTGCGACGGTCGGGGATTTGAGTGATAGTCTATCTCATATCCGTCGGCTTCTGTTTCCTCTCCCACTTGGTTAAGTATGCCTTGATTGCACTGTTTTATGCCCCACAGCACGTTTTGTCTTACGGCACTGTCAAGCCGTCTTGAATATCCCGTGGCATAATCAACCGTGCGCAGTCCGCTGTCAGCCAAAGCACGCAGAGTTTGACGTATCGCTTGGTTATAGTCTGTCACTCCCGTTTGTGCGACGGTTACGGATTCGTCCACGATACGGTTATAGGTTTCGGAGAGGGAAGTGGGCGTGAGCTTGCCGTTTTTGCCCCATATGCAAAACGCCGTATTTTGCGACAGATTGACGTATTCTGAAAGCGTTTGTCTGCGTATTGCCTCAACGTACCTTTGCAGTACCGTATTATCTTGATATTTTATGTATTTTATTCCGCTTTTTTCATACAAAAACTCGGCGTCGCTCATAGTGCTTCGTGCCGAGCTTTCGAGAATTTCGGATATCTCACGTGCGTTTTTACCGGTAATGCGTTCAAGCTCTTTTTCGATATCGAGAGTAGAATAAAATCGGGCACGGTTGAGTTCCGCAAGGTCACGTTTCGACAGCTTCCCGATTTCTTTTACGGATTTTCCGACAGCTTCGAGTATTTCGGTATTCAGCTTCGACAGCCGACGGCATATCACTTCGGGCAACAGTTCAAGCGTTTTTTCATCAAGCATTGTTTAGCCTTCGCCAATCAGATCTGCCATTGACGGTTCTCTTTCTCTGATTTCGTCGATTTTGCTTTGCGCTTTGTCAAGGTTTTCGTTTGTTAAAAATGCTCTCAGTTCGGCTTTCGACATTGCACCGATTGCCTGAGCGTCTCTCATCTGCTGCCACGTTTGCGTGCTGTCCTCAAGCAGTGACAAATCCCAATCTATTTTTACATCGTATTTGCCGGGAGGGGACAGCTCGGCATAATTGGCAAGCACGTCAACGGCGTATGCGACGTCGTTTATCGCTTTTTCGATAGCGTTGCGTATAGCCGATACCAGCGCGAACGTGTCGTACTGACCTCTGCGCACTTCGGTAGCGGTGGCGGCGGCTTCGGGTACGGTGAGGATACCCTTTGACGTGCCGACCTGTTTTTCAAGAAGCTCAAACTGCTGTTTTATCCGTTCCGCATAGGCGGACGAACGTATTTCGGGCGAAAACTCGTGCCAGAGTTCACCGTCGCCGTCGCCTCGGAATGTTTTGAAAAGTCCGTCTGCGGGAAGCTTTTTGCCGGGACCGAGCATTGTATCGTCAACGCCGACAAAGCAGGATTTGAGTTTGTATTCCCTTGCGACTTGCGACAGCGTTTCCTCTATGTTTTTGATTTGCTCTTCGCATCCGAAAGTGATGGGGACACCTTCGACGGTATCGGGGCGGCGATTATCCTTAGGACAGCGCAAATATCCGATAGGCAAACGTTTTACGTTGGCTATGCGTATTTCGGGAGATATGCTTGCCCATTCGGGAAGAATTGAAAGCGGTGCGGGGACGTTATCGGCGACAGCCCTGCTTTTTATAACGTATACGCCGTTTTCGAGAGAGTGGTCTGTAAGTCTTACGTAAGTATGTGTGCCTCTTTTGATATAAGATGCGATTACGGTACATTTCGTAATGTTGCCGCCGAGCGTTTCGTTAATGCATACACGGTTTTGAGTGACGGTATCAATATAGATTTTTCCGTCCGAGATATAGGGGATTAACATTATGCCGCCGCAGCCGAGAGCGGCGGCGACGACAGACTGTTTTTTATTCCAAATTTGTTCCGATAACGTATCGTATATAAGTGCGGCACGTCGACTGTCGCCGTTTACGGAAAACGTTGCGTCGGTTACGGCAAGCGTTGTCAGACGCGATGCGAAAATTTCGGTAAAATTTATGCCGGTCGGGTCTTCGTATCTGCTGACCCAGTGATTTTGACGTTCGTTTTCGCCCGAAGATTTTTCGGGTTTAACCCCGAACAGGCGTATTATCAGGTTTTTAATCGTTTCCCACACGTTATTCTCCTTTTCGTTTCCAGATGCTTTCGAGTGCGTATCTTACGCTGTCTATTGCGTGATTGTTGCGGTCGGGATAAGAGCTTACTATGTCACCGTTGCGGGTGCGTTCGTACTCGTATTCGCAAAATTCACGTGCGGTATACGGTGCACGCCTTTTGTCGATGATTATTTTGTTTAGCGAAGCAAGCCATTTCATCGAATATTCGACACTGCCCGGACCTTTTATTGCGGATCGGCAGTTCAGCCCGTAACTTCGGTAATCGGCAACGCTTTTCCGTTCGGCTGAATCGGCTGTTATAAGGTCATTATCGCTTACGCCTTTTTCGTTGCGCAATGCCTGTGCGGTTTCAAAATTGCCTTTTTTGTTAGCACGGTATTCGTCGAAAATATACAGTGTCCGTCTGCCTGCGTCGTAATGCATTTTGCTCCAATGGAACGGGTCGGGGAACCAGCCCCAGTCGATTCCCGTATATATACGGTCAAAGGCTTGTATTTCGCTGTCCGATATTTCACGCAATTCGATATTTTCAAAGACGTTTCCGCCTGCGCCGACAGCTTCTCCGAGATACTCGTGCCGATATGCTTTTTCGTTGACGCTTCGCAAAAATTCGGCTTCGTCGAAGAAACGCCTGCCGAGCCACTCTTGCGGCACGGTTAGGTAGGTCGAGTGGTGTGTCAGCATATCGGGTTTGTTTTGCAGAATGTATTTGTTTGCCCAATTGGATTTGCTGGCGGGCGGGTTGAAAGTCTTAAATTCGTAATATGTATTTCCGCCGCGCATTACGGACTGTTCTATCGAACGTATTTCGGCTTCGCCTCTGAATTGGTCCAATTCTTCAAACCAAAGTATACCGATATAGCCGAACGGCGTTTTTACGGATTTCAGTTTGTACGGATCGTCCGCACCGCGGAAATATATATGCTGTCCCGTTGATTTTCGGATTATTTCAAGAGGGGACGTTTTATACTTAAATTCTCCATTCAGACCGAGTGTATCTATTGCCCAAGTCAACTGTGTATATACGCTGTCTTTCAGCGTGTCTTTGACCTGTCTGCATATCAAAGCGTGCATATCGGGATTTTTCTTGAGCAAAAGCACCGTTTCGATTGCAACGACGGATGATTTTGTAGAACCTCTTCCGCCTGACAGTGTATATTCCGTGTGTCCGTGCCGTTTTATGTCTCGGTGAAGTTCGTAATAGTGCGGTGCGATGAGTTCGCTTAATTTAATATCGTTCATACGTCTATATATCGTCTACTATTCGTATTTCGTTTGAGCTTGGTGTGTTATCGGACCCGTCCGACCAGTGGCACCAATGCTTCAGTGAAAAAATGCTCATTGTGGCTTGATATTTGCCCGTTAAAGCTCCCTGCGCAATTACATCTGCACGTATGCTGTCAAAATCGTTTTTTATTTCGGGAAAATTTTTATATAAGGCGTTATATAAGGTTTTTCGGTCTGTTTTTTCGTAATTGCGTTCAAGCCAACGGCAAAAAGCGGTTTGCGTCGGTACCTCGAAAAATCCGTTGTCCATAATTTCATAGCAATAACGCCGCCACAATTCTATGATGTCATCACCGCTTTTGAATTTGTTAGGCTTTCTGCTGATGTTGCTTACCTCCTTGCAAAAAGGCAAAAGAAAAAGAGAGGAATTTCCTCTCTTTTTTGATATTTTTACAACACCATTATACCCGTTGTATGCGAACAAAACGAACGTTTTTTGAAAAATAGTTACTTTTTTGAAAAAATTTTTCTAAAAGCCCTTGACATACTCAAATGAGTATGGTATAATATATACAGAAAGTGAGGTGAAACAATGGTTGAGTTAATAACAAAAATCGTCAGTCTTGTAAGTACGATACTCAGTTTAGCAAACGCTATCGTAACTCTCAAGCTGACGATTAACAAAAAGGGGGATAAATAAATCCCCCACCCTTCGGGGTAACTATATTATAACTCAATCTATTAAAAAATGCAAGTACTATCTTTGATTTCAAGCATTCTGTCCTTAGTGTCAAACACGATTGTTCTGTGTCTCGTTGTTAATCTCTTAAAAAGAAAGTAATGTTTGAGAGTAGTGCAAAAAAGCAAGGCGGAATAATCCGCCTTGTTTTTTATAACTTTCGCAAAATTTTTTTACAAAACACCTTGACATACTCAAATGAGTATGATATAATATATATAGAAAGTGAGGTGAAGAGATGGCAAAGCGAAATAGAAAAAAGTCTATCAATGACAAACTTCAATCCGCATTGATAGACTTCCTAATAGGTCTACTGCTTCTAATCATTGATAAAATGATTGGTTAAGCAGTATGAGGGTGGGAATTTCCACCCACCCTCATTGTACCTTGCGATTTTCGTTTTGTCAAGCATTATGTTGTTTAAGCTTGGCGTGTTTTTTGTGGCAATCGGTGTGGCGAAATTTATTATTTGGCTATGTAAAAGGAGGTGATAGGCTATGAGTAATACATCTTGGCAGGTTAAGGCAAAGTACAACAAAAAAGTTTACAAAAGTGTTTCGGCGCAGTTGCCGAAAGAGCTTGTCGAACGCTTGGAAGAAAAGCTGAAGGCGGACGGCATTGGCAAGGCTGAATTTATTCGCAACGCAATAAAGGAATATCTTGGCGAGGATTGAAAGTAATTTGCAAAAAAACAAGGCGGATTATTCCGCCTTGTTTTTATTTTCATCTCTTGCGATTGTTTCGTCAATAGCTCTGTTGATAAAAGAATTTGTGCTTTCTCCATATTGCATAGCATGTAATTTAATAGCGTCTTTTTTTCCTTTGGGCAGTGTCAAATTTATGCGATCGTAATTTTGAGCAATATATTCATTGTTGTATGCCACTTTATTAAATTTCTCGTTCATAACAAGCATCCTTTTATGTTTTTAATATTTGTCTGTAATATTGTATCACACTTTAACAACTTGCGCAATGTCAAAACATAACAAACACATTGCGCAAGTTTTGTTTATTTTGCCTATTGACACATTGCGTAATGTGCTGTATACTATACTCGTAAGGCAGAGGCGGAAAGCCTCTTAGGAAAGGAAGTGAGGAAATGGACGAAATGAGCACAACGCAAGCATTGCTTAAAGCAATACTTGAACTCATTGAAAAGTGCGAAACGCTTGAAGAACTTCGTGAAAGCGTAAAACGCATAATAGACAATGAGTAATAAAAAGTGATTGGCTGTGCCGTGCAAAGCGAGCCAATCACTAACCTAAAGGCAGTCGGGGGAAGCCTTACTTCCCCGACCGCCTCCATTGTAACACAAGTAAGGCAAAAAAACAAGAGAAAAATAATGGAGGATTAATCCGCTTTATTTTTTCTCGGTGGGGACAACGGCAATATCGCACCCAAGAGCAGACGCAACTTTTAACAGAGTATCAAGCTGAGGAGTGGCTTTTTTGCTCTCCAAACGAGCTATAACGGATTGCGTCAAATTGGACGCTTTAGCTAATTCTTTCTGTGTCATTCCTTTATTGCGTCTCTGCTCAATAAGGCTATCAATAATAAGAGCACAGTTTTCAGGCATCGAGAACACCCCCACAGGCTTAGAACACTCATATAGATGTTCCGGAGCTATATCTATATCGTCATTCCAGACAACAGTACCACACTCAGCTTTAGCACATAGAAAAAAGGCGAGATTTTTTAACTGAGAATAAATAGCTTTTTCCAAGAGCGGACGAGCATTATATACTTTTTTAGCTCCGTCTGCAAAAGTCAAATGTAGAGTATAATCTTCTTTAGGCTGCACTTCCTTAACTACCCAAACAGGGCTTTTCATAGCGTTTTAGCTCCTTTCTATAGGATAAGAGAAGCCCCCGCGCTTAACGCAGAGGGGCAATTTTGTAAAGTGGCTGTTCACTCATTTGCTGTGCCTATGTTATAGCATATTCGCTATTAAAAAATCAATAGCAAATTTGCTATTTTCTGAAAATGATTAAAAGAAAAAGCGGAGAGCCGGCAACAACTCTCCGTTTTTTTGACCTGTTTTTTTATAGGCTTATTCTTCCTTTTCGTAAATACACTTAAAAACAAAATTCTTTAGTACGTTATTGGATGTCGTGCCAAGTTTAGAGCAATATTGCTTGAATGCTTCTGCCTGTTCTTTTTTTACTTTACAACCTAGCGTTGCCATATGTTCAAGATTGTACTTGTTTGAGGCTTTCTTTTGTGATTCGCTTACAGACATAAGCCGTTTCTCCTTTTGCCGGATTTTTAATTCTACCTATATTGTATCACAAAAATCTAAAGTTAACCATATAAAAAACAACTAAAATAACAGTTTGAATTTTGTGTATATTGAATATTGCAATATGGTTAACCATATGCTATACTAAAAGCACGATGAACGGTAGCAAGCAACGTTCATTGAATATACAGCAAAGAGAGGGAAGAAATATGGCGGATATTTGCAATTTCAAAAATAAGGATGAAAAAGAGATGATGAGCGACACAACGTTGAAAAAGCTCATTGAATATCTCAAAAAGCAAGGTTGGTCTGATAATCAGATTGTAAGCTTGCTTGAGTACATAGCAGATAAATAAGGAAAAGCCGCTCGGTCACCTACCAAAGTCCCCGAACGGCTAACTCCAAAGAGGCAATAAGGGGGAACAATCCGCCTCCCCTTTTGCACCTCTATTGTAACATATGTAAAGCAAAAAAACAAGAGAAAAACAATTTACTCATTGATATACTCTATAATATCTCCGGGTTGACATTCCAAAAGTTCGCAAATTTTCGAGATGTTAGACCAGCTTATAGGCTTTTTTTCTCTCAGTCTCTGAATAGTGCCTTCTGCTAAAATATTGTTTTTTCTCAATGTGTTAGTGTTGTATCCGTTTTCTTTGAGAGATTGTAATATATCAATTTTGCAAATTAACGGCATTTTCTAAAATCCTCGCCAAAAACTCGTTCAAATTTCTTCCCCGGTATCATTCAACTTGAAAGAAACGGAAAAAGTACAATCGAGTGCTCGGGCAATTTCGGTTAAGTCTTTCTCCGTAAAATTGTCACGTTTCATTTTATTGTTGAGATTTTGAGGACTAACTCCCAGACGACGTGCAAGTTCAGCCTCCGATATATTTCCCCTTTTGATAAGTAAAATTCTGATTCTGTCACTCAATGCCATACCTGCAATCTCCTTATATACTATTATATTATACGCTTATTATACACTTTTTTCATTGCATTGTCAATAAAAAAGCAGATAACAGCAAAAAATATTTGATTTTTCATCAAAAACATATTGACTTTATAAATTTTTTCGTGTATACTATACTCGTAAGGCAGAGGCGGAAAGCCTCTTACGAAAGGAAGTGAGGAAATGGACGAGATGAGCACAACGCAAGCATTGCTTAAAGCAATACTTGAACTCATTGAAAAGTGCGAAACGCTTGAAGAACTTCGTGAAAGCGTAAAACGCATAATAGACAATGAGTAATAAAAAGTGATTGGCTGTGCCGTGCAAAGCGAGCCAATCACTAACCTAAAGGCAGTCGGGGGAAGCCTTACTTCCCCGACCGCCTCCATTGTAACACAAGTAAGGCAAAAAAACAAGAGAAAAATAATGGAGGATTAAGAAATGTCATCAAATGAAATGATTAGCAAAGTAAGAGAGCTTAAGACGCTTAAATCTATGGTAGAGGAACTCGAACAGGAAATAACGTCTATTGAGGATGTTATAAAAGCTGAAATGACAGCCCGTAATACAGAAGAAATGACGGTAGACGTATACAAAATACGCTGGACGAAAGTGTCAAGCTCTCGTTTTGATACGGCAGCTTTCAGACGTGCAATGCCGGAACTTGCTCAACAATTCACACGCACAAGCGAAACACGTCGTTTCTCGGTACTTTGATATGGCTACGTTGAATAATAAAAAGGGCTTTTGGCTTTTTTACGATTGGATTGACGACCTTGAATATCTTGACGGTGACGACGCTTGGAAGATAGTCAAAGCAATATGCGAATATTACCGCAACGGCATAAATCCGATAGATAACGTCGACGAAAAGCTGAAAGTTATAGCATCAATAATTTTCAGGCAAATAAAGCGAGGAGAGGAAATATCAGAACAACGCCAAGAGGCGGGTCAAAGCAGTGCTTTTGCACGAGCACGCTCTAATAAAAGTCGAAAAACAACAAAAAACAACGTTTCCGTTGAACAGCCGTTGAACAAAAAGCAAAAAAGCAATGCAAATGACACTTTTGTTGAACACCCGTTGAACAAAAAGCAAAAAAGCAATGCAAATGACACTTTTGTTGAACAGCCGTTGAACAAAAAGCAAAAAAGCAATGCAAATGACACTTTTGTTGAACACCCGTTGAACAAAAAGCAAAAAAGCAATGCAAATGACACTTTTGTTGAACAGCCGTTGAACAAAAAGCAAAAAAGCAATGCAAATGACACTTTTGTTGAACACCCGT
>CAYYRN010000026.1:0-27505 GCA_964474295.1 uncultured Eubacteriales bacterium
TGAAGTACAAAAACCACCGAGAGGGTTTTATTTCCCTACTCGGTGGCTTGTTGTTCGCCCGAACACTATTCCCACAAAGAATAAGCGGTTCGGATTATACTCTAATGGTGGAGATGGCGGGAGTCGAACCCGCGTCCGAAAACTCATCCTTACAACTTTCTACGAGTGTAGCCGATTATTAAAATTCCTCTCAAAGTCGGTCAATCGGCAGACCGACTTTTCAAGTAGCCTTTAATGCGTGACGGGTTACAAGGCACTCGCCCGTTCACGTTCACCGCTAATCGACGCCCTTAAATAAGCCGCGGTACTCTTATTCAGGACGGGCAGCTTAAATTAAGCAGCCTGTAAAGTTGTATTATTGTCGTTTATTTTTAAACGTTTGCGGTTTTTAAAGCGGTACCGCACCTCTACTCGCTTATCATAATTCAAAATCCCCGTCGAAATCCTTTCATCCCCTTATACATTACGCAGCGACATATTTCTTTCTATGTCACGCTGTGCATCTTTTTTTGCCGCAACGGCACGCTTATCATAAAGCTTTTTACCTTTGCAAAGCCCTATTTCTACCTTTGCCCTGCCGTTTACGAAATAAACGGAAAGCGGGATGAGAGTTAAGCCCTGCTGTTTGGTAAGCCCGAAATAACGGTTGATTTCCTTTCTGTGCAGGAGCAGTTTTTTAGGCCGCAGCGGGTCTCTGTTAAAAATGTTTCCCTGCTCATAAGGGCTTATGTGCATACCGTGTATAAAAAGCTCGCCGTCTTTAAAGCTGCACCACGAATCCTTTAAATTAAGCTTTCCCTGACGAACCGATTTTACTTCGGTGCCGAAAAGCTCAATTCCGGCTTCAATCGTTTCTTCCACAAAATAGTCGTGGTACGCTTTTTTGTTGCTCGCCACCGACTTCTTTTCACTTTTCATTCGTACCACTCCCCCTGTGTATAAATTAAGTTTGATGCAAAGAAAAGTTTTTATTCAAAAACTCACAAAATCTGTCTGCCGTCTATCGCCCTTTGAAGCGTTATTTCGTCGGCGTATTCCAAATCGCCGCCGACGGGTACGCCGTATGCCAGGCGTGAAACGGTAACTCCGAGAGGCTTTATGAGCTTTGACAAATACATTGCCGTGGCTTCGCCCTCAACGGTCGGGTCTGTTGCCATAATGACCTCTTTAACTTCCCCTGTTGATGCTCTTGAAATCAGCGTTTTGACGTTAAGCTCTTCGGGGCCGACACCGTTTATCGGTGAAATTACACCGTGCAAAACGTGATAAGTTCCTTTAAATTCCCTTGCCCTTTCAAAAGCAAGCACGTCTGCGGGATTTTCAACAACGCATATAATGCTTTTGTCTCTGCCTGCATTTGCACAAATCGGACAAAGCTCGGCATCCGTCAAATCGCCGCAGACAGAGCATCTGTGTATTTTTTTGTGTGCGTCAAGTACACACTGTGCAAAATTTTCAGCTTCGTTTTCGGACATTGAAAGAACGTGAAAAGCTATTCGCTGAGCGCTCTTTTTTCCGATTCCCGGCATACGTTCAAATTGCTCGATAAGACGGGCAAGCGGTGCAACCTTGTAACCCATTAAAACAAACCGCCCAATGCGCCGCCCAAACCGCCGAGGCCGGCTTTTGCGGATTCCATAGCGCTGTCCATAGCGTCAACCGATTTTTTGATTGCCTCGTTAACAGCGGCAACTATCATATCTTCAAGCATTTCGGCATCTTCGGGGTCGATAACTTCGGGGTCGATTTTTATTCTTTTAACCTCATGTGTACCGAGAACCGCAGCTTCAACAGCTCCGCCGCCGGCAGTTGCAGTAAATTCGGTTTCTTCGATTTCCGCTTGCTTGCGTTCCATATCTGCCTGCATATCCTGAATTTTTTTGAGCATTGCATTCTGGCTCATACCCTGATTGGGAACTCTTGCTTTCATTATAATTCTCCTTTTTAGTTAATATCGAACGGAATATTGTTTGCGTTCGCTTTTTTCATAAAATCATCAAGGGGATCTTTTTTGCCTTCTGCCGCCGCAGACTGCTTAGCTTCTCCCTTATAAATACCTAACCTATACTTTTTACCTGCTGCTTTGTAAACAGCTTCGCTCAAAGCTCTTCTGTGAGTTTCTATTCTGATAAATTGATCAAGAGTGGGATTCGCACTGCTTATCAGCACAAATTCGCCTCTCAAAAATGCACTTGAACCTTCCAAAAGTCCTCTCAGCGGCTTATCGCTTTCGCTGAGAAGTGACAGCGTTTCCGCCCACAATGAAAACGGCTTATCGGCTGCCGCAGAAGAAATATGTTCCTCTGTTCTTTTTTCCTGCTTAGGTTTAGCTGTCTGAACAAAAGCAGGCGGTGAAAAATCATCTTCTTCCTGAGGCGGAGGCGTAAAGCTATCCTCAACCGGAAGTGAAGGCTTGGCGTCTTCGTTTACTTTTTCGCTCTCGTTTTTTCGCACCTTGACCGTCTCTCCCGAAGACAGCGAAGCCACTTGCATTTCAAGCTCCGCAATTCTCGATAAAACAGCCTTGCCGGTTTCTTCAAGCTTCGGTGAACAAATTCGCACCATTGCCATTTCGGTTTCGATTCTGCCGGACAAACCTTTTTTTATGTTTGCAAGGGTTGTTTCAAGCTGTGACAGACAGTAAAGAATATTTTCGAGAGTAAATTTTTGAGATTGCTCCCCGATTTTTTTTAATTCTTCCGCAGTGCAAACGATAAGTCCGTCTGCCTTTTTAACCGTTTTGACAACCATTAAGTTTCTGAAATGGCTTATAAGCTCGCTGCACAGTCTTTCCATATCGCAGGAAGCGTTATGCAAATCGTCAATCATTTTAAAAACCGTTGCCGTGTCATGCACGTTGAGTGCATCGGTCAAATCATAAAGATAGCTTTTGCCCGCCATTCCCGCTGCGGCTTCAACCACCTCGGATGTAATGTTTTTACTTCTCGAAGCACACTGGTCAAGCAGTGAAAGTGCATCCCTCAACGCTCCGTCGGCAACAGATGCCACAAGTGCCGCCGCCGAATCATCTATTTGCAAATTTTCACAATCACAGACATATTTTAATCTTTTAACTATATCCTCAACGGGAATACGTCTGAAATCAAAACGCTGACACCTCGATAAGATAGTCGGCGGAAGCTTATGAACCTCGGTGGTGGCAAGAATAAACTTGACGTGTTCCGGCGGTTCCTCAAGCGTTTTCAGAAGTGCATTGAAAGCTTCTATTGTAAGCATATGCACTTCGTCTATTATATAAACTCTGTATTTTGCGTTTGCAGGGGTAAAATTAGCCTCATCCGTCAAATCACGGATATTATCAACGCCTCTGTTGCTCGCTGCGTCTATTTCGATAACATCGAGAATCGAGCCGTTATCTATACCCTTGCACATTTCACATTCGTTGCAGGGGTTGCCATCGTGCGGATTAAGGCAGTTTACCGCCTTTGCCAAAATTCTGGCGCAGGTTGTTTTACCCGTTCCTCTTGAACCGTTAAAAAGATATGCGTGGGAAATTTTCCCCTCTTTAAGCTCGTTTGAAAGGGTAGAAGTAACGTGTTCCTGCCCTACAATATCGCTGAACACATGAGGTCTGTATTTTCTGTAAAGCACCTGATACATTCTTTTACCCTCCTTTTTTGTTTAAAAAAAGCTTTGCCTTGGTCATATGGCATGCAGGCGGACTGTGGCGCACAGCGCTAACCGCTTAATGCTGCTCGATTCCCCGCCTGACATGGTTCACGGCGCCCCGTCGCACAGGACCCACACGCCACATGACCAAAACAAAGCTCAATGTCTCGGTAATTAACATTATAATATAAATTTTCCCGAAATGCAAGAGAAAATCCAACCTTTTTATATTTCCGAAATAATTTTTGCTATTGCGGATTCGGTATTGGCAACCGTAACGAAATCAGCCGCATCGATAACCGACTTTATCGCATTTGAAACCGCATAACCTTTATCCGCTTTTTCAATCATAGAAATATCGTTTTCGTGGTCGCCCACACAAATGAGCGTATGTACGGACGGATACATTTTTTTCAGTTCAATTACCCGTTCGCCCTTTGTTGCCGTCTTTGCGAGAATTTCCTGCCCGGTCTGCCAGCTTCTCGGAAGTGAACATAAATCTGAATACTTTTCTTTCAAAAGTCTTTGAAAAGAAAGCGTTTTTTCTTCATCTACGCCCCTGAAAACAAATTTGTACCAATTCTCATGACGTGAAATGATGTTTTTGTATTTTTCTTCAAAATCATCCTCGGAAAAATCTAAGCTAAATTCTTCTTTTTCGGCAATAATAAAAACTTCTTCAAGAGATTTTCTGCAATTTTTAAAAGCCTCAAGCGGAGCTTCAAGCACGTTTTGAGGAAGAAACACTGATTTTATAACGGTATCGTTTTCCCAATCGTAAATCGAAGCGCCGTTTACGGTTATCATCGGCACATTCGGCATAGCCAAAGGAAAAATGTACTTTCTGATATAATCGGGGCGTCTGCCCGTGGCATAAGTGAAAATTCCGCCGTCGGCTTTAAATTTTTCAACCGCCTCGCAATTTTCTCGGCTTATATGCACTTGCTCCTTTTCGGGATTTTTCGGAGCCTGTGTAAAAGTTCCGTCAAGATCCGTGCAAATCATATAACCGGAATACTTACCCACGCAGACACCCCCATCAGTTCAAATTTATTTTATAAGAAGGCTTTCGCCGGTCATTTCCTCCGGCTGTTTAAGTCCCATAATGTCAAGCAAAGTGGGGCAAAGGTCACAAAGCTTTCCGCCCTCTTTGAGTGAACAATCGCATCCTACGGCGATAACGGGAACGGGATTTGTCGAATGAGGTGTGAAAGCCTCGCCGTTTTCGTCAATCATTTTATCCGCATTTCCGTGGTCAGCCGTGATAATCATTTTGCCGCCCATTTTTTCAACAGCATCGGAAAGTCTGCCCACACATTCGTCAACAGCTTCAACGGCAGCAACCGCAGCTTCAAAAACGCCCGTGTGTCCTACCATATCGCAGTTTGCATAGTTGATTATGATAACATCGTACTTGCCGGAAAGCACCTGTTCCACAACGGCATCAGTAACCTCATACGCACTCATTTCGGGTTTCATATCAAAGGTTGCGACATCGGGTGAATTTATGAGTATTCTGTCCTCGCCGGGGAACTGAGCCTCAACACCGCCGTTAAAGAAGAATGTAACGTGAGCGTATTTTTGAGTTTCGGCAATACGAAGCTGTGTCATTCCGAGTGAAGAAATATACTCACCCATAGTCATAGTAAGGTCTTCGTTTGCAAAAGCCACCGTAACGTTCGGCATTGTCGCATCATACTGTGTCATACAAACATATTTTACGGGAAAGAAGCCTTTTTTTCTTTCAAAGCCGTCAAAATCGGGGTCAACGAACATTCTCGTAAGCTGTCTTGCTCTGTCGGGACGGAAGTTGAAGCATATAACGGAATCGTTTTCCTTTATTGTGCCTTCCTCGTCAATAACAACGGGGATTACAAACTCGTCCGTAACTCCGTTTGCATACGATTCTTCCATAGCTTTTACGGGGCAGTCACATTTGTTGCCCTCGCCGTAAACCATTGCGGCATAGGCTTTTTCTTCCCTATCCCACGCAAAGTCACGGTCCATAGCATAATATCTGCCCGAAATCGTAGCTATTTTGCCAAGACCCGTTTCTTCAAACTTTTTAAGGCAGTCTTTCATAAAGCCTGCTCCCGATTCAACGGAAACGTCTCTGCCGTCCGTAATTGCGTGTACATAAACCTTTTTTACACCTTTGGCTTTCGCCATATCGATAAGTCCGAAAAGATGCTCTATATGGCTGTGAACACCGCCGTCGGACAAAAGGCCGACAAGGTGCAAAGCCGTGTTTTTCTCCACGCAGGCTTCCATAGCATCGGAAAGCTCTTTATTTTCTTTAAGCTTGCCTTCTTTTATAATTTTGGAAATTTTAACAAGCATCTGATAAACAACTCTGCCGGCACCGATATTCGTGTGTCCGACTTCGCTGTTACCCATTTGACCGTCGGGAAGTCCCACATCAAGGCCCGAAGCACCGATAAGCGTGTGCGGATTTTCCGCAAAAAGCTTATCAAGGCAAGGGGTTTTGGCAGCTTCGATTGCGTTTCCCTTTGCACCGGGATTTGAGCCGAAGCCGTCCATAATACACAATACATAAGGTTTTTTCATTTGGATAATCCCCTTTTTATTTGCTTGCAGCCTTTACGATTGCCGCAAAATCTTCAGCTTTAAGCGATGCTCCGCCGATAAGTCCGCCGTCAACATCCTCCTGAGCCAAAAGCTCGTCTGCATTTTTTGCGTTCATAGAACCGCCGTACTGAACAACGAAAGCATCTGCCGCCGCCTTATCGTAAAGGTCGGCAATAACGTTTCTGATTGCGTTGTTAACTTCGTTTGCCTGCTTTGCCGTAGCTGTCTTTCCCGTGCCGATTGCCCAAACAGGCTCATATGCGATGATGATATTTTCAAGTTCTTCTTTAGCAACACCGAAAAGAGCAATTCTCGTCTGCATTGAAACAACATCAAACGTAACGCCCTGTTCTCTCTGCTCAAGGTACTCACCTACGCAAAGGATAACCTTAAGTCCGGCATCAAGTGCGGCACGAACTCTCTTCTGAACCGTTTCGTCTGTTTCACCGAAATATGTTCTTCTTTCGCTGTGACCGATGACAACATACTCAACGCCCATTTCAGTGAGCATTTTAGCGGAAATTTCGCCTGTGAAAGCTCCGCTTTCAGCCCAATGGCAGTTTTCCGCACCGACTTTGATGTTTGAGCCTGCTGTTTTTTCAAGAGCTGTCTGGAGGTCAACATAAGGAACGCAGATAACAACATCACAGTCTGCGTCCGAAACAAGGGGTTTCATTTCATCGATAAGTGCTGCCGCCTCGGCGGGAGTTTTGTTCATTTTCCAGTTTCCTGCGATTACCGCTTTACGAAGTGATTTATTCATATTATTACATCCTTTCAAAATTTCTGCACCGCAGAGGAAAAAAGTCCCTCTGCGATGCACTTAAATCAGCGTATTAATTATTTATCGTTAAGAGCAACAATTCCGGGAAGCTCTTTACCCTCAAGGTATTCAAGAGAAGCTCCGCCGCCTGTTGAAATGTGGGACATTTTATCGGCAAAGCCGAGTTTCTTAACAGCAGCCGCAGAATCGCCGCCGCCGATAATCGAAATAGCACCGCTGTTGGCAACCGCAGTTGCAACCGCAATTGTACCTGCGGCAAAGTTTTCCCACTCGGAAACGCCCATCGGACCGTTCCAAATTACCGTACCTGAGCCTTCAATTGCCTCTGCAAACATTTTCTGTGTTTTCGGACCGATATCAAGGCCCATCCAGCCTGCGGGGATGTCGTCGGAATCGACAACCTGACTTTCCGTGTTGGGGTCATATTCTTTACCGACCTTGTTATCAACGGGGATAAGGAATTTAACGCCTTTTTCTTCTGCTTTTTTCATCATTTCGGCAGCAAGCTCAACCTTGTCTTCCTCGCAGATTGATGTTCCGATGTTGTGACCGAGTGACTTCATAAATGTATATGCCATTCCGCCGCCTACGATAAGAGTATCGACTTTATCGAGAAGGTTTGTGATAACACCGATTTTATCGCTTACCTTTGCACCGCCGAGGATTGCAACAAGAGGTCTTTTGGGATTTTCAAGTGCGCCGCCGATGAAAGCGATTTCCTTTTGGATAAGATATCCGCAAACAGCGGGGATATAGTCAGCAACACCTGTTGTTGAAGAATGGGCTCTGTGAGCGGAACCGAAAGCATCGTTGACAAAAATGTCAGCAAGAGATGCAAGCTTTTTGCTAAATTCGGGATCGTTCTTTGTTTCTTCCGCATGGAAACGAACGTTTTCGATGAGCATTACATCACCGTCGTTAAGTTCGCTTGCAAGCTTCTGTGCGCTTTCGCCTACAACATCGCTTGCCATTTTAACATCCTTGCCGAGAAGCTCACCGAGACGAACCGCTACGGGAGCCAATGAAAATTCGGGCTTAAATTCACCCTTCGGACGTCCGAGGTGTGAGCAAAGGATTACCTTTGCGCCGTTCTTTACAAGATATTCGATTGTGGGCAAAGAAGCAACAATTCTCTTGTCGCTTGTGATAACGCCGTTGTCAAGCGGCACGTTGAAATCACAGCGGACAAGAACTCTCTTGCCTTTTACTTCGATGTCTTCGACTGTTTTTTTGTTAAGTACGTTCATTCGTTTAACTTCCTTTCAGAACATTATTTTCTAAAAACATAATAAAGTATAGGGATAGTATGGGAATTATTTTCGATAAAAATACACATAAACCCTACTCGCCGCATATTATTGTATTATATAAATGAAAAATTTTCAAGTAGCAATATTGATAAACATTGAAAATTTTTTGTTAAACTTTTGTCATAATAAGTATATAAAGTACTTTTCGCTGTATTTTTCAATAAAATTCAAACAATATTCTCACCTTTCGGTATTTCCGATTCAAACAGGAGGAATCAATATGTCAAGAGTGTATAATTTTTCGGCAGGGCCGTCAATGCTGCCCGAATCGGTTCTTCGCCGTGCCGCAGATGAAATTCTCGATTACAACTCAAGCGGACAATCCGTAATGGAAATGTCGCACCGTTCAAAGGTTTTCGGCGGCATAATGGAAGAAACGCAGGCTCTTTTCAGAGAGCTTTACAATGTTCCCGAAAATTACAAAATTCTTTTTCTTCAAGGAGGAGCTTCCTTGCAATTTGCCGCTGTACCGCTTAACCTTATGAACAAGAATAAAAAAGCCGACTATGTTCTTACGGGACAGTTTTCCTCAAAGAGCTTTAAAGAAGCGTGTAAATACGGCGATGTAAAGGTAATTGCATCTTCAAAAGACAAAAACTTTTCATACATTCCCAAATTCTCCGAAAAGGATGTACGAAAGGATGCCGATTACGTCCACATTTGTTTTAACAACACAATTTACGGCACACGCTTTCCGTATATTCCCGATACCGGGAATGTACCGCTTGTTGCGGATGTTTCGTCATTTTTCCTTTCCGAGCCGTTGGATATCAGCAGATTCGGTATGATTTACGGCGGCGCACAAAAAAATATCGCACCGGCAGGGCTGACAACAGTAATTATCCGTGAAGATTTAATCGGTAACGCAAGGCAGGAAACGCCGTCGGTTACGGATTACAAACAGGTTGCGGATGCAAATTCGATGTATAACACACCGCCGTGCTGGAACATTTACATTTGCAAGCTTGTGCTTGAATGGATAAAAGAAGAAGGCGGTCTTGAAGAAATGAAAAGAAGAAACACGGAAAAAGCAAAGCTTCTTTACAATTATATAGATTCCACCGATTTTTATGTAAACCGTATAAACAAAGCCGACCGTTCGCTTATGAACGTAACCTTTAGCACCGAAAAAGAGGAGCTGAACTCCGCATTTGTCAAAGAAGCCGAAAAGGAAGGTCTTGTAAACTTGAAAGGACACCGTTCGGTAGGCGGTATGAGAGCATCAATTTACAACGCAATGCCAACTGACGGTGTAAAAAAGCTTATCGATTTTATGAAAAAATTTGAAGCAAGTCACACCGAAAGCGAGGCGGTATTATGAAAGGTATTTTAACCTTAAACAAAATTTCGTCCGTCGGTACGGACAAATTCGACAAATCAAAATACTTTTGCAGTGAAGATGTAAAAAATCCCGTTGCGATTATGGTAAGAAGCACTTCAATGCACGGCACGGATTTTTCCCCCGACACAATCGCCGTTGCAAGAGCCGGAGCGGGAGTGAATAACATTCCCATTGAAAAATGCTCGGAAAAAGGAATATGTGTTTTCAACACACCGGGAGCCAACGCAAATGCGGTAAAGGAGCTTGTGATTTTGGGGCTTCTTATGGCATCGAGAAAAATCGGCAAAGCACTCGAATGGTGCAAAAGCTTAAAAGAAGAAAACGAAGACACGGTTAAAAAAATCGAAAAAGAAAAATCGGCTTTTTCCGGCCCCGAAATTTACGGCAAGAATCTCGGAATTATCGGATTGGGCAAAATCGGCACGCTCGTTGCAAATGCCGCATATAACCTCGGTATGAACATTATCGGCTTTGACCCGCTTTTGACGGAGGAAAGCAAAGCAAAGCTTCCCCCAAACACGGTAATATGCCGTGACGTAAACGGTTTGTTTGAAAAAAGCGACTACATTTCGCTTCATCTGCCCCTCAACGGCGACACTGAAAATTTTATAGACGAAAGCTCCTTCAAGCTTATGAAGGACGGTGTGAGAATTGTAAATTTCGCCCGTGGCGGACTTGTAAACACAAATGACCTCTTAAAAGCTTTGCAGACGGGCAAGGTTGCTTCTTATGTAACCGATTTTCCCACAGATGAAATAATCGGTGTCGAGGGTGTAACTTCGATACCGCACCTCGGTGCTTCCACACCCGAAAGTGAGGAAAACTGTGCCGCAGCGGCAGCGGATGAGCTTATCGCTTACATTGAAAAGGGTGAAATCAGAAATTCCGTCAATTTGCCCGAAATGCTTTTAGATTCGGTAAAAGGAGCAAGAACCTGCGTTATACATCAAAATAATGACAAGGTAACTGAAGAAATCAAAAAAATACTCGGCACAAATATAAAAACCGCATCAAAGAAGAATATGGCTTATACGGTTTCGGAAACTTCAGCCGATGTCTCTTCTCTCGAAGCCTTGGACGGTGTAAAAAGAGTAAGAATAATAAACTAAACAAATTTTTATTTCTGCGGTTGACAAAGCTTTTAAAAAGAAGTATAATTTACGGGTAAAAGGCAAAGGCGTCTTTGAGTTTTTATTCTCGAAGTGTCTCTGCTTTTCTTTTTACAGGTCAACAGGCAATGGTGTCTTTAATGTTTGAGCATTAAAGCATCATTGCCTGTTTTTGTTTTTCAAGGTTGTTAATAATTTTGGGAGGTACATATATATGACAAAAAAAGAGCAGCTTTATGAGGGGAAAGCAAAAAAAGTCTTTAAAACCGACAACGCCGAGCTTCTGATAGTTTCCTACAAGGATGACGCAACGGCATTCAACGGTTTGAAGAAAGGCACCATTGCCGGCAAAGGTGTAATAAACAACAAAATGAGCAATCTCCTTATGCAACGTTTGGAAAAATCAGGTATTCCGACCCATTTTGTCAAGGAACTCGATGACAGAAACACACTTGTCAAAAAGGTTTCCATAGTGCCGCTTGAGGTTATAGTCAGGAACATCGCAGCCGGCTCTTTCTCCAAAAGATACGGTGTTGAGGAGGGCTTTGTTTTTGACTCACCCACAATCGAATTTTCGTACAAAAACGATGAACTCGGTGATCCTCTTATGGATGAACACCACGCAGTTGCAATGAAGCTTGCGACTGCGGAAGAAATCGAAACCATTAAAAAATACGCTTTCGGAGTAAATAAAGAGCTGAAAGCTTTTTGGGAAAAATGCGGAATAACTCTTGTTGATTTCAAGCTCGAATTCGGCAGAGCGGCTGACGGAAAAATTATTCTTGCCGATGAAATCAGTCCCGACACCTGCAGACTTTGGGACAGCAAAACGCATGAAAAGCTCGACAAAGACAGATTTCGCCGTGAACTCGGCGGGGTTGAGGACGCTTATGCCGAGGTTATGAAACGTCTTGAAGAAAACATTTAACGGAGGGTTCAAAAAATGGCTAACTGTGCAATTGTAGGTATCAATTGGGGTGACGAGGGCAAAGGCAGAATGGTCGATTTGCTGACGGAAAATTACGATGTGGTTGTCCGTTTTCAAGGCGGAGGAAATGCAGGCCACACCGTCATCAACGAAAAGGGAGAGTTTGCACTTCATCTGCTGCCGTCAGGGATATTCAGAGACGGTGTTGTAAACATCCTCGGCAACGGCGTCGCACTTGACCCCGAAAACCTTTACTCGGAAATACAGTCCGTTGAGGCTCACGGCATTAAAATCACTCATGAAAACCTGAAAATCAGCGAACGTGCATCTTTGCTCCTCCCTTGGCACCGTGATTTGGATGAAATGGAAGAAAAACGTCTTGCCGACAAAAAATACGGCTCCACAAAGCAGGGCATTGCACCTTTCTATTCGGACAAATATCAGAAAAAAACGATTCTTGCGGGAGAACTGTTTCATCCGAAGGAACTGTTGCGGCATCTTACCGACTTGGCGGAATGGAAAAACCTTACTCTGACAAAAGTTTACGGCGGTAAAGGTTACACTATGGAAATGCTTGAGGAGTGGATTTACACATCATGTGAAAAAATCAAGCCCTTCATTTGCGATATCGGTGCTTTTCTGAAAGAAGCACAGGCAGACGGAAAAAACATTCTTTTCGAGGCACAGCTCGGCTCTTTGAGAGATCTCGACTACGGAATTTATCCTTACACCACGTCATCAAACACGATTGCCGCATACGCTCCCATCGGTTCGGGACTGCCGAGTGCGAAAATAGATGAAATAACAGGTGTGGTAAAGGCTTATTCCACCTGTGTCGGAGAGGGGCCGTTTGTTTGCGAAATGTTCGGTGAGGAAGCGGAACAGCTCCGCAAAAACGGATTTGAATACGGTGCCAAAACCGGCAGACCACGCAGAGTCGGGCCTATTGATATTGTGGCTACGAAATACGGAATTGAGGTTCAGGCGGCAACCGCAATCGCTCTTACAAAACTTGACGTTTTGAGCTATATGGAAAAAATTCCCGTTTGCACGCATTACATCCTCGACGGTGAGCAAACCGACCGTTTCCCGTTCCCGTCGGAGCTTTCCGATGCAAAACCGGTAATTGAATACTTTGACGGCTGGAAATGCGACATTTCCGGTATACGCACTTGGGATGAGCTTCCGATAGAAGCAAAAAATTATGTAAACTTTATAGAAAGCAATATCGGCTGTCCGATAAAATACATTTCCGTAGGGCCGGAACGTGACAGCATAATTATCAAGTAAATTACAAAAGGAGTTATCATATGACTGACAAATACGAATCACCTTTATCCTCAAGATATGCCTCGGAAGAAATGCTCAAGCTTTTTTCCTCGGACACACGTTACCAAACTTGGCGTAAGCTTTGGGTATCACTCGCACGGGCGGAATCCGCCCTCGGTCTTCCGATTACCGAGGAGCAGACAGATGAGCTTTACGCACACATAACCGACATTGACTACGATTGCGTAAGGCAGCGTGAAAAAGAAGTACGTCACGATGTTATGGCACATATTTTCGCTTACGGAAAGGTCGCACCGAGTGCCGCAGGCATTATTCATTTGGGTGCTACAAGCTGTTATGTAACGGACAATGCCGACCTTATAATTTACAGAGATGCCCTTAAAATCATACGTTCGGAAATTTTGGGAGTTTTGTCAAACCTTTCGGAATTTGCCGAAAAATACAAGGCTATGCCCACACTCGGCTACACGCATTATCAACCGGCACAGCTTGTGACGGTGGGCAAGCGTGCAACACTTTGGATGCAGGATTTTCTTGCCGACTTGGAAGAAATAGATTTTGTAATCGAAAACATTAAACTCCTCGGCTGTCGGGGAACTACCGGCACGGAAGCCAGCTTTGTCGAATTATTCAATGCCGACACTTCAAAAATAGATGAGATGAACCGTATGATTGCTTCGGATTTCGGTTTTGAAAAATGCTTTGATGTATGCGCTCAGACATATCCCAGAAAAACAGACAGCCGTATTCTCAACGCCTTGTCAGGTGTTGCGCAAAGCTGTTACCGTATGGCAAACGATATTCGCCTGTTGCAGCACGACCGCCAAATTGAAGAACCTTTTGAAAAAAATCAAATCGGTTCTTCCGCAATGGCATATAAAAGAAATCCGATGCGAAGCGAACGCATATGCTCGCTTGCACGTTATTTAATGGCTGATTCCGCAAACACATCTATGACCGCATCGGTTCAATGGCTTGAAAGAACGCTTGATGATTCCGCAAACCGCCGCATTTCTCTCCCCGAAGGCTTCCTTTGCGCCGATGCGGTTTTAAGGCTGGCACAAAACGTAACAAACGGGCTTTATGTAAACGAAAAAATCGTTGAAAAAGCGGTCAGAGAATATCTGCCGTTCATCGCAACGGAAAACCTGATGATGGAAGCTGTAAAGCGTGGAGGAAACCGTCAGGAAATTCACGAAATAATACGAAAATGCTCAATGGAAGCCACCGCAAAAATGAAAAATGCGGAAGAATGTGATTTGATTCACCGCCTTGCTGCCGAACCTGCGTTCGGTATGACCGAAGATGAAATAAACGCACTTCTTATTCCGAAAAACTACATCGGAAGATGTCCCGAACAGGTAAGTGCTTTTTTGGAAAAGGTAAAACCGCTTCTTGAAAATGCCGACGGAAAATCGGCGGAAATCAATCTTTAAGAAAAAGGTGAACACAGTGGATAAAATTCTTGTCTTGGATTTCGGTGGTCAATACAATCAATTAATTGCCCGACGCATACGCAGTGAGCAGGTTTTTGCGGAAATTAAGCCGTATAACAAAATAACGCCCGACGAAATTAAGCAAAACGGCTTTAAAGGCATAATTTTCACTGGCGGGCCGAACAGCGTGTATGACAAGTCCTCACCGCACTGCCCGTCCGATATTCTCGATTTGGGACTTCCCATCCTCGGCATTTGCTACGGAGCCCAGCTTATGGCATATATGTCCGGCGGCGAAATAGCTTCAGCCGAAAACAGCAGCGAATACGGCAAAACAACGCTTTTTGCATCAAAGAACATTTTATTCGATGAAATTCCCGAAGAAAGCATTTGCTGGATGAGCCATACAGATTACATCAAATCCCCTCCCGACGGCTTCAAAACAATCGCACACACGGAAAAATGTCCTTGTGCCGCCATATGTGACGAAAGCAGAAAATTATACGGTGTTCAGTTCCACCCGGAGGTAACTCATACTTCTTGCGGCAAGCAGATACTTCGTAATTTTATTTTTAAAATCTGCCGTTGCAAGGGTGATTGGAAAACGGAAGATTTCGTTGAAGCCTCCATTGAAAAATATAAAAAAGAGCTTGAGGGAAAAAAGGTTCTTTTGGCACTTTCGGGCGGTGTCGATTCTTCGGTTGCGGCGGTACTTTTGCACAAAGCGATAGGCAAAAATCTCACCTGCGTGTTTGTAGACCACGGATTACTCCGCAAGGACGAGGGCGATTTTGTTGAAAACACTTTCGGTAAGCAATTCGGCATAAATTTGATAAGAATAAACGCACGGGAACGTTTTCTTAACCGTCTTGCGGGTGTTACGGAGCCTGAACAAAAAAGGAAAATTATAGGAGAAGAATTTATCCGTGTTTTTGAAGACGAGGCAAAAAAACTCGGCAAAACGGACATATTGGCACAAGGCACGATTTATCCCGATGTAATCGAAAGCGGCAAGGGTGATTCGGCAGTTATCAAAAGCCACCACAACGTCGGTGGACTGCCCGACATTATCGTCTTTAAAAAAATAATCGAGCCTCTGCGTGACCTGTTCAAAGACGAAGTACGCAAAGTCGGAAGCAGCCTCGGTATTCCCGACAGACTTGTTTGGAGGCAACCGTTTCCGGGGCCCGGACTTGCCGTGCGTATAATCGGAGAAGTAACGGAAGAAAAGCTGACAATTTTGAAAGAAGCGGATGCCGTTTTCCGTGAAGAAATTTCCAACGCTCACCTTGAAAACATCACCGACCAATATTTTGCGGTGCTGACCGACCTCAAAAGTGTGGGAGTTATGGGCGATGCCGGAACATACGGCTACACGGTGGCTCTGCGTGCCGTTACCACAGATGATTTTATGACCGCACAATGGACACATCTGCCGTATGACGTGCTTGAAAAAGCGAGCAGCAGAATCACAAATGAAATCAAAGGTATCACAAGAGTTGTATATGACATAACCTCCAAACCGCCCGCAACGGTGGAGTGGGAATAAAGGAGTGGTTTTTAATATGACAAAATATATTTTTGTTACGGGAGGCGTGGTGTCCGGTCTCGGCAAAGGCATTACCGCCGCTTCTTTGGGCAGATTATTAAAATCAAGAGGATTGAAAGTGGCTGCACAAAAGCTTGACCCTTACATAAACGTAGACCCCGGAACAATGAGTCCTTACCAGCACGGTGAGGTGTATGTAACGGATGACGGTGCGGAAACGGATCTCGACCTCGGACATTACGAGCGTTTTATAGATGAAAACCTCAACAAATACTCCAACCTTACAACGGGCAAGGTTTATTGGAACGTGCTTAACAAAGAAAGACGCGGCGAATACCTCGGCTCGACCGTGCAGGTTATACCTCACATCACAAACGAAATAAAGGAATTTGTTTACAGCGTGGGCAAAAAGACAAATGCCGATGTTGTCATAACGGAAATCGGCGGCACCATAGGCGATATCGAATCGCAGCCATTTATAGAGGCGGTACGTCAGATTTCCCTTGAAGTCGGACGTAAAAACAGCCTTTTCATACACGTCACGCTTGTTCCTTTTTTGCACGGCTCGGACGAACACAAATCAAAACCGACGCAACATTCGGTGAAAGAGCTTCAAAGTATGGGAATCAACCCCGATATTGTTGTTCTTCGCTGTGACGAGCCTTTGGAGGAATCCATTTTCAAAAAAATATCCTTGTTCTGCAACGTAAAACCCGACTGCGTTATCGAAAACATAACCCTGTCGAATTTGTACGAAGCACCGCTGATGCTTGAAAAGTCGGGATTTTCCTCCGTAGTGTGCCGTGAACTCGGTATAAATACACCTGAACCCGACCTTGCGGAATGGACGGCAATGGTCGAGCTTATCAAGTCAAGACCACATTATGTCGATATAGGTCTTGTCGGAAAATATGTGGGACTTCACGATGCTTACCTTTCCGTTGCGGAGGCACTTCGTCACGCAGGTTATTTCCACAACACACATATTCGTATTCACTGGATTGATTCAGAAGAAATAACAGAGGAAAATGCCGAAGAAAAGCTTTCTTCCCTTGACGGGATTCTTATCCCCGGCGGGTTCGGAAACCGTGGAATCGAGGGTATGATTACGGCTGCGAAATACGCAAGAGAAAAAGAAATTCCGTTTTTCGGCATTTGTCTCGGTATGCAAATTGCGGTTATAGAATATGCAAGGAACGTACTCGGCATAAAGGATGCAAATTCGGGTGAATTTGACGAATTGTGCCGACACAAGGTTATTGATTTTATGCCGGGTCAAAGCGACAGCATCGACAAGGGCGGAACGCTCCGTCTCGGAGCTTATCCCTGCAATATAAAGCACGGCACGTTAATGGAAAAATGCTACGGTTCTTTGAAAATAAGCGAACGTCACAGACACCGTTACGAATTTAACAACGATTACCGTGAGGCTTTTGAAAAATTCGGTCTTACCATCAGCGGCACTTCCCCCGACGGAAAGCTTGCGGAAACGGTTGAACTGACAGAGCGACCGTTTCACTTGGGGGTACAGTATCATCCCGAATTTAAAAGCCGCCCCAACAGACCTCATCCGCTGTTCAAGGGTTTTGTCGGAGAAGCATTGAAAAAATCCGCAGAAAATAGAAAGTAAGGTGCGTTTATGATAAAAAAATATAACAAAAAAATCATCACGCAGGACGGCGAAGAATACTACGGCTACGGCTTCGGAGCCGATAAAGCTTCCGTTTTGGAAATTGTTTTCAACACCTCTATGGTCGGCTATCAGGAAATACTTTCCGACCCGTCTTATACTTATCAGGCAGTTGTGATGACATATCCACTCATAGGAAATTACGGTATGGCGGAGGATGATTACGAAAGAGATGTGCCGACTATCGGAGCGTTGATTGTGTGCGAATACAACAATGAGCCTTCCAATTTCAGAAGTTCCGCCGACTTATCTTCCGTTATGAAAAAATACGGTATTCCCGGTATTTACGGTATCGATACGAGAAAGCTGACACGCTCGGTACGGGATTTCGGTTCACGCAAGGTGCTGATAACGGGCGCCGACACTTCACTTGAAGAAGGAATGAAAATACTTAAATCGACTGATATTCCGTCGGATGCGGTTTCCCGTGTAAGCTGTGATAAAATTACGATTTTCCATACGGAAAACCCGAAATTTCACGTAGCGGCAATCGACTGCGGTATGAAGATGAACATTGTGCGTTCTCTCAACAAGCTCGGCTGCAAGGTAACCGCAGTGCCGTGGAACACACCGGCTGAAGCTATTGAGGCTTTAGACCCGGACGGGATTTTCATTTCAAACGGCCCCGGCGACCCCGCCGATGTTCCCGAAACCGCAGAGACCGTAAAACAGCTTATCGGAAAATATCCCGTTTTCGGTATATGTCTCGGTCATCAAATAATTTCACTTGCAAAAGGTGCAAAAACCTACAAGCTTAAATTCGGGCATCGAGGCGGAAATCATCCCGTGCGGAATTTGGAAACAAACAAAATCGAAATAACATCACAGAACCATTCCTATGCTGTTGACTTAAACAGCTTAAAGGGTACAGATTTGACGGTGACACACATTAATCTGCTTGACAATACCGTTGAGGGAGTTAAATGCGAAAAAGATAAACTGTTCAGCGTACAATATCACCCCGAAAGTGCGCCCGGACCGGAAGACAGTGATTATCTTTTTGACCGTTTTATAAAAATGATGGAGGAGGAAAAGCAAAATGCCTAAAAGATACGATATAAAAAAAGTTCTTGTTATAGGCTCAGGTCCCATTGTAATCGGTCAGGCTGCGGAATTTGACTATGCGGGAACGCAGGCGTGTCTTGCTTTGAAAGAAGAAGGGTACGAGGTTGTTCTCTGTAATTCAAACCCCGCCACTATTATGACAGATACCTCCATAGCGGATAAGGTGTATATGGAGCCTCTTACACTGGAATATATAGCAAAAATCATCAGATATGAGCGTCCAGATGCGATTTTGCCCGGAATCGGCGGACAGACGGGACTTAATCTTGCAATGCAGCTTGAAAAGAAAGGAATCCTCAAAGAATGTCGTGTGGAGCTTCTCGGCACAAAAAGCAGCAGCATAGAACAAGCCGAAGACCGTGAAATGTTCAAAGAACTGTGCGAAAAGCTCGGTGAACCGGTTCTCCCGTCCGACATTGCGTCTTCTATGGAAGAAGGCTTGAAAGTCGCACAAAAAATCGGATATCCCGTGGTTCTGCGTCCTGCGTTCACACTCGGCGGCACGGGAGGAGGCTTTGCCGACAATGAAGCAGAATTTTTGCCTCTTATGAAAAACGCTCTCTCACTCTCCCCTGTAAAACAGGTACTTATAGAAAAAAGCATCAAGGGATATAAAGAAATCGAATATGAGGTTATGCGTGACAGCAACGATACTGCCATTACAATTTGCAATATGGAAAACCTCGACCCCGTGGGTATACATACGGGCGACTCCGTGGTTGTTTGCCCCTCACAAACGCTTACCAACAAGGAATACCATATGCTCAGAAACAGCGCCCTTAAAATAATAAGAGCTTTAAAAATCGAGGGTGGCTGCAACGTACAGTTTGCCCTTGACCCCAATTCTTTTCAGTATTACCTCATAGAAGTAAACCCCAGAGTGTCACGCTCCTCCGCACTTGCATCAAAGGCAAGCGGCTACCCGATTGCCCGTGTGTCGGCAAAAATCGGTGTGGGTATGACACTTGATGAAATTCAAATTGCCAACACGCCCGCATCTTTTGAACCCGCTTTGGATTATGTGGTCACAAAAATGCCGCGTTTTCCGTTTGATAAATTTTCGGATGCGGACAATTCTCTTTCCACACAAATGAAAGCCACGGGAGAGGTTATGAGCATCGGAAGAACTGCGGAGGAAAGCCTGCTCAAGGCGGTTCGCTCACTCGAAATAGGTCTTTTTCATCTTCATCACCGCAAATTCGACAATATGAGCAAAAGCGAGCTGTTTGAATATATCAAAATCGGAACGGACGACCGCATATATGCAATAGCTCAACTTCTTCGCCTCGGAGCAAGCACCGACAAAATTGCAAAAGACACCGCTATCGACCTCTTTTTCATCCGCAAAATCCGCAACATAGTTGAAGAAGAAAGAGAGCTGAAAGAAAACATCGGCAATACCGATGTTCTGCTTGCGGCAAAGAAAATGGGATTTTCCGACAAGGCGATTGCCGAGCTTTGGGGCAAGAAAGAATCGGACATTTTCGCCTTGCGTAAAAAAGAAAAAATATTCCCCGTTTACAAGATGATTGACACTTGTGCTTCGGAGTTTGACAGCTATATTCCTTACTTCTATTCCACATATGCGGACGAAAACGAATCCGTGGTTTCCGACAAAAAGAAAGTAATCGTTCTCGGTTCAGGGCCTATTCGTATCGGTCAGGGTGTGGAATTCGATTATTCGACCGTCCACGCCGTAAAAACCATTAAGGAATCGGGTTATGAAGCAATTATCATCAACAACAACCCCGAAACCGTTTCAACGGACTACACCTGTTCAGACAAGCTTTATTTCGAGCCGCTGTGCGTGGAAGATGTTATGAACATTATAGAGCTTGAAAAACCTGAGGGCATAATCGCAACACTCGGCGGTCAAACGGCGATAAACCTTGCCGAGCCGTTAAAAAAATGCGGCGTTAAAATTATCGGCACAGACTGTGATGCCATAGAACGTGCCGAAAACCGTGATTCTTTTGAAAAGCTTTTGTTATCCCTTAAAATTCCGCAGCCGAAAGGTCAGGCGGTAACGAGTATAGAAGACGGTTTGAAAGCCGCAAAGGAAATAGGCTACCCCGTGCTTGTACGTCCGAGCTTTGTCCTCGGCGGCAGAGCCATGCAAATTGTCGCAAAAGAAGAAGCACTTTGCGATTATCTTAAAACCGCAGTTGAAATAGATTCCGACAAACCCGTGCTTGTGGATAAATACATCAAAGGCAAAGAGGTTGAGGTAGATGCCATATGTGACGGCAAGGACGTTTTTGTCCCCGGTATTATGGAGCTTGTTGAAAGAACGGGTGTACATTCGGGGGATTCCATAAGCGTGTACCCTTCTTACAGCCTTTCCGACAAGGTTAAAGAAACAATCCTCGATTACACCGCACGTCTCGGCTTGGGAATAGGAATAATCGGACTTTTCAACATTCAGTTTATTGTGGATAAAAACGAAAACGTTTATATCATAGAAGTAAATCCGCGTTCTTCAAGGACAGTACCTTTTTTGTCAAAAGCCACGGGGTACAGCCTTGCCGATATTGCAACACGATGTAATTTGGGTGTTTCTTTGCGTGAACAGGGAATTTCAGACATCTACCCGAAAGAAAAAAGCAGATATTATGTAAAAGCTCCCGCTTTCTCATTTTCTAAGCTTAGGGGTATGGATGCATACCTTTCCCCCGAAATGAAATCCACGGGTGAGGCAATAGGATATGATAAAAAATTGCACCGTGCCGCATACAAAGCGATGATAGCCTCAGGACTTACGCTTCGTAATTACGGAACGGTGGTAGTAAGTGTTGCGGATGAGGATAAAGAAGAAACCTTACCGCTCATCCGCCGTTTTTACAATATGGGATTTAATATAGAAGCAACCTCTCTTACCGGAGAATTTTTAAAAGCAAACGGCATACGCACCAGAATCCGCCGCAAGCCGAGTGAGGGCAGTGAAGAAGTTTTGGATTCGATACGTGCAGGATATGTCAGCTATGTGATAAACACCCGTGCGGTTTTGTCCGGCAAGCACTACGGAGACGGCATTGCCATAAGAAGATGTGCCGCACAAAACAACATTACTATGCTCACAAGCCTCGACACGGTAAGGATGCTTCTTGATGTGCTGGAGGAGGTTACTCTCGGCATTTCCACTATTGATGAGCAAGCTTAATACTGCTTTCTTCTCTTAAAAAATAAAGCAAAGCAAATGCCCGCACAAAGCACGACCACGCTTACAACAAGCATAATCAATGATTTTGACATTCCCGATGTCTCAGGCTGCGAATCTGATTTTTTCGTGTCATCGGGCATATTTACGTCGCTGTTCGGCTGAATCGGAGCGTCTGAATCGCTTTGTCCCGAAGCTTCGTCTTTTCCGTTTTGAAAATCGGGCGGCATTTGTCCGTCCGGTTCTTGACCACCCGGCATTTGTCCGCCCGGTGCTTGACCATCTGGCATTTGTCCGCTCGGCATTTGCGGAACATCAGTGTCGGGCAAGCTGTTAATTTCCTCACTTTCCGACTCTTTCGGCTGCATTTTGTCCTTCGCTGTTTCTTTATCATCCGTGTCGGAATTTTCCGAGCTTTCGTCAAGCTTTTCTTTAGCTTGAGGCATCGTGTTGCCCATAGAACCCATATCATCGATTCGGATATCCGAGGCATCTATAAGCGTATCGCTTTGCTGCGTGTCGGATGTAGAACCGATTGTGCCATCAAGCTGACAGCTTATACTTTCGGCTCGAAGCAAGCAAAACTCTTTCAAGGTTGAAATGCCCTTTTCAAATTCATCATATGTGCAGAATTTTGTCGGGTCTTTTTCGACATACGGCGAAATCATTTCACGAACGCCGTCTATCATTTCGGAAAAATATCCGCTGTCAAAATACTCACTGATAAATTCGGAAAAACATTTGTGATACAACTGCGTATACTCTTCGCTCTCGAAAATCCACGCAAGCATCGGTCTATCCGATATATTGCCATCGGACACGGGAGAATCAATAGGATAGTTTACAAGGCTTGCAGCATCATCCGCAGACTTAAATCCGCCGAAAGCGAGGTTATAGTCCCAAGGAATCATTTGCATAACGCCTTCATTTTCATAGAGATAGTAGTTATGAATCATCGAGCCTGTGTAGCTGTCAAAATTCAATACAAAATTGTGTACCGTAAAGTAACGGATAACCGCATCTACATCAACGGTGTTTTCAATGTCCTCGCCGTTGCTTAAATTTTTCAAGGACTTAATAAGACGTTTTTTGTCGGCAGAAGAAACGTTCGTTTTTGCGTTATCGAAGATGTTTGAATAACTCCCCGCATTATCGTCAATATATTTCAGCAGAACATCGTCACTTCCGTTTGTCATACCGCCGCCGAAATCGTTCGGCATATTTTTTTGTGCATCTTTCGTAAAATCAAAGCCGTCAGGCGGTGTCGATTTGCCGCCGTTTTCCGCATTTTCACGGCTTTGTCCTAAAGATATAAAGCCGCCCTCACCGCCGCTGTTGTCAGCGGAAATATCCGTTGAGGAATCCCCCAAAAATTCATCCATATCAAATTTTTCGCCGTTGCCTCGTCCTGCACCCATATTCATACTGTCGGGCTTGTAAAGTTCACCGTAATCCTTGCCGTAGTTTCTCTCAAGGAACGATTCCTCCACGCCCTCCACGGCAAGATACAGTCCCCAATCCTCGCCGTTGACTGTGATGTACGCATAACTGCAAAGTGGAGACGCCACACCCATTTCGTTCATCATTCTGTATGTCAGATAATCCTTCATATAGGTGTTGTCCTGAATAATATTGTTCAAACATAATTTGTCAAGTCCGTGATAGGTGTTTGCACTGTTATAATGGTCAAACTCGATTTTATAGCTGTAACGGTCATTACTGACTTGGCTGAGCGAAGTGTTGCCCTTGCCTCTGATGGCAACGTTTTTATACGCTTCGTTATCGATAACTACGGTGCAATTGTAATATTCCTCGCTTTTGCAATTTGCCGTAAATTCATCCCAATCGTCCATTACAATATCGATGGTATGAACAACCGAAGTATCAAACAGCGTGCTTTCATATTCCATTGAGGAAGATGCTTTCTGAATACCGAAGCGTTCGGCATTTACAAAAAAGATGCAAAGAAGCAGCGTAAGGGCAAGGACAACACAGCAAATTTTATCAAAATGCCTGTGTGTTGACATACCGAACCTCCTCAGCCCATATATTCGCCGTTGTAGCTTACAAGAACAGCACTGTTAACACCGGGCATATCGCTTAAAGCATTGATAAAATCGGTGCTGTCATCTGACATACGGATTTCGATATTTAATTCAATAAGCCCTTTTGTTGCCGTTTTGCTTTTAATCACACACTTTTTAACATTACCTTTAAGGAAGTCAACGGCTTTCTTTTCCGCTGCGAAATCGGCACAAGAGATAACCACAATATACGGATTTAAGTGAGATTTTCTGTTTACAAACACAATAAGAATAAGTCCGATAATAACGCTTCCTATAACGGCAAGAGGTATCATACCCGCAGCAAGAACAATTCCCACCGCTATTGACCAAAAAAGGAAAGCGATATCAAGCGGTTCTTTGATTGCCGTGCGGAAACGCACAATGGAAAGTGCGCCGACCATACCGAGTGAAAGAACAACATTTGATGTAACCGCCAAAATGACTACGGTGGTTATCATCGTAAGAGCAACAAGCGTTGTTCCGAAGCTTGATGAGTACATAACGCCCTGATATGTCTTTTTGTATACAAGAAAAATAAACATACCGATACCGAATGCCAAAGCCAAAGCTATTGCCATATCGAAAATGCTCACGCTTTCAATATTCTCCAAAAAACTTGATTTAAAGATGTCATTAAATGTCATAATAATTACTCCTAACGTTTTTATTTTGTCAGCCGTATATTCGGCACACGGCATATTTTGAAAATGCACCCGTTCGGCAATTCAAAAGCTGCACACAGTCACGGATAATATCGGGAAGATATTCGTCCCATTTCACTTCAAGTATGATAGACGTATCACCTGCCGGAACGGTTACACAATTCGGATTTAAAAAATCCGTACAGCTCATTCCCGTTCTTATATTGTAATCGAGTGTCACACGGACGTTTCCGGGTAAAAACACAAACGGTTCCCTTGTGTAATCCACAATGGTTTTAGGTCTCAAGCCTTGGCTGAGCATTTTGCCATACAATTCCCTTACAAGCGGAACATTGCTTTTGCTCATCCATTCGTAATTTCCGTCCAAAATCGCCTGAGTTTGATTTTCGGAAAGCGTCACGCTGTCTTTCAGACACAAGCCGTTGATTTTGCTTTTCTTCTCCAGATGAATCAGAGATGTATCACCGTTATAGTATCTGATTCGGAACTTTTCACGGATATTTACGCCGTCAATTTTTTCCCTCAATGCCTTGTCGGCAGCATTATCGAAGTAAAGACTGCGGATGAAATATTTGCCGTTGATTGCATGGGTGTCCGCTTTCATAACGGCGGACAAACGCTGACGTAAAACGAGCATATCGCCGTAGCTGATTTCGTGCTTAAATTCGTGTCGGTATTTCAATTTTTTCTCCTTTCCCATTCGGCTTCGGGACGCAAAAAAGCCTCCTGTACTTTGATTGACACCATTGTACAGGAGGAAGATTGAAGTTTTATTGAACAAAGACAAACACTGTGTCATACGGGCAAATCAACTCGGAACTCCACCTTGCCGTCATAGCAATGAACTCCTATTTGACCCTTGTGTGCGTTCACAATAGCCTTAGCTATTGCAAGTCCCAAGCCGTAATGCTTATCCTCACCGTTGCGGACGGTATCCACACGGTAAAAGCGGTCAAAAATATGCTCACGCTGTTCTTTCGGGATTTCATCGCCTTTGTTTATAACCGAAAGCCTTGCAAAGCCGTGTTCTTTTGTAAGGTTTAAAACAACCTCGCCTTTTTGATTGCTGTGGCGAATTGCATTATCAACCAAAATGGTAACAAGCTGTTTTAGCTGTGAGCTGTTTGCCTGCAAAAAAATTTCATCCGCTATATTGCAATTGATGGTAAGTCCCTTTTCAAAGGCAACGCTTTCAAACGGCAGTGTTTCGCCGCTGACCAAACGGCTGAAATTAATGTTTTCCGTTTGCGGCACAACGTTTTCCGTTTTTGCAAGGTCAAGAAGCTGAACTATCAGCTTGCCCATACGTTCATTTTCATACTGAATATTCGCAAGCCACCGATTCTCACCGATTTCCCGTGACAACAGCTCAATGTTTGCTCCGACAACGGAAACGGGTGTTTTCAATTCGTGACCCGCATCTGAAATAAACTGCTTTTGTTTTTGATAGCTTTCTTCAAGCGGATGCACGATTTTTCTTGCAAGGAACACCGATAAAAAGAAGAACAAAACCAAAGCGACACCGCCGAAAATGAGCGTATATCTAAACAGCATAACGGCGTTCTCGTTAACAACCGTGTTATCCATAAAAGCAACAAGAATGTAGCCTCCCTTATCGGTTTTGTAAAACGTCAAATTATTCTCCGTTCCCGTTTCTTTGTCTTTTTCCGCAATATTCAGCGCTAATTTCTCCAAAGAAGCATCTGTGTGAACGGTAGGCTGATTGTTTTTGATTTCGATTATTTCTCCGTCATAAGTGAGCGCAACGGTATAAAAAGTTGACAGTCTGAAAGCCGGCGAATCCGAAAATTCAGGCTTAAATTTTCGGTTGACATCGGGAGGAGCATTGCCGAACGACTGCGGCATAACATACATATCCGCGTGAGTTTTCAGCATTTGTTCATTTTGTTTTTTCATTTCAAAATAGCTTGACGTATAAATAACGCCGAGCGTTCCTACCCATAAAGCAACAAGAACGGACATAATCGATGCGACAATTTTTCTTCTTGATTTTTTAAACATCATTGCACCTCAATTCATAGCCGATTCCTCTTACGGATTTTATTTCGATTTTCGATTCCACAAAAGCAAGCTTTTTGCGTGTAAACGACATATACACTTCCACATTGTTGTACTCAGCCTCGCTTTCAAATCCCCAAATTTTCAAAGCAAGCTGCTCTCTTGTCAGAATTTGCCCTTGATTGGCAATCATATATTCAAGTATTCTGTATTCCTTTTCGCTGAGACGAACCCTTTGACCGCTTGCGGTGCAAAACAAGCTGAATGTGTTCGTTTCAAGCACAATATCACCGCAGGCAAGCACCCCGTCCGTTGTTCCGAGAGCCCTTCTGCCGAGCGCACGGATTCGTGCGAGCAGCTCCTTCGTCATAAACGGTTTTGTAAGGTAATCGTCCGCACCGCTGTCAAGTCCTACCACTTTATCGTCAAGCTCTGTTTTTGCCGTAAGCATAAGAATGGGTGTTGTCATTCCCTTTGCTCTGACCGTTTTCGTTATTTCATATCCGTTTATACCGGGAAGCATAATATCGAGAATTACAACGTCATATATGTTGCTTTCTATGGCAGCCAAACCGTCAAAGCCGTTGTCAAAATGGTTTACTTCGTACTTTTCAAGACGTAAAAGCTCACAAAGTGCCTGTGCCATACGTTTTTCATCCTCAACAAGTAATATTTTCACACTTACACCCCCACATATAACATTGTACCACAAAATATTGAAGTTTTATTGAACTGAAAAAGAATATAATCATTTTGCAGCAAATTTTTACTTTTGGAATTTAAGCATCAAAGGAGCTTTTCGGATTTTGTCCCGAAAAGCTCCTTTTGCCCGAATATTTTTGTTTTAATGCTTCGGATTTACTTCAAAGCCGCACCGTC